>NZ_JBHXTC010000051.1:0-18349 GCF_042677605.1 Streptomyces sp. NPDC127106 | reverse complement strand
GGGGGGGGGGGGGGGGGGGGGGGGGTGGGGGTGGTGGTGGGGGGGGGTGTGGGGGGGGGGGGGGTGGGGGGGTTGGGGGGGGGGGGCGGGGGGGGGGGGGGCCCCCCCCGGGGGGGCGGCCGGCTTCGGAGCGGTGGCGTTCTTCTCCGGCGCCGGGGCCGATGCCGAGGGGGAAGGGGAGGCGGACGTGCTCGGCGAGGCCGACGGGGAGGGAGAGGCCGAGGAGGAGGGCGATGCCGACGGGGAGCCCGAAGGCGGCGCGGTGGCCGGGTCGGGGGCGGAGGAGGCGCGGGCGGACAGGTTGGCGAGGCCGCCCTGCTGCTCGGCCGGGAGGCCGGACCCGGGGGTGCTCGCGGGCTTCGCCTCCGTGCGGTCGGTGGCGGAGCCGGCCGCGGTGACCCCCAGGTAGGGGAAGGAGGAGCCCACCGGCACCACGCCGGTGGTGACGGCCGCCGTGGCCAGCACCACGGCCACGGAGACACCCAGCAGGCCGGCGCGCACCGCGGTGGGGCGCCGGTCGGCGCGGCGCGGCGCGGCGGGAAGTCGGTGGCGTCCCATTGGTCCTGCCTTCCTCACAAGTCCAAGATCATCCTTTGTGCACCCAAATGGGTGAGTTCGTTGCTGCGCGACTGTACCGTCCCGGGGCCCGGGGGCGATGCCCTCCGTGATCGCCCTCCCGGTTAGCGTTCACGCATGAACGAAGATGTCCGCCTGACCGCCTGGGTGCGCGGCCGTGTACAGCGAGTGGGCTTCCGCTGGTTCACCAGGGCCAATGCGCTGGAGATCGGCGGGCTCGTCGGCTTCGCGCTCAACCTCGACGACGGGCGAGTGCAGGTGGTGGCCGAAGGTCAACGTGAGAATTGCCACCGGCTGCTCGATTGGCTGTGCTCCGCCGACACGCCCGGGAGGGTCGACGGGGTGACGGAAATCTGGGGGGCGCCGCGCGGCGGCTATGACGACTTCGCGATCAGGTGAGCGTCCGGATGATCATGTACTGATCACATCTCCGGACCTCGCACAGGGGGCCGGATCTGCGCGTTCGCCCCGGGGCGCCTCCCGGCGGTGGCCCGGAGCGCATTGCCGGGGACGCCGAACCGTGAAACGCTCGAAGCAGCGGACGATCTCCACGCCCCTTGGGGGAACCGGGCGGCCCGCCGATACGGGGCGTGATCGTGTTGACCGTCAAACTTTTTGGTGAGACGCTGGAAGCCCCGCGCACCTGAGCTGTTTGGCAGTGATGGAGTAGTAAGCGCAGTGACTGGCCGTCGCTGTCGGACATCCGCGGGTGCGATTCCCTCACGACCCACACCGCTTCGGTCGGTCACTCAGTGTGGAGGACCATCCATCATGGCAAAGGCGCTTCTCGGTTACGTCGGCGGTTCCGACCCGCGACTCCTCGCCGAGATGCGACGGCTTCAGCAGCGCGTCCAGGACCTCGAGTCCGAGCTCGTACGGATTCAGTCCGAAAACGACGCGCTGAACGCGGCCGCCGCTCAGCACGGAGACTCGCTGCTGGACCGCATCGACATCGACGTACCCCAGGCGGAGCCTGCGCTCACCTGATTCGCTCACTCGTCGCTCGACTCCAGCCCCGCACGATCTGCAAGGGACGCTTCGGCGTCCCTTCATTCTTTTGCGGAGCTGAATTCCTTGAGGTCACTTGTGCCCTGCACCTTCATGGGTGAAACCGAAAGCGACAGGTAGAGTCCGGCGGCGTGCACCTCAAGTCCCTGACCCTGCGAGGCTTCAAGTCCTTCGCTTCCGCCACCACCCTGCGCTTCGAGCCCGGCATCACCTGCGTGGTGGGCCCCAACGGCTCCGGCAAGTCCAACGTGGTGGACGCGCTCTCCTGGGTCATGGGGGAGCAGGGCGCCAAGTCCCTGCGCGGCGGGAAGATGGAGGACGTCATCTTCGCCGGGACGACCGGCCGGCCGCCGCTCGGGCGCGCCGAGGTCTCGCTGACCATCGACAACTCCGACGGCGCCCTGCCGATCGACTACGCCGAGGTCACCATCACCCGGATCATGTTCCGTGGCGGCAGCAGCGAGTACCAGATCAACGGCGACACCTGCCGGCTCCTCGACATCCAGGAACTGCTCTCCGATTCCGGCATCGGCCGCGAGATGCACGTCATCGTCGGCCAGGGCCAGCTGGACTCCGTCCTGCACGCCGATCCGGGGGGCCGCCGCGCCTTCATCGAGGAGGCGGCCGGCGTCCTCAAACACCGCAAGCGCAAGGAGAAGGCGCTGCGGAAGCTGGACGCGATGCAGGCCAACCTGGCCCGCGTACAGGACCTCACCGACGAACTGCGCCGCCAGCTCAAACCGCTGGGGCGGCAGGCCGCGGTGGCCCGGCGGGCCGCCGTGATCCAGGCCGACCTGCGCGACGCCCGGCTGCGGCTCCTCGCCGACGACCTCGTCACGCTGCGCACCGCCCTGGCGGCGGAGATCGCCGACGAGGCGGCGCTGAAGGAGCGCAAGGAAGCCGCCGAGGCCCAGCTCGCGGAGGCGCAGCGGCGGGAGGCGGAGCTGGAGGAAACGGTGCGGCAGCTCACGCCGCGGCTCCAGCGGGCGCAGCAGACCTGGTACGCGCTGTCGCAGCTGGCCGAACGGGTGCGCGGTACGGCGTCCCTCGCCGAGGCACGGGTCAAGTCGGCCACCGCTCCGGCCGAGGAGGAGCGGCGCGGCCGCGACCCCGAGGACATGGAGCGCGAGGCGGCACGCATCCGCGAGCAGGAGGCGGAGCTGACGGCGGCCCTGGAGGCGGCCTCCCGCGCCCTGGAGGACACGGTCGAGCACCGCGCCGAGCTGGAGCGGGCCCTCGCCGAGGAGGAGCGGCGGCTGCGGGACGCGGCGCGGGCCATCGCCGACCGGCGCGAGTCCCTGGCCCGGCTGACGGGGCGGCTGGGCGCGGCCCGGTCCCGGGCCGGGGCGGCGCAGGCCGAGATCGACCGGCTGGTGGCGGCCCGCGACGAGGCGGAGCTGCGGGCGGCTGCCGCGCAGGCGGAGTACGAGGCGCTGGCCGAGGAGGTCGGCGGGCTCGACGAGCCCGAGGCGGACGGCGCGTACGAGGCCGCGCGGGCGGAGCTGGCGGCGGCGGAGACCGCCCTCGCGGCGGCACGGGACGCGGCCACAGCCGCCGAGCGCTCCCGGGCGGCGGTCGCGGCCCGCCGGGACGCGCTGGCGCTCGGGCTGCGCCGCAAGGACGGCACCGGGGCGGTGCTCGCCGCGAAGGAACGGCTGACCGGACTCCTCGGCCCGGCCGCGGAGCGGTTGACGGTCACCCCGGGCCACGAGGCCGCGGTCGCCGCGGCCCTCGGCGCCGCGGCCGACGCCGTGGCCGTCGCCTCGCCGGCTGCGGCCGCCGGGGCCATCCGCCACCTCCGCGCCGCGGACGCAGGCCGCGCAGCCTTCCTGATCACCCCGGACCCGGCGGCCATGGCTTCCGACCCGGCGGTCCCGGCTTCCGACCCGGCCGCCCCGCAGCCGGGTGCGGCCGTTCCGGCCGCCGCGCCGGGCGGTCCCGACGGCGGGCCCCTCGGGGCGCCAGGGACGCCTGGGGCGCCCGTGGCCGAGCTCGTGCACGGGGAGCCCGGGCTGGTGCGGGCCGTGGCGCGGGTGCTGCGGGACTACGTGGTCGTCGGAACTCTGGAGGAGGCCGAGGCGCTCGTCGTGGCCCGCCCCGACGCAGTGGCCGTCACCCTCGACGGCGACGTGCTCGGGGCACACCACGCGCACGGCGGCTCCGCGGCCGCCCCCAGCCTGATCGAGGTGCAGGCCGCCGTCGACGAGGCGGCCGCCGAGCTGGACCGGCTGGACGGGCAGTGCAAGGAACTCGGCGAGGCCCAGGAGGCCGCCCGGGAACTGCGCCGCGAACTCGCCGCCCGGGTCGAGGAGGCCGGTCAGCAGCGCCGGGCCGCGGAGCAGGCCAGGGCCGGGGCGGCCCAGCAGCTCGGACGGCTCGCCGGGCAGGCCAAGGGCGCTGCGGGCGAGGCCGAGCGTACGGCGGCCGCCGCGGCCAAGGCGCAGGACGCGCTGGAGCAGGCCCTGGCCGAGGTGGCGGAGTGCGCCGAACGGCTCGCCGCCGCCGAGGAGAGCGGCCCTGCCGGGGACGAGGGCGGGGAGGAGCCGGACACCGCAGTGCGCGACCGGCTCGCCGCCGACGGGGCCAACGCCCGGCAGACCGAGATGGAGGCCCGCCTCCAACTGCGCACCCACGAGGAGCGGGTCAAGGGCCTGGCCGGCCGGGCCGACGCGCTCGACCGCGGCGCCCGCGCCGAGCGCGAGGCGCGGGCGCGGGCCGAGCGCCGCCGCCGGCGGCTGCAGTACGAGGCCGGGGTGGCCCGGGCCGTCGCCGACGGCGCCCGCCAGCTCCTCGCGCACGTCGACGTCTCCGTCGGCCGCGCCGAGCAGGAGCGCGCCGCCGCCGAGGAGGCCAAGGCGCTGCGCGAGCGGGAACTCGCCGAGGCTCGGGGGCGCGGCCGGGACCTCAAGGGCGAACTGGACAAGCTCACCGACTCCGTCCACCGCGGCGAGGTCCTCGGGGCCGAGAAGCGGCTGCGCATCGAACAGGTGGAGGGCCGCGCCCTGGAGGAGTTCGGGGTCGAGTCCGCCGCCCTCGTCGCCGAGTACGGACCCGACCAGCCGGTGCCGCCGAGCCCACCGGCCGAAGGGGAGGAACTCCCCGCGGACCCGGAGCACCCCCGCAACCGGCCCGGCCCGTTCGTCCGCGCCCAGCAGGAGAAGCGGCTGGTGGCCGCCGAGCGCGCCCACCAGCGGCTCGGCAAGGTCAACCCGCTCGCACTGGAGGAGTTCGCGGCGCTGGAGGAGCGCCACAAGTTCCTGAGCGAGCAGCTCGAAGACCTCCGCAAGACCCGCGCCGACCTGCTCCAGGTCGTACGGGAGGTCGACGAGCGCGTCGAGCAGGTCTTCGCGGAGGCGTACCGGGACACCGCCCGGGAGTTCGAGGGGGTCTTCTCCCGGCTGTTCCCGGGCGGCGAGGGGCGGCTCGTCCTCACCGACCCCGGCAACATGCTGACCACCGGTGTCGACGTCGAGGCCCGGCCGCCGGGCAAGAAGGTCAAGCGGCTGTCGCTGCTCTCCGGCGGCGAGCGGTCGCTGACCGCGGTGGCCCTGCTGGTGTCCATCTTCAAGGCCCGGCCGAGCCCGTTCTACGTGATGGACGAGGTCGAGGCGGCGCTCGACGACACCAACCTCCAACGGCTGATCCGGATCATGGAGGAGCTCCAGGAGAGCTCGCAGCTGATCGTCATCACGCACCAGAAGCGGACGATGGAGGTCGCCGATGCCCTCTACGGCGTATCCATGCAGGGCGACGGCGTCTCCAAGGTGATCAGCCAGCGGCTTCGCTGACCTCGATTCGCTTCAAGAAGTGAATGTCCTGCCCTTCGGCCTCCCGAAACCTCTCGCCACCCCGCTCGCTCCGCGGAGTCCCCTCCCCCTATTGACTTCAAGAACTGAACACATAAGCTCGCTCCGCCGCCCTATCCATTCGAGTGGTGCCGGATCTTCGGCTGTGCGCCACTGGAAGCACCACCCACCCACCCCGCCCGCCACCGCAGCCGGGCATGCAGGAGCACACCTTGAGCAGCAGCAGGAGCGCAGCCCCGGCCCCGGGCAGCGGGCGCGCCGCCCATCCCGACCACCTCGGGCACGTCGTCTTCATCACCGCCGCCGCGGCGATGGGCGGCTTCCTCTTCGGGTACGACAGCTCCGTCATCAACGGCGCGGTCGTCGCCGTCCGCGAGCGGTTCGACATCGGCTCCGAGGCCCTCGCCCAGGTCATCGCCGCCGCGCTGATCGGCTGCGCGCTCGGCGCCGCCACGGCCGGCCGCATCGCCGACCGGATCGGCCGCATCCGCTGCATGCAGATCGCCGCGGTCCTGTTCACGGCGAGCGCCCTCGGCTCGGCCCTGCCGTTCGCCCTGTGGGACCTCGCCACCTGGCGCGTCATCGGCGGCTTCGGCATCGGCATGGCCTCCGTCATCGGCCCCGCCTACATCGCCGAGGTCTCCCCGCCCGCCTACCGCGGCCGGCTCGCCTCGTTCCAGCAGGCCGCCATCGTCATCGGCATCGCCGTCTCCCAGCTCGTCAACTGGGGCATCCTCAACCTCGCCGACGGCGACCAGCGCGGCGACATCGCCGGCTTCGAGGCCTGGCAGTGGATGCTCGGCGTCATGGTCGTGCCGGCCGTGCTCTACGGCCTGATGTCCTTCGTCATCCCCGAGTCGCCCCGCTTCCTGATCTCCGTCGGCCGTACCGACGAAGCCCGCAAGGTGCTCGCCGAGGTCGAGGGCTCCGGCGCCGACCTCGACGGCCGCGTCCGCGAGATCGAGCACGCGATGAAGTCCGAGCACAAGTCCACCTTCAAGGACCTGCTCGGCGGCCGCTTCGGCCTGCTGCCCATCGTCTGGGTCGGCATCGGCCTGTCGGTCTTCCAGCAGCTCGTCGGCATCAACGTGATCTTCTACTACAGCTCCTCGCTGTGGCAGTCCGTCGGCATCGACCCGAGCAGCTCCTTCTTCTACTCGTTCACCACGTCGATCATCAACATCGTCGGCACCGTGATTGCGATGATCTTCGTCGACCGGCTCGGCCGCAAGCCGCTCGCCCTGATCGGCTCGGCCGGCATGGCCGTCTCCCTCGGCGCCGCCGCCTGGGCGTTCTCGTACAAGACCGAGGTCGGCGGCGAGATCTCCATCCCCGAGACCCAGGGCACCGTGGCTCTCGTCGCCGCGCACTCCTTCGTGCTCTTCTTCGCCCTGTCCTGGGGCGTGGTGGTCTGGGTGCTCCTCGGCGAGATGTTCCCCAACCGGATCCGCGCCGCGGCGCTCGGTGTCGCCGCAGCCGCCCAGTGGGTCGCCAACTGGCTGGTCACCGTCACCTTCCCGACGCTGTCGGACTGGAACCTGTCCGGCGCCTACATGATCTACACCGGCTTCGCCCTGCTCTCGATCCCGTTCATCCTCAAGTGGGTGCCGGAGACCAAGGGCAAGGCGTTGGAGGAGATGGGGTAACCACCCCCGCCAACAACCCCCACTCCTCTCGCACCGGGTGCTGCCCCGGCTCAGCTCCTGAGCCGGGGCAGCACCTGTTCGCACAGCAGGTGCAGGCTGCGCCAGCCCTCGTCCGGCGGCATCCCGCCGCACAGCGGGTGCAGCACCAGGTTCCCCGCGTCGCCGGCGGCCCGGGCGTACCCGACCGCCTCGTCCGGGGTCAGCACCCGGTACACGCCCTCCGCGCGCAGCTCCTCGACCGTCCGCGCGCGCGACCGCACGGCGCTGCGGATGTCCTTCGACTGCCAGGACGCGTACGTGCCCGCCTCGTGCAGGAAGCAGCCGCCGTACTCGGCCCACACCCGGTCCGGGTCCTCGGCGACGTGCAGCAGCGGCGTCTCGGCCGCCGGCATCAGGCAGAAGCCCTCCGTGCCGTACTCCGCCAGCCGCGCCGCGTAGTACGCCTGGAGCTCCGGCAGGTGCGCGCTCGGGAAGAACGGCAGCCCGAACCGGGCCGCCCGCCGTGCCGCGGCCTGCGAACTGCCCCCGACCAGCAGCAGCGGGTGCGGCCGGGTGAAAGGCGCCGGGGTCACCCGCACGGTGCGGCCGCGGAAGGCGAACGGCTCGCCCGTCCACGCCGCGAGCAGCGTTTCGAGCAGCTCGTCCTGGAGCCGGCCGCGCCGGCCCCACTCGACGCCGTGCTGCTCGTACTCCTCGGGCCGGTAGCCGATCCCCGCGACGGTGACGAGCCGCCCGCCGCTCAGCAGGTCCAGGACGGCGATGTCCTCGGCCAGCCTCAGCGGGTCGTGCAGCGGGCCGATGACGGCCGAGACGGTGACGGAGATCCGCCGGGTGGCGCCGAGGACCGCGCCCGCGAACGCGAACGGCGAGGGCAGCCAGTTGTTGTCCGTGCCGTGGTGCTCCTCGGTCTGGACGGTGTCGACGCCGCGGTCGTCCGCGTACCGTGCCATCTCCAGTGCCGCCCGGTAGCGGGCGGACAGGCTCCCGGGGGTGCCGTTCGGATCGACGAGGTTGAACCGGGCCACGGTGACGGGCATGAGGAGGTCCCCTTCGCCGGATGCGGTTGGGCGGGCGAAGGGGACCGTAGCTGACGGAGCGTCAGTTGGACAGGGGTGCGTCAGCGGGTCGGGGACGCGGCCCGCTCGGACCGCCCGGCCGCCACCTCCGGCTGCCCGCCCGCCGGGTCCGCCGACTCCGTCCGCGCCGTGCGCGGCAGTACGGCGTACAGCGCCCCGGAGGTGAGGATGCCGGCAGCCCAGCCCAGGCCGTTCGCGCCGATCCAGGTGTCGGCCAGCGGCCCGGCGAACCAGTCGACCCTGGTGAACAGCAGGCCCACCGCGAGGGCCGCGCCCCACGCCGCCATGGCCTGCCAGGCGTACCCGCCCCGGTACCAGTAGGCACTGGTCCGCGAGGTGTCCAGCAGCGCGGTCCCGTCGTAGGACGTCCGGCGCAGCATGTCCACGCCGAAGACGCCGATCCACGCGGAGAAGGCCACCGCCAGCAGCGTCAGGAAGGAGATGAACGAGCCGAAGAAGCTGGTGGCGACGACCATCAGCAGGAAGCCGAAGACCAGGCTGATCGCGGCGTTGACGCTGACCGCGGCCGCGCGCGGCACCCTGATGCCGAGGGTCTGCGCCGTGAACCCGGCCGAGTACATGGACATCGAGTTGATCAGCAGCATGCCGAGGAGTGCGATCAGCAGGTACGGGACCGCGATCCAGGCGGGCAGCAGGCGGCCGATGAAGGAGACCGGGTCCTGCGCGGAGGCCAGGTCCGGGGTCCCGACCGCCATGACCGCGCCCATCAGCACCATGGGGATGACGACGACGGCCGCGCCGCCGACGGTGGCGCCGACCACCCCCCTGGTCGATGCCGTGCGCGGCAGGTAGCGGGTGAAGTCCGGGCCGGACGGCACCCAGCTGATGCCGCCCGCGGCGATCGTGCCGATGCCCGCGACCATCATCGCGGTGGAGCCGGCCGGCTTGCCGAACACCGCGGACCAGTCGGTCTCCGCGACCAGCCAGCCCAGCACCAGCAGGCTGAACCCGCCGAACAGGTACGTCGACCAGGTCGAGCACACCCGCAGCGCGCTGATCCCGAGCCCGGAGACCAGGAAGGTGCAGCCGACGAACAACAGCAGGGTGACCACGATCAGCGCGGTGTTCTTCTGTACGCCGAACAGCAGGTCCAGCACCGTCAGCAGGGCGAACGCGCCGCTGACCGCGTTGATGGTCTCCCAGCCCCACCGGGCGATCCAGATGAGCGCCCCGGGGAAGAGGTTGCCGCGCTGCCCGAACACCGCCCGCGACAGCGCCATGCCGGGCGCACCGCCGCGCCGGCCGGCGAGGGAGATCAGGCCCACGAGCCCGTACGAGACGACGGGTGCGGTTACCGCGACGACCAGCACCTGCCAGATGTTGAGCCCGTTGAAGATCACCAGTCCGGCGCCCATGGTCAGCAGCAGCACGCTGATGTTGGCGGCGACCCAGGTGGGGAAGAGCTCCCGGACCCGGCCGGTGCGCTCGTCGTCGGGTACGGGTTCCAGACCGCGGGTCTCTATGGCGCCGTCGGCGGACTCGGCAGGCATGCGTGCTCCGATGGAGTGGTGTGCAGAGAGTCACCCATCATTGCCGTTATCACCTGAAAGGTACAAACCGCGGCGGATGGCCGGAGAGCGGGACGGGCCGGACCCGACCGCGGCGCAACCGCGGCCGGAGCGGGGATGCCCCGGGCCCGGCGACCGGGTCGCGCATACTGAGTTTCGCTATGGACATCCTCATCATTGCTCTACTCATCGCCCTGGTCGCGGTCGTCGTGGCCGGCGGGCTCGTGGTCGGCAGCCGCAGGAAGAAGCAGCTGCCGCCCCCGGCACCGCCGAGCACGCCGACCATCACTGCCCCGCCCGCCGAACCGCAGGTGGGGGAGGACGCCGCCACGACGGCGGAAGAGCCGCGCCGCACGATCGAGGAGGTCGTACTCCCCGAGGCGGAGGCGGCGGCCCCTGCGGCTCCCGAGGCGCCGCCGGTCGTCCCGGCCCAGGCCGCTCCCGCCCCCGAGATCGAGGTGCCCGAGCCCACCGCCGGCCGCCTCGTCCGGCTCCGCGCACGGCTCGCCCGCTCGCAGAACTCCCTCGGCAAGGGGCTGCTCACGCTGCTGTCCCGCGAGCACCTCGACGAGGAAACCTGGGAGGAGATCGAGGAGACCCTCCTCGTCGCCGACGTCGGCGTCGTCCCCACCCAGGAGCTGGTCGACCGGCTCCGCGAGCGGGTCCGGGTGCTCGGCACCCGCACCCCGGCCGATCTGCGGGCCCTGCTGCGCGAGGAGCTGCTGACCCTGATCGGCACCGACCTCGACCGTGTCGTGAAGACCGAGAGCGGCACCGGCACGCCCGGCGTCGTGATGGTCGTCGGCGTCAACGGCACCGGCAAGACCACCACCACCGGCAAGCTCGCCCGTGTCCTCGTCGCCGACGGCCGCAGCGTTGTGCTCGGCGCCGCCGACACCTTCCGCGCCGCCGCCGCGGACCAGCTCCAGACCTGGGGCGAGCGGGTCGGCGCGCGCACCGTGCGCGGTCCCGAGGGCGGCGACCCCGCTTCCATCGCCTTCGACGCGGTCAAGGAGGGCATCGCGGAGAGCGCCGACGTGGTGCTCATCGACACCGCCGGCCGCCTGCACACCAAGACCGGCCTCATGGACGAGCTCGGCAAGGTCAAGCGCGTCGTGGAGAAGCACGGCCCGCTGGACGAGGTCCTGCTCGTCCTCGACGCCACCACCGGGCAGAACGGCCTCACCCAGGCCCGCGTCTTCGCCGAGGTCGTGGACATCACCGGCATCGTGCTCACCAAGCTCGACGGCACCGCCAAGGGCGGCATCGTCGTCGCCGTGCAGCGCGAGCTCGGCGTCCCGGTCAAGCTCGTCGGCCTCGGCGAGGGCCCGGACGACCTGGCGCCCTTCGAGCCGGAGGCCTTCGTCGACGCCCTGATCGGCGACTGAGCCCCGTACGCACGCCCCGGCGCCCCCCCGTTCCCCCCGGAACGCGGGGGCGCCGCAGCATGTGGCCGGGAGCCGGCCGTGCGGGCCCGTCCCGCGGCGGCCCGGCCCACAGCCCGTCGCGCGGGACGCTACCGCCGCAGCCGGTGGCAGATGTACGCGAGCGTGCCCAGCAGGAGCCGGGCCTGTGGCGGACCGCCCGCGGAGTCGAGGGCCGGCGGGCGCAGCCAGCCGACGGGGCCGAGGCCGGCGTGGTCGGACGGCGGGGCGGTCACGAAGGCCCCGTGCCCGAGGGCGCGCAGGTCCAGGTCGGCGTCGTCCCAGCCCATCCGGTACAGCAGCTGCGGCAGCTCGGCCGCCGCGCCCGGGGCCACGAAGAACTGGGCCCGGCCGTCCGGGGTCACGGTGACCGGCCCGAGCGGTAGGCCCATCCGCTCCAGCCGGACCAGCGCCCGGCGTCCGGCCTCCGCCGAGACCTCGATGACGTCGAAGCCGCGGCCCACCGGCAGCAGGACCGCCGCGCCCGGGTACTCGCCCCAGGTCGCGGTGACCTCGTCCAGGGTGGCGCCCGCCTTGACGGTGGGGGCGAGCGGCAGCGGATGCGCGCCCGGCGCGGGGCAGTCCGCGTGGCCGCAGGAGCAGTTGCGGGCAGGTGCCGCGGCCCGGGCGCCGGGGACCGCGTCCCAGCCCCACAGCCCGGTGTACTCCGCCACCGCCGTGCACTCCGACGTCCGGCCGCGCCGCCGGGCGCCGGAGCGGAATTCCTTGGTGCTGCGGCTGCTGCCGATCGTGAAGCCCATGCCCATGCCCCCTCCAACGGGTTGGATGCGCCGGTGGTTACGACGGTGGTGACGAGGTCGGGCGGATGCGGCCCGGGCCCGGTTTCCGGCGGTATGCCCGGCGCACTCCTCGCCGCGCGCGCCCCGAGCGCACTCCCGTCCAACCGATCGTTTTTGGCTCGGTGCCAAGTGAATCGCGCCTGGCGGGTGGCTTCTCCAAACGAAGGGGTGGCGAATGGTGGCGTTTCGACGATCGGGCTCGCCCCGGGGGTGATCGTAGGATTACTTTCGGTGCACGAACCCGAAAGGCGGACCCGAATGTGGTTATGCCGGAGGCAAGGCGTGAAGGACCTGTGAAGGTCCCCGGCGGCGCCCGCCGCCACGGCCAGGGTTTCGTGAGAACGGACTGAGCGGATGGGGGCGTTCCAGTGAGCGGCAACGGCGCAAGCGGAACGAGTGGAGAAACGGACCTCCCGGGCCCAGCCGCCCGCAACGAACAGCTGACTTCCTGGTTCGTGCGCAGCGGCTGGTCGAAGGGCGAACTCGCCCGCCAGGTGAACCGGCGCGCCCGGCAGATGGGTGCCCACCACATCAGCACGGACACGTCCCGGGTGCGCCGCTGGCTCGACGGCGAACAGCCCCGCGAGCCCGTCCCGCGCATCCTGTCCGAGCTGTTCTCCGAGCGGTTCGGCTCGGTCGTCGCCATCGAGCAGCTCGGCCTGCGCACCGCCCACCAGACGCCGTCCGTCTCCGGCGTGGACCTGCCCTGGGCCGGCCCGCAGACCGTCGAACTGCTCGGCGAGTTCTCCCGCAGCGACCTGATGCTCGCCCGCCGCGGCTTCCTCGGGACCTCCCTCGCCCTCTCCGCGGGCCCCGCCCTCATCGAGCCCATGCAGCGCTGGCTGGTCCCGGCGCCGGCCGCCGACCCGGCCGTCCGCGAGCCCGGTTCCGGCGGAGCGCTGAGCGGCCACCGCCCGCCCCGGCTGTCCGAACCGGAACTCGACCTCCTCGAATCCACCACCGTGATGTTCCGCCAGTGGGACGCCCAGTGCGGCGGCGGACTGCGCCGCAAGGCCGTCGTGGGCCAGCTCCACGAGGTCACCGACCTGCTCCAGGAGACCCACCCGGCGCCCGTGATGAAGCGGCTGTTCAAGGTCGCCGCCGAACTCGCCGAACTCGCCGGCTGGATGAGCTACGACGTCGGGCTGCACCCCACCGCGCAGAAGTACTTCGTCCTCGCGCTGCACGCCGCCAAGGAGGCCGGCGACAAGCCCCTCGGCTCGTACATCCTCTCCAACATGAGCCGCCAGATGATCCACCTCGGCCGCCCCGAGGACGCCCTGGAACTCATCCACCTCGCCCAGTACGGCAGCCGCGACTGCGCCGGCCCCCGCACCCAGTCCATGCTGTATGCGATGGAGGCCCGCGCCTACGCCAACATGGGCCAGCCCAGCCGCTGCAAGCGGGCCGTCCGCATGGCCGAGGACACCTTCGGCGACATCGCCTTCGGCAACGAGCCCGAGCCCGACTGGATCCGCTTCTTCACCGAGGCCGAGCTCAACGGCGAGAACTCGCACTCCTACCGCGACCTCGCCTACGTCGCCGGCCGCAGCCCCATGTACGCCTCCCTCGCCGAACCCGTCATGGAACGGGCCGTCGATCTCTTCGGCAAGGACGAAGTGCACCAGCGCTCCTACGCCCTCAACCTCATCGGCATGGCCACGGTGCACCTGCTCCAGCGCGAGCCCAAGCAGGCCGTCGTCCTCGTCGACCGGGCCCTCGAAGTGGCCGGAAAGATTCGGTCCGAAAGGGTGAACACCCGGCTGCGGAAGACCGTCGACACCGCCGCCCGTGAGTACGGCGACGTCGCCGAGGTGGTCCAGCTCACCGACCACCTCGCCGCCCGGCTCCCCGAGGCCGCGGAGGCCGTCTGACGGCCCCACCCGGCCGCCCCCCGAGGCCCCGGCCGCGGCAGACACCCCGTGAAGCCCGATCAGGCTCCCCCAGCCAGGACTCCCGGGTGCTGCCGCGGCCGGTCCCCTTGAACCGCGCGTTCATGGACGCGTAACACGTCCGACCTCTTCGTCACGGGCGCGAAACATCGAGCGGCGCCGCCGGAAACCGGCCTGCGCGAATCTCATGGCCATTAACCGGCCAGCCCTCAGGAACCGGGCCCACCACCCCCGGCCCACCCCCTGCGCCGCTGCACGTTCCACGATCGCCCGCACGCGAACGTACCGACGACGAGGAGACGCCGATGGCATCAGCCATCACGACCCTCGCGGCAGACGCCCCGACGCTCTCCGCCGCGAACACCGGGTTCATGCTCATCTGCTCCGCCCTGGTCATGCTGATGACCCCGGGACTCGCCTTCTTCTACGGGGGCATGGTCCGCGTCAAGAGCAGCCTCAACATGCTGATGATGAGCTTCATCAGCCTCGGGATCGTCACGGTCCTGTGGGTCCTCTACGGCTTCAGCATCGCCTTCGGCGCCGACACCGGAGGAGTCATCGGCTGGTCCTCCGATTACCTCGGCCTCAGCGGCATCGGCATCACCGAACTCTGGGACGGCTACACCATCCCGGTCTACGTCTTCGCCGTCTTCCAGCTCATGTTCGCCGTCATCACCCCGGCCCTGATCAGCGGCGCCCTCGCCGACCGCGTCAAATTCAGCGCCTGGGCCCTCTTCACCGCCCTGTGGGTCACCCTCGTCTACTTCCCCGTCGCCCACTGGGTCTGGGCCCCCGGCGGCTGGCTCTTCGAACTCGGCGTGATCGACTTCGCGGGCGGCACCGCCGTCCACATCAACGCGGGCGCCGCCGCCCTCGCCGTCATCCTCGTCATCGGCAAGCGCGTCGGCTTCAAGAAGGACCCGATGCGCCCGCACAGCCTGCCCCTCGTCATGCTCGGCGCCGGCCTGCTGTGGTTCGGCTGGTTCGGCTTCAACGCCGGCTCCTGGCTCGGCAACGACGACGGCGTCGGCGCCGTGATGTTCCTCAACACCCAGGTCGCCACCGCCGCCGCCATGCTCGCCTGGCTCGCCTACGAGAAGCTGCGCCACGGCTCCTTCACCACCCTCGGCGCCGCCTCCGGCGCGGTCGCCGGCCTCGTCGCCATCACCCCCGCCGGCGGCTCCTGCTCCCCGCTCGGCGCGATCGCCATCGGCGCCATCGCCGGCCTGCTGTGCGCCATGGCCGTCGGCCTCAAGTACAAGTTCGGCTACGACGACTCCCTCGACGTCGTCGGCGTCCACCTCGTCGGCGGCATCGTCGGCTCGCTCCTCGTCGGCTTCTTCGCCACCGGCGGGGTCCAGTCCGACGTGGCCGGCCTCTTCTACGGCGGCGGCCTGGAACAGCTCGGCAAGCAGGCCGTGGGCGTCTTCTCCGTCCTCGCCTACTCTCTCGTCGCGTCCGCCGTGCTCGCCCTCCTCCTCGACAAGACGATGGGGATGCGGGTCACCGAGGACGACGAGGTCTCCGGCATCGACCAGGTCGAGCACGCCGAGACCGCCTACGACTTCAGCGGGGCCGGCGGCGGCACCTCCGTCCGGAGCACCGCCCACACCGCCGCCCCCGCTGCCGCCGCGAGCAAGAAGGTTGACGCATGAAGCTGATCACCGCGATCGTCAAGCCGCACCGGCTGGACGAGATCAAGGACGCCCTCCAGCGGTACGGAGTGCAGGGCCTGACCGTCTCCGAAGCCAGCGGCTACGGCCGTCAGCGCGGCCACACCGAGGTCTACCGCGGTGCCGAGTACACCGTGGACCTCGTACCCAAGATCCGCATCGAGGTGGTCGTCGAGGACGACGACGCCGAGTCGGTCATGGAAATCCTGGTGAAGGGCGCCCGCACCGGCAAGATCGGTGACGGCAAGGTGTGGAGCGTCCCCGTGGACGCCCTCATCCGCGTCCGCACCGGCGAGCGCGGCGCCGAAGCGCTCTAGCGACGGGAGACCCTGGGTGACGAGCGTCGAAGAGACCACGGGCACCTCCGACCCGGGACCCAGCGGTTACGCCGCGGCCCGGCTGCGGCTCCTCCAGGAGGAGCCGCGGTCCGGGCCCTCGCGGCGTTCCGCGCTGGCCGGGCTGACCGACGACTGGCTGAACGCCCTGTTCACCACCGCCGCGCGGGAGACCGGCGTACGCGGCGCCGTCCTCGTCGCCGTCGGCGGCTACGGGCGCGGCGAACTCTCCCCGCGCAGCGACCTCGATCTGCTCCTGCTCCACGACGGCAAGGCCGCCCCCGCCGACCTGGCCCGCCTCGCCGACCGCATCTGGTACCCCGTCTGGGACCTCGGCCTCTCCCTGGACCACTCGGTCCGCACCCCCGGCGAGGCCCGCAGGACCGCCGCCGAGGACCTCAAGGTCCACCTCGGACTCCTCGACGCCCGCCCCGTCGCCGGAGACCTCGGCCTCCTCACCGGCCTGCGCACCTCCGTCCTCGCCGACTGGCGCAACCACGCCCCCAAGCGCCTGCCCGCGCTGCACGCCATGTGCCGGGAACGGGCCGAGCGGTGCGGCGAACTCCGCTTCCTCCTCGAACCCGACCTCAAGGAGGCCCGCGGAGGCCTCCGCGACATCACGGCCCTGCGCGCCGTCGCCGCCTCCTGGCTCGCCGACGCCCCCCGCGAGGGACTCGCCGACGCCCGGCGCCGGCTCCTCGACGCCCGCGACGCCCTCCACCTCGTCACCGGCCGCGCCGGCGACCGGCTCGCCCTCCAGGAACAGGACCAGGTCGCCGCCCGGCTCGGCCTGCTCGACGCGGACGCCCTGCTCCGCGAGGTCTACGAGGCCGCCCGGACCGTCGCCTACGCCGCCGACGTCACCTGGCGCGAGGTCGGCCGCGTCCTGCGCGCCCGCGCCGCCCGGCCCCGGCTGCGCGGACTCCTCGGCGCCCGCGCCGCCAGCCCCGAACGGGCCCCCCTCGCCGAGGGGGTCGTCGAGTCCGACGGGGAGGCCGTGCTCGCCCTGGCCGCCCGCCCCGAACGCGACCCGGCCCTCCCCCTGCGCCTCGGCGCGGCCGCCGCCCAGGCCGGGCTGCCGGTCTCGCCGCACGCCGTACGCCGGCTCGCCGCCCAGAGCCGGCCGCTGCCGACGCCCTGGCCCGCCGAGGCCCGCGAACAGCTCCTCACCCTGCTCGGGGCGGGGGAGCCGACGGTCGGCGTCTGGGAGGCCCTGGAGGCCGAGGGCATCGTCTCCGCGCTCCTGCCCGACTGGGAACGGGTCCGCTGCCGCCCGCAGCGCAACCCCGTCCACACCTGGACCGTCGACCGGCACCTCGTGGAGACCGCCGTCCGGGCCTCCGCCATGACCCGCCGCGTCGGCCGCCCGGACCTGCTGCTGATGGCGGCCCTGCTGCACGACATCGGCAAGGGCTGGCCCGGCGACCACAGCGTCGTCGGCGAGACCATCGCCCGCGACACGGCCGTACGCGTGGGCTTCGGCCCGGCCGACGCCGACGTCCTGGCCACGCTGGTCCGCCACCACCTGCTGCTGGCCGAGACCGCCACCCGGCGCGACCTCGACGACCCCGCGACGGTCCGTTCCGTCGCCGAGGCCGTCGGCACCCCCGGCACCCTGGAACTCCTGCACGCCCTCACCGAGGCCGACGCCCTCGCCACCGGCCCCGCCGCCTGGTCGGCCTGGCGGGCCTCCCTGGTCGCCGACCTCGTCCGGCGGGTCGCGGCCGTCCTCGGCGGGGCCCCCGCCCCCGGGCAGCCCGACCCGGCACCCTCCGCCGAGGAGGAACGCCTCGCCGTGGAGGCCCTGCGGACCGGGGAACCCGTCCTGGCCCTGCACACCCGGCACGAGGAGGACGCCGTCGGAGTGGAGCTGGCCGTCGCCGTCCCCGACCAGCCGGGCGTCCTGCCCGCCGTCGCCGGGGTCCTCGCCCTGCACCGGCTCACCGTGCGCGCCGCCGACCTGCGCGCGCTGGAACTCCCCGACCACCTCGGCGAGGCCCTGGTGCTCCACTGGCGGGTCGCCGCCGAGTACGGCTCCCTGCCCGAGGCCGCCCGGCTCCGCGCCGACCTCGTCCGGGTCCTGGACGGCTCCCTCGACGTCTCCGCGAAGCTCGCCGACCGCGAGGCGGCGTACCCGCGCCGGCGCGGCGTGGTCCCGCCGCCGCCCCGGGTCACCGTGGTCCCGGACGTGTCCTCGCTCGCCACCGTCCTGGAGGTGCGCGCCCCCGACGCGGTGGGGCTGCTGCACCGGATCGGGCGGGCGCTGGAGGGTGCGGGGGTGCGGGTCCGCAGCGCGCACGTCTCGACCCTGGGCGCGAACGCCGTGGACTCGCTGTACGTCACCTCGGTCGAGGGCAAGCCCCTCGACCCGGGCGACGCGGCCACCGTGGCCGCGGCCCTCGCCGAAGCCCTGTCGTAGCCGCCTGCCGCCTGCCGCTGCGCGGAGCCGCTGCCCGCCCCGCCCTTCCCGAAACCGGGGACTCCGGCCCCGGCCCCCGTCGCCTCAAACGCCGGCGGGGCTGGATCTCCGGGGGCTCCGCCCCCGCACCCCCGCGCCTCAAACGCCGGCGGGGCTGGATGTTCC
>NZ_JBHXTC010000050.1:46959-55967 GCF_042677605.1 Streptomyces sp. NPDC127106 | reverse complement strand
CGGGGGGGCGCGGGCGGGGGGGCGCGGGGGGGGGGGCGGGGGGGGGGTGGGGGGGGCGGGGGGGGGGGGGGGCCCGCCCGCCGCCCCCCCCCCACCCCGTTCGCTTCCGGCTCGTCGGCGGGGTCCTCGGGTCCTCGGGCGTCCTACTCCTGCTTGAGGACGAAGGAGGTGCGGGCCACGGGCAGGCCCGGGAACTTGGCCTCGACCACGTAGGTGTCGGGGACGGCGCTGCCCGCCGGGGGCGTCTGGCACTGGTCGGCGGCGCTGAACTTGCGGTCCCACTCGACGGTCTGCTTGGTCTCGCCCTGCGCCGGTACGCGGTAGAAGGCGCTGCCGGGGCCGGCGGGGCAGTCGCCCGAGGACCAGACGGCCTTGCTGGAGCTCGCCTGAAGGATGGTCAGCACGACCTGCTTCGGACCGAGGTCGGCCTTGCAGGTCGAACCGGTGATGTTGCGGGCGATCAGTTCGAGACGGGGCTTCTCGCCCGCCTCGTACTCGTTCTTGACGCTCTTGACCTCCCACTGCAGGGAGCTCGACGAGCAGGTGGGCAGAGGCGAGTCCGCCGGGACGGCCGCCGCGCCACCGGTGCCGCCGCCGTTCGCTCCGGAGCCGGCGCCGCCGGCCCCGGGCGCCGTCGAACCGGAGCCCGCGCCGCCGCCCGAACCGGAACCGGCGCCCGGGTCACCGTTCTTGCCCGTGCCGCCGCCCGACTCGGTACGTCCGCCCGGTGCCTGACTGATCGCCGGACCGGACCCCGACGGTCCCGGCGTGATCGAGGTGACGGGGTCGGGGCCCTCCTGGCCCTTGCCGTTCGTGCTCGACGTGCCTCCTGCGGAACTGACGGCCCATACGGCGAGGAGTGCGAGGAGCGCGACAACGGACGCCAGCACGGCCCTCCGTCGCCAGTAGATGGAGGAGGGGAGCGGCCCGACCGGATTGCGCATAGATCCCACGGACGGAACTTTACGAGAGTCCGGGGCCCGATCCGTGCCCCACATGCCGCGCAGCCGGCAGGTTTTGCCGATGATCGGCCTGCGGCGGACCGCCGACCGAAACGAATCGGCCAGGGCCCGTGCGGAGGCATCTCCCCTGGTTGAGTACGGTCGGTGACCATGGACACTTCCGACCTCTATCGCGACGTCACCGATTCCGCCCACTCCGCACCCGGTTGGGTGCAGTCGGCCTTCGAGGTGTGGACCGAATACGGACTGCTGTTGTTCGGCGTCCTGTTCATATCCGTGTGGTGGCGTGCCCGCGGACAGCGCAGCCCGCGGGCGATGGCGCTCGCCGTTCTCGCCCCGCTCGCCACCGCCGTGGCGTACGTGGCCTCCGAGAGCGTGAAGCTGGTCGTGACGGAGGAACGTCCCTGCAGGGCGGTGGCCCGTGCCGCCGCCTCGCTCGCGGAGTGCCCCGCCCCGGGCGACTGGTCCTTCCCGAGCAACCATTCCGCGATCGCGGGTGCGGCCGCCGTGGCGCTGGCCCTCGCCCTGCGCCGGCTGGTGCTGCTGACGGTGCCGATGGCCCTGCTGATGGCGTACTCGCGGGTGTTCGTCGGCGTGCACTACCCGCACGACGTGGCCGTGGGCGTGGTCGGCGGCGGCATCGTCGCCGCCGTCTTCGTCCTCGCGCTGACCGGTCCGATCAGTAGGATCGCGGCCGCCATGCGGACCAGCGGCAACCCGGCCGCCCTGTGGTTCACCGGTCCGGGCTCCGCGCGACGGCGGTGAAACGTGCCAGGATGCCGTATGTCATGACTGCATCCCGGACAACCTCCTCCCCCGCCGAGACCGCGGCCGCCGGGACCCCGGCCGCCGAAGCCGCGGAGGCGGCCCACGCACTGCACTCCCCGGTCATCGCCTGGTTCGACGAACACGCCCGCGACCTGCCCTGGCGCCGCCCCGAGGCCGGCCCCTGGGGGGTCATGGTCAGCGAGTTCATGCTCCAGCAGACCCCCGTCAGCCGGGTCCTGCCCGTGTACGAACAGTGGCTGGCCCGCTGGCCCCGACCCGCCGACCTGGCGGCCGAGGCCCCCGGCGAGGCCGTACGGGCCTGGGGACGGCTCGGCTACCCGCGCCGCGCCCTGCGGCTGCACGGCGCGGCCGTGGCGATAACGGAGCGGCACGGGGGCGACGTACCCCGCGAGCACGCGCAGCTGCTGGCGCTGCCCGGCATCGGCGAGTACACGGCGGCCGCGGTGGCCTCCTTCGCGTACGGGCAGCGGCACGCCGTGCTCGACACCAACGTGCGCCGGGTCTTCGCCCGCACCACGACCGGCGTCGAGTACCCGCCGAACGCCACCACCGCCGCCGAGCGGCGCCTGGCCCGGGCCCTGCTGCCCGGGGACGAGGAGACCGCGGCCCGCTGGGCGGCGGCCTCCATGGAGCTCGGCGCGCTGGTGTGCACGGCGAAGAACCCGGACTGCGCCCGCTGCCCGGTGGCCGGGCTGTGCGCGTGGCGGCTCGCCGGGAAGCCGGCGCACGACGGGCCGCCGCGGCGCGGGCAGACGTACGCGGGGACGGACCGGCAGGTCCGCGGCAAGCTGCTGGCCGTGCTGCGGGAGGCGGTCGGCCCGGTTCCGCAGAGCGTGCTCGACACCGTGTGGAACGAGCCCGTACAGCGGGCCCGTGCCCTGGACGGGCTGGTCTCCGACGGGCTGGTCGAACCGCTCGCCGGGGCGATGTACCGGCTGCCGCAACACCGCGCCGCAAACTGACTGATCCATTCCGTTTGTTGCGGGGAAACCCCAGCTCACAGCCGTTGTTACACAACCTATGGGTGTCCGTGCGCCCACCGCAGGCTGGCCCGCACAGGCTCGTGACAACGCCTCCGTACCGTCGTCTGTCGTTGGGCAGCGGATGAGCGGTTGCACGGAACGGAGGCGGTCAGAGATGGCGCACGGCGAGGTACTCGGGTTCGAGGAGTACGTCCGCACTCGGCAGGACGCGTTGCTGCGCAGCGCCCGGCGCCTCGTCCCGGACCCCACCGACGCCCAGGACCTCCTGCAGACCGCCCTGGTGCGCACCTACGGCCGCTGGGACGGCATCGCCGACAAGGCCCTGGCCGACGCCTACCTGCGCCGCGTCATGATCAACACCCGTACGGAGTGGTGGCGCGCCCGCAAGCTCGAAGAGGTCCCCACCGAGCAGCTCCCGGACGCCTCCGTCGAGGACGGCACCGAGCAGCGCGCCGACCGGGCCCTGCTGATGGACATCCTCAAGGTGCTCGCCCCCAAGCAGCGCAGCGTGGTCGTCCTGCGGCACTGGGAGCAGATGAGCACCGAGGAGACGGCTGCCGCACTCGGCATGTCTACCGGTACCGTGAAGAGCACCCTGCACCGCGCACTGGCCCGCCTCCGGCAGGAACTGGAGAGCCGGGACCTGGACATGCGCGCGCTGGAGCGCGGTGAACACCGCGGGGACCACACCATCCGGTACGAGGGGCGTGAGCGGTGCGCGGCCTGAATGGCCAAAGCCTGAGCGGTAGAAGTCCGCTGGTATTGATGTCGGCGGGGACGGTCGTCCTCGTCGGCACCGTGCTGTTCGCAGCCGGTTGCTCCACGACCGGGACCGGGCTGCGCGACGGCGGGCCAGCCCGCACCGAGACGGTGGCCAAGAGCGGGGCGCCCGCCTCCCCGAGCGAAACCGCCCCGAGCCAGCCGACCCCCTCGGGCAAGCCGGCGCGGAAGATCGACCCGATCGCACTGCTGAAGGCGGACCCGCGGGTGAGTCCCGAGGTCAAGCGGGACCTCAAGCCGTGCACGGGCAAGGAGTACCCGGTCGACGTGAGCTACGGGAAGGTCACCGGCGGCTCCGTCACCGACGTCGTGATCAACGTGCTGTCCTGCGCGGATGCGCTGGGGCGGGGCTCGTACGTGTACCGGGCCGAGGGCGGCACGTACGAGAATGTGTTCTCGGACGAGCAGCCGCCCGTCTACGCGGAGATCGACCGGGGTGACCTGGTGGTCACCAAGCCCGTCTACGGCAAGAGCGACACGCTCGCCTACCCGTCGGGCGAGGACGTGATCACGTACCGGTGGAACGGCGAGAAGTTCACCGAGCAGGACCGCGTCCACACCGACTACAGCAACATCGACGGCGGGGGCCAGCCCGCGCCGGCGATCAGCCAGAAGAACTGACCGACCGGCACCACCGGCACCACCGGCACCACCCCAGACCCGAAGAAGCGAAGGAACCGAGGCGAGGCTTGCGCATGGCCGAGACCCATGTCCTGTTCGTGGAGGACGACGACGTCATCCGCGAGGCCACCACCCTGGCGCTGGAACGCGACGGGTTCACGGTCACGGCCATGCCCGACGGCCTATCCGGCCTGGAGTCCTTCCGGGCCAACCGGCCCGACATCGCCCTGCTCGACGTGATGGTGCCCGGTATGGACGGCGTGAGCCTGTGCCGCCGCATCCGCGACGAGTCCACCGTCCCGGTGATCATGCTGTCGGCGCGCGCCGACTCCATCGACGTGGTCCTCGGCCTGGAGGCGGGCGCCGACGACTACGTCACCAAGCCCTTCGACGGGGCCGTCCTCGTCGCCCGGATCCGCGCGGTGCTGCGCCGCTTCGGCCACGCCGGCGGCGCGAACGGCGCCGGGGCAGGCGGCGAGGACGGATCCGCCGAGCGCGGCCTGCTGGCCTTCGGCGACCTGGAGGTCGACACCGAAGGCATGGAGGTGCGCAGGGCCGGCGCCCCCGTGGCGCTCACCCCGACCGAGATGCGCCTGCTGCTGGAGTTCTCCTCCGCGCCGGGCACCGTTCTCTCCCGCGACCGCCTGCTGGAGCGGGTCTGGGACTACGACTGGGGCGGTGACACCCGCGTCGTGGACGTCCACGTGCAGCGGCTGCGCACCAAGATCGGGCAGGACCGCATCGAAACGGTCCGCGGCTTCGGATACAAGCTCAAGGGATGAGACGCTTCACCTTCCGCACGGGGATCCGCTGGAAGATCGCCACCGCCATCGCCGCCGTCGCCGCGCTCGTCGTGGTCGCGCTGAGCCTGGTCGTGCACAGCGGTGCCCGCGCATCGATGCTGAACAGCGCCCGCGAGGTCCAGCTCGACCGGGTGCAGTTCATCTCCCGCAACGCCGAGGCCCGGAACAAACCGCCCATGGGCGCGAAGATCAACGACCCCGACCTCCCCGCCGAGCTGCGGGAGAAGGCCCGATCGGGGCGGCGCGGCACCTACATCCAGGAATCCCCCAAGGGGCCGGAGGTCTGGGCCGCGGTACCGATGGGCAACGGGGCGGTGCTGTCCCTGCACACCACGTTCAAGGAGAGCGCCAAACTGGTCCGCGACCTGGACCAGGCCCTCGTCGTCGGGTCGCTGACCGCCGTCGTCGCCGGCGCGGCCCTCGGCGTGCTCATCGGCGGCCAG
This sequence comes from Streptomyces sp. NPDC127106, assembly GCF_042677605.1. Lineage (NCBI taxonomy): Bacteria > Bacillati > Actinomycetota > Actinomycetes > Kitasatosporales > Streptomycetaceae > Streptomyces > Streptomyces sp. NPDC127106. The sequence continues at coordinate 50,586 of NZ_JBHXTC010000050.1, read as the reverse complement.
ATCTCCAGCAGGCTGCGCAAGGCCGCGGCCGCAGCGCAGCGCGTGGCGCACGGGGATCCGGACGTACGGGTCCGGGACGCGGTCGGCGGTGTCGTACGGGACGAGACCGACGACCTCGCGCGGGCCGTCGACGCCATGGCGGACGCGCTCCAGCAGCGGCTGGAGGCCGAGCGACGGGTGACCGCGGACATCGCGCACGAACTGCGGACCCCCGTGACGGGCCTGCTCACCGCGGCGGAGCTGCTGCCTCCGGGCAGGCCGACGGAGCTGGTGCGCGACCGCGCCCAGGCGATGCGGGCGCTGGTCGAGGACGTGCTGGAGGTGGCCCGGCTGGACGGCGCGTCGGAGCGGGCCGAGCTCCAGGACGTGGCGCTGGGCGAGTTCGTCAGCCGCCGGGTGACCGCGCTGATGCCGGAGGCGACGGTCCGGGTGGTCGCGGACGAGATCGTCAGCACCGACCCGCGGCGGCTGGAGCGGATCCTGGGCAACCTGCTGGCGAACGCCGCCCGCTACGGGCAGCCGCCCGTCCAGGTCGACATCGAGGGCCGGGTCGTCCGGGTCCGGGACCACGGGCCGGGCTTCCCCGAGGCACTGCTGCGGGAGGGGCCGAGCCGGTTCCGGACCGGGTCGACGGACCGGGCCGGGGTGGGCCACGGACTGGGCCTGACCATCGCCGAAGGCCAGGCTCGGGTGCTGGGGGCCCGGCTGACCTTCCGCAACGTGGCCGCGCCGGGCGGCGCGGACCGCGAGGGGGCGGCGGCGGGCGCGGTGGCCGTGCTGTGGCTGCCGGAGCACGCGCCGACGAACACGGGCAGCTTCCCGATCATCCAGCTGCCGGGCTGAGGCATCCCGCCTCCGGGTCGGGCACCCGGGGACGGACGGGACGGACAGCTGCCGGACTGGCAGGGGCATGCCGAGGAGGACCGGGTCGTTCGTACGTGCGGACCGGTGTTCTAGCATCCGTGGCATGACCGACGGTACGAATCCCCCGAGCACCCCGCAGCCCCAGCCCGCCCCGGGGAACGGCTACGGGTTCCCGCCGGTACCGCCGGCACCCGGCGGCTACGGCTATCCGGGCGGCCAGCAGGCCCCGGCCCCGGCCGGCGCCTTCGGCCCCCCGCCCGCCGTACCCGGGCCGCCGCCCACCCCCGGCCAGCCCGCGGCGCCCGGCCAGCCCGCGGCGCCCGGCAGCCAGCCCGCGGCGCCCGGCCAGCCCGGCGGCCACGGCTTCCCGCAGCAGGCGGGCGCTCCGGGGGCTCCGGGGGCTCCGGGGGCTCCGGGGGCTCCGGGGGCTCCGGGGGCGAATCCGTACCAGCCCGGTGAAGGCCCCGCACCGTTCCAGCAGAACCCCGCCGTCCCGCCCGCGCAGTGGCCGCCGGCCGGGCTGCCCGTCCAGGACACCGCGGGGCCCGGGCCGTTCCCGCCGCTGCAGTCCGAGCAGCCCGACTGGGCGGCGATGGCCGACCGCACGGCGGCCGAGCAGCGCAAGAAGAAGCTGTGGATGATCGGCGGCGGGGTGACCGTACTGGCCCTGCTCGCCGGCGGTGGAACGTTCCTGCTGATGGGCGGGGACGACGACCAGGGCGACAACAACGCCGGCGGCGGCTCCTCGACCAGCGCCTCCCCCTCCCCTTCGCCCTCCCCCACCGGCTCCAAGAGCAAGGCACCGGTCGACAACACGCCGACCGTCAAGGACGACCCCACCAAGCTCCGCGACCGCGCCGGCAAGGCGCCGCTGAAGATGGGCGCCGACGCCGGTGTCTTCCCCATCGACAAGCGGTTCGAGATCCGCACCAAGGGCAACGAGAACTCGTACGCCGAGTCCGAGAACCGGATCGTGGACACGTCCAAGAGCTTCACCGTCTCGGCCCGGGTGTGGAGCCGCTCGGCGAAGGGCCGGCAGATGGCCGTCAGCCAGGGCAACGAGAAGTCGTTCGCGTTCGAGCTGGGCGTGGACCAGGTGAACGGCAAACCGGCCTGGATCTTCCGCGTACAGACCGGCGACCAGGGCGCCGAGTCCACCGTCGTCACCGTCAGCGGCGAGAGCGCCAAGATGGAGAAGACCTTCGCCCAGCTGACCGCGACGTACGACGCCGAGCGCAAGCAGATCGCCCTCTACGTCAACGGCAAGAAGGCCGGGGAGAGCGCGGTCACCGGCGTCTTCCAGGCCCAGGGCCCGCTCCAGCTGGCCCGCTCCCGCCACGAGGACAAGTGGACCGCCGCGTGGAGCGGCGCCATGGACAGCATCCAGACCTACGACGCGCTGCTGTCGCCCGCCCAGATCGACACCCTCAAGGCCGGCCGGGTCGACGCGAAGACCAAGCCGACGGGGGCGTGGCTGCTGTACTGACACGCGAAGAACCGGCCCGCTCGGCGGGCCGGTTCTGCTGCCTGACCGGATGGTCCGGTCGTCCGGGTGGTCCGGGTGCGTCGTGCGTCAGAGGGTGACGCCGGCGGCACGCAGGAAGGCGACCGGGTTCACGGACGAGCCGTAGTTCGGGGTGGTCCGGATCTCGAAGTGCAGGTGCGGGCCGGTGGAGTTGCCGGTGTTGCCGGACAGGCCGATCTGGGCGCCCTTGGCGACCTTCTGGCCGATCTTGACCTGGATCTTCGCCAGGTGCGCGTACTGGGAGTACGTGCTGTTGCCGTGCTTGACCACGATGGCGTTGCCGTACGCCGGGCCGTCGCCGCCGCCGTTGGGGCCGGCCTTGACGACGACGCCGCCGCTGACGGCCTTGACCGGGGTGCCGACGGGGACGGCGAAGTCCTGGCCGGAGTGCTTGGCGGACCAGAGGTTGCCGCCCTTGCCGTACGTCGCGGACAGCGTGTAGGCGGCGAGCGGCTTCTGCCAAGCGCCGCCCTTGGCGGAGGCGGCCGAGGTGGAGGTCTGCGCGGCGGGCAGGGCGGCGGGGGTCTGGGCGGCGAAGGCGGCAGTGGTGCCGGCCCCGAGGGCCAGGGTCGCACCGAGGGCGGTGGCGCCGATGGCGAGGCGGGTACGACGGGTGCTGATGCGCTTCGCGGACATGTAGGAGACCTCCGGGGCCGGGGACAGGGCAGTCAGGCATTGAGCAACCCGGCACCGCGAGCGGCGGAGTGCCGGGCTTGCCCAACCTTGGTAACCCGCGTCCCCCCTCATCCCCAAACCTCCCGATTACTACCTCAGCTCGTAGGGGAGGGGGGTGTGGCGTAGCCGCTTGACCGATCTCTCCTCGGCAAATGAAGGTTAAATGTGGGGACAAATCGGATATCCGATCTACGAAAGGTCCTAGGAGGTCCGAATTGCCCTGTGCGGCTTGTCACCGCTCCAGGACCTCCGCGGCCCCTTCCGGGACCGAAGTCCTGCAACCCGCAGGCCCCCGCAGCCCACCGCCCGAACGCGAGGCGGACGACCGCCCGCCCCGCGGCCCGACCCTCCCACCGCCCCCACCGCCCCGCCGCACGGCCCGCTGCACGCCCCGCCGTACGCCCTGCCGTGCGGTCCGCTGGGCGCCAGTGGGTCGGGGCCCGCGGATGCCCGCCCCTCGGGCCCCGAGGGGCCCGTACACGCACGAGGGGCGGGGGGCGGGGCGCGCGGGGGGGGGGGGGGGGGCGCCGTGGCGCGGCGGAGCCCGACCCCCGCGGCCGGGA
>NZ_JBHXTC010000050.1:33295-46949 GCF_042677605.1 Streptomyces sp. NPDC127106 | reverse complement strand
GGGGGGGCCGCCCCGTCCCGGGGGGGGTGCGGGGCCCCGCCCCTGAGGCCTTGACGGCCGCCCGCGCCGCGGGCGGGCCGTCAGCCCTTGCTGAGGTCCGGACCCGAGCCCGTGGCCTCGATCGGCGGGAGGTCCGGCAGGGCCGACTTCTCCTCGCCGCGGAAGGTGAACTTGACGGTTTCGCCCTCGCCCTCCGTGCCGACGACCACGATGTGACCGGGGCGCAGCTCGCCGAAGAGGATCTTCTCCGACAGGATGTCCTCGATCTCGCGCTGGATCGTGCGGCGCAGCGGACGCGCACCCAGGATCGGGTCGTAGCCGCGCTTGGCCAGCAGGAGCTTGGCCTCGCCGCTGAGCTCGATGCCCATGTCGCGGTCCTTCAGGCGCTCGTCCACCTTGGCGATCATCAGGTCGACGATCTGGATGATGTCTTCCTGCGACAGCTGGTGGAAGACCACCGTGTCGTCGACACGGTTCAGGAACTCGGGGCGGAAGTGCTGCTTCAGCTCCTCGTTGACCTTGGCCTTCATGCGCTCGTAGCCGGTCTTGACGTCGCCCTGGGCGGCGAAGCCCAGGTTGAAGCCCTTCGAGATGTCCCGGGTACCCAGGTTGGTCGTCATGATGATGACCGTGTTCTTGAAGTCCACGACCCGGCCCTGGGAGTCGGTCAGGCGACCGTCCTCCAGGATCTGGAGAAGGGAATTGAAGATATCCGGGTGGGCCTTCTCGACCTCGTCGAAGAGGACGACGGAGAACGGCTTGCGGCGCACCTTCTCGGTGAGCTGGCCGCCCTCTTCGTAACCCACGTAGCCGGGCGGCGAACCGAAGAGGCGGGAAACCGTGTGCTTCTCGCTGAACTCCGACATGTCGAGGGAGATCAGCGCGTCCTCGTCGCCGAAGAGGAATTCGGCGAGCGTCTTGGAGAGCTCGGTCTTACCGACACCGGACGGACCGGCGAAGATGAACGAGCCACCCGGGCGCTTCGGGTCCTTCAGACCCGCACGGGTACGGCGGATCGCCTGGGAGAGCGCCTTGATGGCGTCCTTCTGGCCGATGACCCGCTTGTGGAGCTCGTCCTCCATGCGGAGCAGGCGCGAGGACTCCTCCTCGGTGAGCTTGAAGACGGGAATGCCGGTCGCGGTCGCGAGGACCTCGGCGATCAGCTCGCCGTCGACCTCGGCGACGACGTCCATGTCGCCGGCCTTCCATTCCTTCTCGCGCTTGGCCTTCCCCGCGAGGAGCTGCTTCTCCTTGTCGCGGAGGGAGGCGGCCTTCTCGAAGTCCTGGGAGTCGATCGCCGACTCCTTGTCCCGACGCACGGCCGCGATCTTCTCGTCGAACTCGCGGAGGTCCGGCGGCGCGGTCATCCGGCGGATGCGCATCCGGGAGCCGGCCTCGTCGATCAGGTCGATCGCCTTGTCCGGCAGGAAGCGGTCCGAGATGTACCGGTCGGCCAGGGTGGCCGCCTGGACGAGGGCCTCGTCCGTGATCGAGACGCGGTGGTGGGCCTCGTAGCGGTCGCGCAGACCCTTGAGGATCTCGATCGTGTGCGGCAGCGAAGGCTCGGCGACCTGGATGGGCTGGAAGCGGCGCTCCAGGGCCGCGTCCTTCTCCAGGTGCTTGCGGTACTCGTCGAGCGTGGTGGCACCGATGGTCTGGAGCTCACCGCGGGCCAGCATCGGCTTCAGGATCGAGGCCGCGTCGATGGCGCCTTCCGCGGCACCCGCACCGACCAGCGTGTGGAGCTCGTCGATGAACAGGATGATGTCGCCGCGGGTGCGGATCTCCTTCAGGACCTTCTTCAGGCGCTCTTCGAAGTCACCGCGGTAGCGGGAGCCGGCGACGAGCGCGCCCAGGTCGAGGGTGTAGAGGTGCTTGTCCTTGAGGGTCTCGGGCACCTCGCCCTTGACGATGGCCTGGGCCAGGCCCTCGACGACGGCGGTCTTGCCGACGCCGGGCTCGCCGATGAGCACCGGGTTGTTCTTGGTACGGCGGGACAGCACCTGCATGACCCGCTCGATCTCCTTCTCGCGCCCGATGACCGGGTCGAGCTTGGATTCGCGGGCCGCCTGGGTGAGGTTGCGGCCGAACTGGTCCAGGACGAGCGAGGTCGAGGGGGTGCCCTCGGCCGGGCCGCCTGCCGTGGCCGACTCCTTGCCTCCGCCGGAGTAGCCGGAGAGCAGCTGGATGACCTGCTGCCGGACCCTGTTGAGATCGGCGCCCAGCTTGACCAGGACCTGGGCGGCGACGCCCTCGCCCTCCCGGATCAGGCCCAGCAGGATGTGCTCGGTGCCGATGTAGTTGTGGCCGAGCTGGAGGGCCTCTCGGAGCGAGAGCTCCAGGACCTTCTTCGCCCGCGGGGTGAAGGGGATGTGGCCGGACGGGGCCTGCTGACCCTGGCCGATGATCTCCTCAACCTGCTGGCGAACAGCCTCGAGCGAAATCCCGAGGCTCTCCAGGGCCTTAGCGGCGACACCCTCACCCTCGTGGATCAAGCCCAGGAGGATGTGCTCGGTGCCGATGTAGTTGTGGTTGAGCATCCGGGCTTCTTCCTGAGCCAGGACGACAACCCGCCGCGCGCGGTCGGTGAACCTCTCGAACATCGTTTATCGCTCCTCAGAGCGGTCGGGCAGTTCGGGGTCGGTCCCCGCCCTGTCCTTCCGCATGCTAGTCCCGCGGGGCGGGACAGCTCATTCCAACTGCCGACATCCGTCCGCGGCTCACCCCCACGACAGTGGGGAAAACCGGCTTCAACAGCCGACAACTGCTCCAACCCGATGGTGCGAGACGATGTTCCCGCAGGCCAGGCAGATACCCGTCACAGGTGTACGCCGAGGGCGAACGGAACCCGCTCAAATCAGCGTGTCGCCCCGATCCACTAGGAATGTCTTACCCGTAAGCAGTGACAGTCCATGCCCTCGGCACCGCGTCACTCCGCTACGGGCGAACACGATTCGGTCCCGAATGCGGGACGCCACCCCCTGGAGCTTTACGTTCCGCATTGGTGGGAGTGCACAGCGTAACTCGGGAAGCCGTTCGGAGTTGCTCCTGTCATGGCCTTCACCGTTCCGCTGCCGCGCACCGCTCCGGAGGACCGCTGGGCGTCCTGGTACGAGCGGGTGCTCGGCTGGACCGTCGCGGGCGGGCCGCCCGCCCAGCTCGTCACCGGGATCCGGTTCGACGTGCTGGAGCTGCCGTCCGATGCGGGGACGGAACTGCTGCGCCGGCCGGTGGCCACCGGTCCGGTCGCCCTCATGGGCCGCAGGATGCGGTTCCTGGTGGCGGCTGGGGCCGCGGAGGAGCTGCCGGGGCTGCTCGACTGGCTGGAGTGGGGCGGGGTCGCCCTCGATCTCACCGCCCTGGGCGCCGGTGGCCGGATCACGGCTCCGGTTCCCCCGGGACGGGCCGCGGGGGGAAGTCCCCGGGGGGTCGCCGTGTGGCTGCGACCCCCCGAGCAGGGGTATGAGGCACTGCTGCCGGCCCTGCCCGGTCCTGGGCAGGTCGGCGTCGGCCTCCGACAGGAAGCTGCCGGGCCCGATCTCGTACGCCTGGTCGCGGCGGCGGCCACGGAATGCCACCGGGCGCGACTGCGGCGGCGTACGCCGGTACGGGGTCAGCCCTTGGCGTTCTCGTAAGCCTCGCGGATCTCCGCCGGGACCCGACCGCGGTCGTTGACGTTCATCCCCTGGGCCTTGGCCCAGGCGCGGATCTCGGCGGTGTCCGGGTTGCCGGAGCTCGCTGCGGCGCGGCCCTTGGCGCGGCCCGCTGCGGCACGGCCGCCGGTGCGGCGGCCGCCCTTGGTGTACGGCTCGAGCAGACCACGGAGCTTTTCCGCGTTGGCGGTGGTGAGGTCGATCTCGTAGGTCTTGCCATCCAGAGCGAACGTCACGGTCTCGTCCGCCTCGCCACCGTCGAGGTCGTCGACAAGAAGGACCTGAACCTTCTGTGCCACCGGATTTCCTTTCATCGAAAAGCAGTACGCGGAAAGGAAACCGCTTTTCCCGGGAAAACACAAACCCCCCGGGAGAGGTTCAGGACCGCAGCGAGGAGGGAAACGTGCGCGATTCGGACATAGGCCACAGGTGCGCGGAGCCCGGCAAAAGCCGACGTGATCGTTCAGAGGTGCAGAAGCATCCGACTGTTGCCCAAGGTGTTCGGCTTCACTCGTTCGAGACCGAGGAACTCGGCGACGCCCTCGTCATAGGAACGCAGGAGCTCCACGTACACATCGGTCTCGACCGGCGTCTCCCCGATCTCGACGAAGCCGTGCTTCGCGAAGAAGTCCACTTCGAAGGTGAGGCAGAAAACCCGGCGGACCCCCACCGCGCGGGCGGTCTCCAACAACTGCGCGAGCAGCTGATGGCCGACTCCCGCCCCCTTCAACTCGCGGTCGACGGCGAGAGTGCGCACTTCGGCGAGGTCTTCCCACATCACGTGGAGTGCGCCGCAGCCCACCACCCGGCCGTCGGAGAGGCGTTCCGCGACCCAGAACTCCTGGATGTCCTCGTAAAGGGTGACCGGGGCTTTGTCGAGGAGGATCCGCTGCTGCACGTACTGGTCGAGGAGGCGGCGCAGAGCGCGAACATCACCGGTACGAGCACGGCGGATGGTCACCGTTTTTGCTGGGGCAGCGGAAATCTCGGCCATGACCGGACGCTATCGCCCCGGGTGGGGGCCGTCTCCGGCGGAGTCCCCTTCGGCGCCGGAGGCGGGCTCGGCAGCGGCCCCGGGGGGTCCGGCAGGGGCCTCGGCGTCCGCCTCGGGGGCGGTTTCGGGGGCGGCCTCGGGGGCGGCCTCGGGGGCCGGTCGGGGCGCGGGGGCGGGGGCCTGATCGGCAGCCGACTCCTCGTCGTGCTGGACGATCCGGATGGCGTCGCGGAGCGCCTCGCGCTGTTCGGGCGACATCATCCCGAAGAAGGCCACCAGGGCGGCCGCGGGGCTGTCGCTCGTGGACCAGGCTTCGTTCATCAGTGCGGCCGAGTAGGCGGCACGGGTGGAGACCGCCGTATATCGATAGGCGCGGCCTTCGGCTTCCCGGCGGACCCAGCCCTTCTGATGGAGATTGTCCATAACGGTCATCACCGTGGTGTACGCGATGGACCGTTCCTGCTGGAGGTCTTCCAGGACTTCACGTACCGTGACCGGGCGGTTCCACTGCCACACCCGCGTCATGACCGCGTCTTCGAGTTCTCCCAAGGGGCGAGGCACACCAGCACGATAGTGCGGAATGTGCGGAATTGCCCGGCCATTCACGCGACACCGGGCAACAAAAACCGGGCGTGCGGCCCGGAGGCCGTACGCCCGGAACACCCGCCCGCTACGGGCGGGGCTGCGCCTGCTGGACGGCTTCGGCGCGGGAGAGCGCGGCATCGACGGCCGCATCCTCCTTCGCCTTGTTGGCGCCGCCCTGGCTCTTCACGATCGTCACGACGAGAGCGATGAAGAAACCGGCCATCACGAACGGGGGAACGAGCGCGGAAACGTAGTCCATGGCGCCAGCCTAGCTACCCGGCCGCCAGCCCGGCCGCCGGGGGCGGGGTGGGCTTCCGGCGCGGCGGGAACACCTCGCCGGGGGTCGGGACGGGCCGCTCGGGCCGCGGCGGGGCCTCCGGGGAGGGCCGGGACGGCTGGGACGGCTGGGGCCGCGGCGGCTCCTTGGCGCCGTCCCGGACACCGCCGCGGGGTCCGCCCGCGTCCGCGGCGTCGCGCCCGCCGGCCAGGGCCAGCAGCCGGGTCCGGGGCGGCGGGGCGGCGGGCGACCGCCGGCGCAGCGCGCGCCCGGCGACGGCCTGGGCGTGGTCGAGCAGCACCGCCGCGATCGGGTTGGCGCGCAGCGCGCGCAGGGCCGCGAGGTCGTCCGGTTCGGGCTCGTAGCCTGCGGCCAGGGCGTCCTGGAGCAGCTCCAGGTAGCCGGTGAGGCTGCCGGGCAGGGCGCTTCGGTACCGCGCGAGATCGGCGAGGAGGAACGTTCTGAGCCGGCCCGCCTCCTGGACCGCTTCGTCCACCGACTGCGCGAGGCGCAGGCAGTCCTGCACCTCGGATGCCGGCAGGGGGGCCGTGGAGGACTGGAGGGCATGGGCGAGGGTGCGCCTGAGCACGCGCAGCTCGGCGGCGCTGAACGCCATGCCGCCGCGGGATCCGTAGGGCGTGGGCATGCGCCGAAGATACGCGCTAATCGGACAAAATCCCCTGATCGCCGTGATTCCGGCGCGGCGGAGCGGCCGCGGACCGGCCGCGGGTCAGCCGCGCTCCTTCACGGCGCGCAGGAATTCGGTCCAGGCGGCCTGCGTGGTGGCCAGGACGAGGTGTGCCGGGTCGGCGCGGTCGGCCACGCGGACGAGGTGCCCGGGAGTGGCGAGCACGTAGACGCAGGCCTCTCCCTCTCCGCAGTACGAGGACTTCTGCCACTCGGGGTCAGCGGTCATGGTGTCTCTCCTCCGATGGACGGGCTGGTGCTTCCCGTGGGGGGACGGTAACCCCGCGGGGGCCCCGAGTCGGCCACTTCGGCCGAATTCGGTGCGTCGCGCCCGGCGTGCCGGCTTGTGCCCGGCGTCTTGGGAGACGTCCCGGGGGCGGCCGAGGTTGCCCGGGGCGGCCCCGGCGGGCGGCCCCGCCCCGGGCCCGGCGGGCGTCACAGCACTAGAGGCGGGCGAGGAAGGCGGCGACGGCCAGGGCGACGTCCTGACCGGTCCAGGCCAGGCCGGGCTCGGCGACCGTCACCTCCGTCACCGCCAGGCCCGGCACGGGCGCCGGCGCCCAGCCGCGGAACAGGACGGTGCCCGTCTCCTCCGCCAGCCGGATCCCGGCGTCCGTCAGCTGGTCCGCCCCGTACGGCAGCCACACCTGGAACTGGTGGGTGTGCGGCACCTCCGGGTGGATCCGGAACCAGGGCGTCCCGGCGGTCAGGAAGCCCTCCCGCAGGCCTTCGGCCACCACGCGCGCGTGCGCGACGTACGAGGGGAGCAGCGGCAGCTCCCGCTCCAGCCCGGCCAGGGCCGACAGGGCCTGCGGGAACTGGCGGAAGACCTGGCCGCCGTACCGGTGGCGCCACACCTTCGCCTCGGCGATCAGGGCGGACGGGCCCGCGAGCGCCGCTCCGCTCAGCCCGCCCAACGACTTGTAGAAGGACACGTACACCGAGTCGGCCAGGGCCGCGATCTCCGGCAGGGTCCGGCCGAGGTGGGTGGCGGCCTCCCACAGCCGGGCCCCGTCGAAGTGGACGACCGCGTCCCGCTCCCGGGCCGCGCCGACGAGCTCCTCCAGCTCCTCCCAGGACGGCAGCAGGAAGCCCGCCTCGCGCAGCGGGAGCTCCAGCATCAGCGTGCCGAAGGGCTCCGCGAGCTCGGCGACCTCCTCGGCGGTGGGCTGGCGCGGCTCCCGGGTGGGGTGCACCGTGCGCAGGCCCGAGACCAGGGACAGCGCGCCGCCCTCCCACAGCTCGGGGTGGCTCATCGGGTGCAGGGCGACCACCGGGTTGCCGGTGCGGCCCGCCCAGCAGCGCAAGGCGATCTGCTGGGCCATCGTGCCCGACGGGAAGAAGGCGGCCTCCTGCGTGCCGAGGAGTTCGGCGACCCGCTCCTCCAGCCTGGCCACGACGCCGTCGCCGTAGACGTCGGCGGGCTCGTCGGGGTCGGGTGCGGCCAGTTCCGCGAGCAGCTCGCCGACCGTGGTCTCGCGCACGCTGCCGCACAGCTTGCGCCCGGCCGAGCGCCCCGCCGCGGCCAGCCGGTTCACCCGCTCGATGTCATCGGTCATGGCCCAGATCATCGCCGATCGCCAGGGGCCGGGCCGCGGCGAAGCCGACGGCGGTTCGGCCGCGCCCCGAAGCGCCCGCAGCCGACGGCCGGCCCATCGCGGCACTTCCCGCGGAGCGCATAGCATGGCGGCGTATCGTCCGGTACCCCCGCGGACTGGAACGGAAGGCCCACCCCGCGTGAACGCACCCCATCAGACGGAACCCCGGGATCCGTCCGCCCGACCCGCCCGGCTGTCCGTCGGCGTCGTCGGGGCCGGCCGGGTCGGCCCGGCCCTGGCGCGCGCCCTGCAGCTGGCGGGACACCGCCCGGTCGCCGTCTCCGGCGTCTCGGACGCCTCCCGCCGTCGTGCCGAGCGGATGCTGCCCGACGTGCCGCTCGTCCCGCCCGCGCAGGTGCTGGAGCTGGCCGACCTCGTGCTGCTGACCGTGCCCGACGACGCGCTGCCCGGCCTCGTGCAGGGGCTCGCCGAGACCGGCGCGGTACGGCCCGGGCAGCTGCTCGTGCACACCTCGGGGCGGTACGGGGCCTCCGTCCTGGACCCGGCCCGCCGGGCGGGCGCGCTGCCGCTGGCCCTGCACCCCGCGATGACGTTCACCGGCACCGAGGTCGACGTGCAGCGGCTCGCGGGCTGCTCCTTCGGCGTCACCGCCCCCGACGAGCTGCGGCTCGCGGCCGAGGCCCTGGTCATCGAGATGGGCGGGGAGCCCGAGTGGATCGCGGAGGCGGACCGCCCGCTCTACCACGCCGCCCTCGCCCTCGGCTCGAACCACCTGGTCACGCTGGTCGCCCAGGCCATGGAGCTGCTGGCCAAGGCCGGCGTGGAGCACCCCGACCGGATGCTCGGCCCGCTGCTGGGCGCGGCCCTGGACAACGCCCTGCGCTCGGGGGACGCCGCCCTGACCGGGCCGGTGGCCCGCGGCGACGCCGGAACGGTCGCGGCGCACGTGGCGGAGCTGCGCCGGCACGCCCCGGGGACGCTCGCCGGATACCTGGCGATGGCCCGGACGACCGCGGACCGGGCCCTGGCCCACGGGCTGCTCAAGCCCGAGCTGGCCGAGGACCTGCTGGGGGTCCTCGCCGACGGCGTCGGCGCGGACGCAGGTCCGGGCGGGCCGGACCTGAACGGCACCGAGGGACCCGAAGGGGGCAACGGCCGGTGAGCCACGACCTGCTGCTGATCGACACCGCGGAGAAGCTCGCGGAGCTCCCGCGCGCCGGCTCCGGGCCGCGCGCGGTCGTCATGACGATGGGCGCCCTCCACGAGGGACACGCCACCCTGATCCGGTCGGCCCGGGAGCAGGCCGGGCCCGAGGGCCAGGTCGTCGTCACGGTCTTCGTCAACCCGCTGCAGTTCGGGGCGAACGAGGACCTCGACCGCTACCCGCGCACCCTGGACGCCGACCTGGAGCTGGCCGCCGGGGCGGGCGCCGACGCCGTGTTCGCCCCGGCCGTCGACGAGGTCTACCCCGGCGGGGACCCCCAGGTGCGGATCAGCGCCGGCCCGATGGGCACCCGTCTGGAGGGCGCCACCCGGCCCGGCCACTTCGACGGCATGCTGACCGTCGTCGCCAAGCTGCTCCACCTCACCCGCCCCGACCTGGCCCTGTTCGGCCAGAAGGACGCCCAGCAGCTGGCGCTGATCCGGCGGATGGTGACCGACCTGAACTTCCCCGTCGAGGTGGTCGGCGTACCGACCGTCCGCGAGGAGGACGGGCTCGCCCTGTCCTCCCGCAACCGCTACCTCTCCGCCCCCGAGCGGCGCACCGCCCTGGCCCTGTCGCGCGCCCTGTTCGCGGGCCGCGACCGGCTCGCCGCGCAGGCCGCGCTGCGCGCCCGCGCCGAGGCGGCCCCCGCCAGCGACGAGCGGGCCACGGCCCTGGCCCGGCTGGGCGAGATCCGGGCCTCGGCGGACGCGCACGCCGTGTCGTCCGCGGCCGCCGCGGCGGGCACCGGCCTGCCGGACGCCGTGCGGGCCGCGGCCCGGCACGTCCTGGACGAGGCGGGCCGGCACGAGCCGCCGCTGGTCCTGGACTACCTGGCCCTGGTGGACCCGCAGGACTTCACCGACGTCGGCCCCGACTTCACCGGGCGCGCCGTACTGGCCGTCGCCGCGAAGGTCGGCGCGACCCGGCTGATCGACAACATCCCATTGGAGTTCGGAGCACACTCGTGAGCACCCCAGGCACAGGCCCCGCCGGTACCGGCATACGGCTGCACGCGCCCGCCCCCGGCTGGGCCGTCGAGGCCGACGTCGTGGTCGTCGGCTCGGGTGTGGCGGGCCTGACGGCCGCGTTGCGCTGCGCCGCCGCGGGCCGCCGCACCGTCGTGGTCACCAAGGCCCGGCTCGACGACGGCTCCACCCGCTGGGCCCAGGGCGGGATCGCCGCCGCGCTCGGCGAGGGCGACACCCCCGGGCAGCACCTGGACGACACCCTGGTCGCGGGCGCCGGCCTGTGCGACGAGGACGCCGTCCGGCTGCTGGTCACCGAGGGGCCCGACGCGGTGCGCCGGCTGATCGACTCCGGTGCCGTCTTCGACACCTCCGCCGAGACCGGGGAGATCGAGCTGACCCGCGAGGGCGGCCACCACCGTCGCCGGATCGCGCACGCGGGCGGCGACGCCACCGGCGCCGAGATCTCCCGCGCGCTGGTCGAGGCCGTGCACGCGGCCGGCATCGAGACCGTCGAGAACGCGCTGGTCCTGGACCTGCTCCAGGACGCCGGGGGCCGCACGGCCGGCGTCACCCTGCACGTCATGGGCGAGGGCCAGCACGACGGGGTCGGCGCTGTCCACGCGCCCGCCGTGATCCTCGCGACCGGCGGCATGGGCCAGGTGTTCTCCGCCACCACCAACCCGTCGGTGTCCACCGGCGACGGCGTGGCACTCGCGCTGCGCGCCGGGGCCGAGGTCTCCGACCTGGAGTTCGTCCAGTTCCACCCCACCGTGCTGTACCTGGGCCCGGACGCCGAGGGCCAGCAGCCGCTGGTGTCGGAGGCGGTCCGCGGCGAGGGCGCGCACCTGGTCGACGCGGACGGCGTCCGCTTCATGGTCGGCGCGCACGAGCTGGCCGAGCTGGCCCCGCGCGACATCGTCGCCAAGGGCATCATGCGCCGCATGCAGGAGCAGGGCGCGCAGCACATGTACCTGGACGCCCGGCACTTCGGCGCCGCGATGTGGGAGCAGCGCTTCCCGACCATCCTCGCCGCGTGCCGGGCCCACGGCATCGACCCGGTGACCGAGCCGATCCCGGTCGCGCCCGCCGCGCACTACGCATCCGGCGGCATCCGCACCGACCTGCACGGCCGCACCACCGTGCCCGGCCTGTACGCGTGCGGCGAGGTCGCCTGCACCGGTGTCCACGGCGCGAACCGGCTGGCCTCCAACTCCCTGCTGGAGGGGCTGGTCTTCGCCGAGCGGATCGCCGACGACATCGCGGCGAGCGCCCCGTCGGGCAGCGGCCCGGGCGTACCGGTCCCCTCGACCGGCCCGCTCCAGCCCGCAGAGGCCCGCTACGAGGTCCAGCGCATCATGACGCAGGGCGCGGGCGTGCTGCGCTCCGCGGAGTCCCTGCGGGCGGCGGCCGCCGCCCTGGAGGACCTGTACGCCACCGCGCTGACCGCCCTGGAGACGAACGGCAAGACCGCCGTGCCGGGCACCGACACGTGGGAGGCCACGAACCTGCTGTGCGTGGCCCGGGTGCTGGTCGCCGCCGCCCTGCGGCGCGAGGAGACCCGCGGCTGCCACTGGCGCGAGGACTTCCCCGACCGCGACGACGCCGCCTGGCGCCGCCACCTCGTCGTCAGGCTGTCCCGCACCGAGCAGCGGGCCCTGGTCGTCACCCCCACCGACTCCGCGGACTTCCCGTCCGTACAGCACCCCTTGAGCCAGGAGCAGGCATCGTGAGCACCCCCGAACTTCCCCTGATCGAGCAGAACGAAGGCGGCTGCGGCGACGACTGCGGCTGCGGCGACGGCGAGGAGAGCGGCCTGGACCCGGCGCTCGCCGGGCTGCTGGTCGAGGCCGGCCTCGACCCCGTCGAGGTCGAGGACATCGCCCACATGGCGCTGGCCGAGGACCTCGACGGCGGCGTGGACGTCACCACCGTCGCGACCGTGCCCGAAGACGCCGAGGCCGTCGCCGACTTCGTCGCCCGCGAGGACGGCGTCGTGGCCGGGCTGCGCGTCGTCGAGGCGGTGTTCTCCGTCGCGTGCAGCGAGGCCTTCGAGGTCGAGCGGCACGCCGAGGACGGCGCCGCCGTGCACAAGGGCGACGTGCTGCTGTCGGTGCGGGCCCGCACCCGGGACCTGCTGACCGCCGAGCGCAGCGCGCTGAACATCCTGTGCCGCCTGTCGGGCATCGCGACGGCCACCCGCCGCTGGGCGGACGTGCTGGAGGGCACCGGGGCGAAGGTCCGCGACACCCGCAAGACCACGCCGGGCCTGCGCTCGCTGGAGAAGTACGCGGTGCGCTGCGGCGGCGGCGTGAACCACCGCATGTCCCTGTCGGACGCCGCGCTGGTCAAGGACAACCACGTCGTCGCCGCCGGCGGGGTCGCGGCGGCGTTCAAGGCCGTGCGCGAGGCGTTCCCGGAGGTGCCGATCGAGGTCGAGGTCGACACCCTGCACCAGGCGCGCGAGGTCATGGACGCCGGGGCCGACCTGATCCTCCTCGACAACTTCACGCCGATGGAGACCGAGGAGGCCGTGATCCTGAACAGGGAGCACAACAAGGGCCGGGCGATCCTGGAGTCCTCCGGCCGGCTGACCCTGGAGAACGCGCGGGCGTACGCCGAGACGGGCGTGAACTTCCTGGCCGTCGGCGCGCTGACGCACTCCTCGCCCATCCTGGACATCGGGCTCGACCTGCGCGAGGCGGTGTAACCGGTGCTGCTCACCATCGACGTCGGCAACACCCACACCGTGCTCGGCCTGTTCGACGGTGACGAGATCGTCGAGCACTGGCGCATCTCCACCGACCCGCGCCGCACGGCCGACGAGATGGCCGTCCTGATGCAGGGCCTGATGGGCATGCACCCGATGCTCGGCAGCGAGCTGGGCGACGGCATCCACGGCATCGCGATCTGTTCGACGGTCCCGTCGGTGCTGCACGAGCTCCGCGAGGTGACGCGCCGCTACTACGGCGACGTTCCCGCGGTGCTCGTCGAGCCGGGCATCAAGACGGGCGTGCCGATCCTCATGGACAACCCGAAGGAGGTCGGCGCGGACCGCATCATCAACGCGGTCGCGGCCGTCGACCTCTACGGGGGCCCGGCGATCGTGGTCGACTTCGGTACGGCGACCACCTTCGACGCGGTGTCCGCGAAGGGCGAGTACGTCGGCGGTGTGATCGCCCCGGGCATAGAGATCTCGATGGAGGCCCTGGGCGTGCGCGGCGCCCAGCTCCGCAAGATCGAGCTGGCCCGGCCGCGGCACGTGATCGGCAAGTCCACGGTCGAGGCGATGCAGTCGGGCGTGGTGTACGGCTTCGCGGGCCAGGTCGACGGGGTCGTCACCCGCATGGCCCGGGAACTGGCCGGCCCGCACGGCGATCCGAACGACGTCCGGGTCATCGCCACGGGCGGGCTGGCACCGATGGTGCTCGGCGAGTCCTCGGTGATCGACGACCACGAGCCGTGGCTGACGCTGATCGGGCTGCGCCTGGTCTACGAGCGCAACGCGCCGAACTTCTCCTGAGCCCCGGCCCCCCGCGGGCCCTCCCCCGAACCGGCGGCCCGGCCCCGGTGCCGAGGTGTCAGCAGGGCCGGGGGCGGCTCAGCAGGCGACGGACGGGGCGCGCGCCCCGCCCCGCCGGGCGCCCCGCCCCCCCGGATGGCCGCGCCGATAGTGTTTACACGGGGCCCCCCCCCCGCGCGGGCACGCGCAGCCCCGGCGCGGGCG
>NZ_JBHXTC010000050.1:2047-33285 GCF_042677605.1 Streptomyces sp. NPDC127106 | reverse complement strand
GCGGCCCCCCCCCCCCCGCGCGGCCCCGCCCTTTGTTCGTTGTTGCTCGCGGGTTTGGTTGGTCTCCTTTTTGTTGGGGGGGGGGGGGGGGGTGGGGGGGGGCCCCCCCCGGCCGTCCAGGACGGCCCGGAACTGCTCGTAGCTCCGGGCCGCCCGCACCACGGCGACGTCGTCGCGACCCGGCGGCGGGGGCATGGGGGCCCCCTGCTGGGACGCCCGGTACGTGTCGATGAGGTACTGCTCGATCGCTGTCATACGTCCACCCTGAACCCTCCGGCGGCAGACCGCGCGTCGATTGACGCTGCTGGTCAATCGACGCCCTGACCAGCAGCGCAGGCCGCACGGCCGGCCTCCGGGAGACAGCTGGCGGGGCGGCGCCGCGCCGGTGGCGGCGGCACAGCCCGATCGGGGCCGGCGGCGGCCAGAATGGGCCGATGAGCGTCACCATCGACATCGCCGGGCTCCCCGACGAGCACATCTCCTTCGCCATCTCACCGCTCGCCGAGCTCTGCATGACCCTGCACGCGCTCTCGCAGCCCGCCCACCACCCGGGGCTCGCCTCCTGGACCGCCGCCACCGCCGCCGGGCTCGACCCCTGCCTCGCGGACCGGCTGCTGGAGGGCGACTTCATGTGGCGCAGCTCCTTCTCCGACATCTTCATGGCCTTCGCCGGCATCCCCGACGGCACCGGGCTGCCCGCCGCGACCCTGGCCGAGGAGCTCGACGTACTCGACGAGCTGGACGACGAGCGGTTCGTGATGGCCGCCCTGGAGCACTGCTGGCTGGCCCTGTACAACGAGGGCGGCGGGCCCTCGCCGCTGACCGACGCCGGCGCCCGGGCCAAGGTGCTGGAGACGGCCGCCGCGCGCGGCCCCGGCCGGTTGGAGTTCTCGCTGCGGCTGCTGGACGACACCACCGGCGTACGGGTGTGGATGCGCCGGCTCCTGGAGGACTGCGACGAGGCCTTCTTCGCCGAGACCTGGCGGCGGATAGAGCCCGAGCAGACCGCGGACGCCCGGCACAAGACCGAGGTGCTGCGCCGCAGGGGGCTGTCCGCCGCGCTGAAGGAGGTCTCCGCCGCCCTGAGCGTCGACGAGGCCCGCACCACCATCACCGCGGACAAGATGGTCAACGGCACCGCAACCGCGACCGATCCGGAGATAGGCCCCGGCCTGGTCTTCATCCCGACGCACTTCGGCTGGCCGCACCTGCTCGTGCTGCACGCCCCCGGCTGGCGGCCGGTGGTCCACTACCCGGTCCGCAACCCCGAACTGCCGTCCCCCGGTTCGGTGGAGCTGCTCCAGCGGCGGATGGAGGCGCTGGCCCACCCGATGCGGATGCTGCTGTGCCGGAGCCTGGCCCGCGCGCCGTACACGACGAGCGAGCTGGCGACCGTACACGGCATCACCCCGCCGGAGGTGTCGCGACACCTGTCCGCGCTGAAGAAGGCCGGACTGCTCCATACGCGGCGTCAGGGACGGTATGCCCAGCACCAGTTGGATCTGGGGGTCGTTGCCCGGATCGGACCCGACTTCATCGAGGGCGTCCTGCGCTAGCGGTGGCCGGTTCCTTACTGCGCAGATGCACCGATATACGGAATTCACAAACCGGAATCAGTGAAAACTCTGGCCAGATCCGCCTGCTCGTCTATAACGTGCGTCCACCACTCCCCCCACGTACCGCGCATTGCCGTCCGTCTGTCTGCTCGCACCTGTCGTGGAAGGACCTTCATGCCCTCACGCCGCATAGCCGCAGCGACCGCCGTCCTGGCCGCTGCCACCCTCGTCTCGCCGCTGCTCCTGGCCGGCCCGGCCGGCGCCACCAGCCCGCAGAGCGACGCAGCCCGGGCGGACGCACTGGCCAGGAAGCTGGTCAAGGACTCGACCGGCAAAGGCGCCTACAACCACCTGAAGGTCTTCCAGTCCATCGCCGACTACAACAACGGCACCCGCGTGGCCGGCTCCAAGGGCCACGTGCAGTCCGCCCAGTACGTCGAAGCGGTGCTGAAGAACGCCGGGTACCAGGTCTCGCGCAACGAGTTCGAGTTCACCTACGTCGAAACCGTCGCCGAGACCCTGAAGGTCAACGGGGCGGGCGGCCGCGACGTGCCGATCGAGCTGATGACGTACACCGCGAGCGGCCCCGAGTCCGGCATCACGGCGCAGATCGCCGCGGCGCCCGTCGACGCCGACGGCACCAACGGCTGCGAGCCCGGTGACTTCGCCGCGGGCGCCTTCACCGGCCGGATCGCCCTCGTCAAGCGCGGCGGCTGCACCTTCGCGGTCAAGCAGGCCAACGCGGCCGCGGCCGGGGCCGTCGGCGCGATCATCTACAACAACACCGACGGCGCCCTCAACGGCACCCTCGGCGACCCGAACGCGGGCAAGATCCCGACCGGTGGCGTCACCCGGGCCGACGGCGAGAAGCTCGCCGCCGAGGCCGCGGCCGGCCCGGTCGAGGTCACCCTGGACATCCGCGAACTGCGGGAGCAGCGCAAGACGTTCAACGTCATCGCCGAGACGCAGGGCGGCGACGAGAACAACACCGTCTTCCTCGGCGCGCACCTCGACTCGGTCTCGGGCGGGCCGGGCATCAACGACAACGGCTCGGGCTCGGCCGGCATCCTGCAGGTCGCGCAGCGCCTCGCACACGACCAGAAGAAGATCAAGAACAAGGTGAAGTTCGCCTGGTGGTCGGCCGAGGAGTTCGGCCTGCTCGGCTCCGAGGCGTACGTCGGCGGCCTGACCGAGGCGCAGAAGAAGCAGATCAAGCTGTACCTGAACTTCGACATGATCGGCTCGCCGAACCCGGCCTACTTCGTCTACGACGGGGACAACTCCGACGGCGTCGGCGCCGGTCCGGGCCCGGAGGGCTCCGCCCAGCTGGAGAAGGGGATAACCGACTTCCTCGACTCAAAGAACATCCCGCACGAGGGCACGGACTTCACGGGCCGCTCGGACTACGGCCCGTTCATCGAGGTCGGCATCCCCTCGGGCGGCACCTTCACCGGCGCCGAGGGCATCAAGACCGAGGCGCAGGCGGCGAAGTTCGGCGGGCAGGCCGGCGTGGCCTACGACCCGAACTACCACGCCAAGGGCGACGACCTGACGAACATCGACCAGAAGGCGCTGGACATCAACGTGGACGTCATCGCGGACGCGGTGGGCCACTACGCCCACGACCTGGCGCCGCTGGCGAAGCCGGTGGTCTCGCAGCCGACCGGCGGCGGCGCGGGCAGTGGCGGCGGCCTGCACGACGGGCACGGCAACGAGGTGACCGAGTAACGGGGGTGACCGGGTAGCGGGGTGACCAGGTAAGGCGGAAACCCGGTTGCGCGGAACCGGGGGCGCCAGTCGCCCGCGAGGGAGAGGAGGGGCCGGCCCTGCCGGCCCCTCCGGCGCGTCAGTGCGGCCAGGCGGCCACGCCGACCGGCTGCACCAGCCAGCCGAAGTCGCCCAGCCCGCCGCGGGCGGTGAGCTCGGCCGCCTCCCCTGCCGCGGCCAGGGCGCGGACGTAGCCCACCGGGTCCGACGAGGCCAGCGCGAGCGGCGGCCGGGCGCCCGAGACGCCGAGCGCGGCCAGCGCCTCCCGCTGGGTCAGCAGCACCGCGCCCGGCCCGGCGCAGGAGTCCAGGGCCACGTGGGCGGTGACGTCGCAGCTGCCGTCCGGGACCGGGGCCACCTCCCGGCCCTCCCGGAAGCCGGTCAGCGTCCCGTACGCCGGCCGCGTCCCGCGGGTGTGGGCGTAGTCCACGGCCACCGCCAGGCCCCGCTCCAGGGTCGCGACGGCCGCGGCCCAGGCGCCGTCCCGCGGCCGCCCGATCTCGGCGCGGCCGGGCCCCGGCCACCACCGCTCCAGCCAGGCCCGGTCGGCGGCGCCGACCTCCGGGCCGCGGCTCTCGGTGCCGTCCGGCGCGACCAGCACGTAGTGCCCGTCCTGCGCGACGTCCAGGGGGACGTTGTCCAGCCACTCGTTGGCGAACAGCAGCCCCGTCGTCCCGGCCGGCGGCTCGGCCGCCCACCGGATCCGCGGGTCCAGGCCGCGCGGCCGCCCCGCCTTCTCCACCGCGTACGGCCGCACCCGCGCGGCCACCGGCGCCGGCAGCGCGGCGAGCACCCCGGCCAGCAGTTCCCCGCGCCCGGCCCCGACGTCGACCAGGTCGAGCCCCTCCGGGCGGCCGAGCTGCTCGTCCACCCGGCACAGCAGCCGGGCCACCGCCCCCGCGTACAGCGGCGAGGCGTGCACGGAGGTACGGAAGTGCCCGGCCGGACCCGGGCCCCCGGGGCGGACGTAGAAGCCGCCGGGCCCGTACAGCGCGGCCTCCATCGCCGCCCGCCAGCCGACCGGACCCTCGGTTTCGCCCTGAATGCTCATCCCCCACAGGCTAAGGTCGTCCTCCACCTTGCGGAGTACACCCCCGGATCACGGATCGCACCTGTGGTTGACTCCAGCACCTATCTTCTTTGCCTACGCTGGGTTACGTGCAGCGCCTCTACGACTTCCTCCGCAGACACCCGACGGGCGTCGACACCTTCTGGGCTGTCCTCCTGTCCGGGATCGCCATGCTGGAGGTCGCCGGCAGCGGCTCCTACGACACCGCCGCCAAGCTGATCGCCGTCCCCTCGGTGATCGCGATGGGCGCCGTCGTCGCCCTGCGCCGGAAGTGGACGCGGCAGATGTTCTGGCTGGCCGTCGGCGCCGGCGCCTACCAGCTGCTGGCCGGCGTCGAGGCGCACACCGCGGACTTCGGCATGCTGGTCGTCCTGTTCACCGTGGCCGCCTCCGCCGAGCTCCCGCGCACGCTGTCGCGCGCCGCGCTCGGCATCGGGCTGGCCGCCTCCCCGCTGTACGCACTGCGCTTCCCCGTCGACAAGGGCGACAGCGTCAACAACGTCCTGCTCGTGCTGTTCGCCATGGTCCCGTTCGCCCTCGCCTGGGTGCTCGGCGACTCCCTGCGCACCCGCCGCGCCTACTACGCCCAGCTCGTCGAGCGGAACCAGCGGCTGGAGAAGGAGCGCGAGGCCCAGGCCAAGGTGGCCGTCGCCGCCGAGCGCGCCCGGATCGCCCGCGAGCTGCACGACGTCGTCGCGCACAACGTCTCGGTGATGGTAGTGCAGGCCGACGGCGCCGCGTACGTCATGGACGTGGCGCCGGACCAGGCCAAGGAGGCCCTGCAGACCATCTCCGGCACCGGGCGGCAGGCGCTGGCGGAGATGCGCCGGCTGCTGGGCGTGCTGCGCACCGGGGAGCCGCAGGAGTCCGAGGACTACGTGCCGCAGCCGGACGTCGAGCAGATCGAGGTCCTCGTCGAGCAGGTCCGGGCGGCCGGTCTGGACGTCGACTTCGAGGTCGAGGGCGCCCCGCGCAAGCTGCCCAGCGGCGTCGAGCTGACCGCGTACCGGATCGTGCAGGAGGCGCTGACGAACACGCGCAAGCACGGCGGCCCGGAGGCCAGGGCGAGCGTCCGGCTGGTCTACTTCGACGACGGGCTCGGCCTGCTCGTCGAGGACGACGGCCGGGGCGCGGCCCACGAGCTGTACGAGGACGGCGGCGCCGACGGCGCCGGCCACGGGATGATCGGCATGCGCGAGCGGGTCGGCATGGTCGGCGGCACCCTGGACGCGGGCCCGCGCCCCGGCGGCGGCTTCCGCATCAGCGCACTGCTCCCGCTGAAGAAGGGCTGACGTGGCCCCCACCACCGGTCCGGCGGACCGGACCGCTGCGTATGCTCGCCCCATGACTGCCTCTGACGCGCCCACGCCGGCTAATTCCGTAAGGGTCATGCTCGTCGACGACCAGGTGCTGCTGCGCACGGGCTTCCGCATGGTGCTCGCCGCCCAGCCGGACATGGAGGTGGTCGCCGAGGCCGGCGACGGCCTGGAGGCGCTGGAGGTGCTGCGGTCCACGAAGGTGGACGTGGTGCTGATGGACGTCCGCATGCCCCGGCTGGACGGGGTCGAGGCCACGCGGCGGATCTGCGAGCGCCCCGACCACCCCAAGGTGATCATCCTGACCACCTTCGACCTGGACGAGTACGCCTTCTCCGGGCTGAAGGCGGGCGCCAGCGGCTTCATGCTCAAGGACGTCCCGCCGGCGGAACTGCTGGCCGCGATCCGCTCGGTGCACAGCGGTGACGCGGTGGTGGCCCCCTCGACGACCCGGCGCCTGCTGGACCGGTTCGCGCCCATGCTGCCGACCGGCACCAAGGAGCCGCAGAACAAGGAGATCGAGCGGCTGACCGAGCGCGAGCGGGAGGTCATGCTGCTGGTGGCCCAGGGCCTGTCGAACGGTGAGATCGCGGGCCGGCTGGTGCTTTCGGAGGCCACGGTCAAGACGCACGTCGGCCGCATCCTGACCAAGCTGAACCTGCGCGACCGGGTGCAGGTCGTCGTCCTCGCGTACGAGTCGGGCCTGGTCCGGGCGGGTGGCGGCGCCGGCGCCGCATAGGGCCGGCTCCTCCCGCCCGTCCCGGGCCGGGCGGCTCAGGTCATCCAGCGGTCCGGGCGGGCGTCCGCGCGGGAGGTGCGCGAGCGGTCCGCCTGCGCACCCAGCAGGGCCGCGGCCTCGTCCGCGGCCCGCAGGCGGGCCGTGACCGTGGTGTTCGCACCGGTGTCCACGCAGACGTCGGCGAGGCCGCGGACCCGCTCCCACGGGCCCTGGGTGAGCCGGACGCTCTGCACCTTCGCGTGCGGGACCAGCTCCGTACGGCGGCACAGCCGCCCGCGCCGGGCCGCGAACACCTCCTCGGAGACGGCCAGCGCGTACCCCTTCCACCACACCGGGACCACCCAGCGCGCCCGGCCACCCGGGGACGGGCGGAAGTCCAGGGCGTCCGGGTCCACACCCGGCAGCACCCGCGCGATCACGGCCCCGGCGGCGGCCCGGGAGGCCACCGGGATGAGGACCCCGTTCTTCGAGCCGGCCACGGACAGCTCCACCCGGACCCAGCCCCGCCGCCGCCACAGCAGCGGCTCGACGATCCGCAGGGCCTGCACCCGCCCGGGCGGCACGGTCTCGTGGGCCCGGTCCAGCAGCCCGTGGTCGATGCGCAGCCCGTCCGGGGACTCCGCGACCCGCCAGTCGTACTCCTCCAGGAAGCGGCCGGCCGTGCCCGCCCAGATACCGCCGAGGATCGGCACCAGCGTGCCGAGGGTCGCCCAGACGCTCTCGCTGAACCACCACACGGCCAGCGGCGCGACCACCGCCGCGGGTATCGCCGCCCAGGTGCCCAGGGTGAGGGCGAGCGACACCGCGAGGTCGCGGGGCTGCACCCGCAGCAGCTCCTGCTGCGGGGCCTCGCCCACCGCAGCCGCCTCCTCGCGGGCGAAGCCGGCCGCCAGCGCGAGCAGCTCGGCGCGCAGCGCCACGGCCTCGCGCTCGTCGAGGAAGGCCAGCTCGTCCTTGGCCTCGGTGCCGATGACGTCGAGCCGGAGCTTGGCGACGCCCGCGATCCGGGCCAGCACCGGGCGGGTGACGTCCACGGCCTGGATCCGGTCCAGCCGGATGTGCGCGGTGCGCCGGAAGACCAGGCCGCTGCGGATGCGCAGCTCGGTGTCGGTGACCGAGTAGTGGGTGAACCACCAGCTCAGGAAGCCGTACACGGCGAAGACGACGACGAGGCCGGCCACCATCACGGCCCGCACGCCGGGGGTGAGGTCCTCGATCCACTCGCCCAGCCGCTCGCCCTGCTGGACCAGCACGCCGGCGGTGCCGGCGATCGGCACCCAGGCGCGGCGCAGCGGGGTGAGCACGTGCAGCCGCCGTTCTGCGGCCGGTGCGGGCGCCGCGAGCGGGGCGGCGGGGGCGGGGGCGGACCCGACGGGTCCGGTCTCCGCGGACTCGGTGGTCACAGGCCCGCCGACCTCGCCTCGCCCAGCGCGGTGAGCCGGTCCCGCAACCGCTCGGCCTCCGCCGGCAGCAGACCGGGGATCTTCGCGTCGGTCGCCGCGGCCGCCGTGTGCAGCTGGACGGAGGCCAACCCGAAGCGGCGTTCCAGCGGCCCCGAGGTCACCTCGACCAGCTGCATCCGCCCGTACGGGACGACGGTCTGCCCCTGCCAGAGCACGCCCCGGCTGATCAGCAGGTCGTCGGCGCGCTCGGCATAGCGCCAGGACCGCCAGTTGCGTTCGAGCAGCCCCCACCCCCAGGCCAGGACCGCGAGCCAGAACGCCCCGGCCGCCGCCCAGGCCGGGCCGGCCAGCAGCCAGAGCGCCAGGGCGGTGGCGCCCGCGAGGGCCAGCGTCCACCCCGCCAGCAGCAGTCTTCGCACCGTGAGCAGCCCGCCCTGAAGGCCCACCCAGTCGGGTTCAGACCCGTCCGTCCCCGTCCCCATGTCCATGGGCCCAACCCTAGGGCGCTGCGGAGCCCGCCCGGTGGGACCAGAGGAGGAGATCCGGCGCCGGGCTGAGAGAATGCGGCCATGACGGAGACCACGGTCGGCATCGGCGGAGCGGCGGAGAGCACCGACATGGTGCTCAACATCGGACCGCAGCACCCTTCCACGCACGGCGTGCTGCGCCTGCGCCTCGTCCTGGACGGCGAGCGCATCGCGAGCGCGGATCCGGTGGTCGGCTACATGCACCGCGGCGCCGAGAAGCTCTTCGAGGCCCGGGACTACCGGCAGATCGTCATGCTCGCCAACCGCCACGACTGGCTGTCGGCGTTCTCCAACGAGCTCGGCGTGGTCATGGCGGTCGAGCGGATGCTCGGCATGGAGGTCCCCGAGCGGGCCGTGTGGATGCGGACCCTGCTCGCCGAGCTGAACCGGGTGCTGAACCACCTGATGTTCCTCGGGTCGTACCCCCTCGAACTGGGTGGAATCACTCCGATCTTCCACGCGTTCCGCGAGCGCGAGGAGCTCCAGGCCGTCATGGAGGAGATCTCCGGCGGCCGCATGCACTACATGTTCAACCGCGTCGGCGGCCTCAAGGAGGACCTGCCGGCGGGCTGGCTCGGCCGGGCCCGGGCCGCCATCGCCGACGTCCGCAGCCGGATGGACGTGTACGACAAGCTGGTCCACGGCAACGAGATCTTCCGCGGCCGCACGCGCGGCGTCGGCGTCCTGTCCGCCGAAGCGGTGCACGCGTACGGGGTCTCCGGCCCGATCGCCCGCGCCTCCGGCGTCGACTTCGACCTGCGCCGCGACGAGCCGTACCTGGCCTACGGCGAGCTGCAGGACGTCCTGGAGGTGGTCACCCGGGCCGAGGGCGACTGCCTGGCCCGCTTCGAGTGCCTGCTGGACCAGACGCACAACTCCCTCGACCTGGCCGACGCCTGCCTCGACCGGATGGCCGAGCTGCCGCCCGGCCCGATCAACCAGCGCCTGCCGAAGGTCCTGAAGGCGCCCGAGGGGGCGACGTACGCCTGGACCGAGAACCCCCTCGGCATCAACGGCTACTACCTGGTCTCCAAGGGCGAGAAGACCCCGTACCGGCTGAAGCTGCGCTCGGCCTCCTACAACAACATCCAGGCGCTGTCGGTGCTGCTGCCGGGCACGCTCGTCGCGGACATGGTGGCGATCCTGGGCTCGCTCTTCTTCGTCGTCGGCGACATCGACAAGTAGGCGTCGACAAGTAGGCGTCGACAAGTGGTCGCGGACGGACAAGTCGCGGGAAAACAGGGGCCGTCAGCGCCTAAGGTGCGGGAATGACCACCCTTGGCATATGCGACGGTTACGACGGATACCTGCGCCGGCTCGGCTTCACGGAGCCGCCCCGGCCCACCGCCGGGGCGCTCTTCGCGCTCCAGCGCGCCCACCTGGAGCGCATCCCGTACGAGAACGTCGACATCCAACTCGGCCGGCCGCCCGGCATCGATCCCGCGCTGTCGGTGCGCCGCTTCGCCGACGGCCGCGGCGGGTACTGCTTCCACCTCAACGGCGCCTTCGCCCTGCTCCTGGAGTCCCTCGGGTACGACGTGACCCGGCACCGGGCCGGCGTCCTCGGCCCGGCGGACCGTGACCGGCACGACGTCAGCGGGGACCACCTGGCGCTGACCGTGCGGGTGGACGGCGAGGAGTACTTCGTCGACGCCGGGCTGGGCGACGGGCCGTACGAGCCGCTGCCGCTGCGGGCCGGGACGTACCGGCAGGGGGCGTTCACGTACGGGCTGGCCCCGCTGGAGGGGGACGAGCCCGGCTGGCGGTACCTCAACGACGCGGGACCGTGCCCGGTGGTCAACTTCCTCGCGGCGCCCGCCCTGATGGCGGACTTCGAGGCCGAGCACGAGCGGCTGTCCACCTCCGAGGACTCCGGCTTCGTACGGACCCTCGCGCTGCTGCGGCGCGATGCGCACGGCATCGACACGCTGCGGGGGCGGGTGCTCAGCCGGATCGACCCGGGGAAGGGGACCAGCGAACGGATCCTGGACACGCCCGGGGAGTTCTGGTCGGTGGTGGGCGGGCTGTTCGAGCGGGCGCTCGACGATCTGACGCCGGCGGACCGGGACGCCCTGTGGGACCGGGTGGGCCTGGCGCACGCGGCCTGGCTGGCCTCCCGCGCGGACCGGAGCGCGGGCGGGGGCGGGGGCGGGGCGGGCGCGGAGACCGGCGCCCAGGCCGGGGCCTAGTCAAGCGGTGTCCCCGGCGGGGCCGTTGTCGGTGGGGGAGGGCACACTGGGGGGCATGGCGCATTCCCCCCGACGAGCCTGTCCCGCATGCGGGCGCGACTGCGCCGTGACGGCCGGCCGGATCGCCCGGCACGACCCGCCTGCCGGGCGGGACCGCGGCGGCATGGTGTCCTGCCCCGGATCCCGGGCCCGGGTGGTGCTCGGCGCGGCCGCGCCGACGCTGGACGGCTTCGTCCTGGCGGACCTGCCGGGCCAGCTCCCGCTGTTCTGAGGGCCGGGGGCCCCGGTCCGGCCGGCCCGGGGCTCCGGCCGGGTGTTGAGTACGCGGGGCCGCGGGGCTGAGTAGCCGTACGGATCCCCGTGCCGGACGGCCCGGACAGGATGGCGGCATGACCTGGTACCGGCAGTCCGCCCCCGCCACGCCGCAGGAGGCCGCCTCGAAGCGGGCCCTGCGCGGCGCCGTGATCGCCCTCACGCTGTTCCTGCCCGTCCTCCTCCTGGCGAAGTTGGCGGTGCTGAGCACGGAGCGGGGCGGCCACTGCCTGATGCGGGGCGGCTGCGACCCCTTCCCCGACGTGCTCTTCCTGTCGCTGGCCGGCGGCGCGGTGGCCGCCTTCGTGGTGGCGACGGCCACCCGGCGGCTGACGCTGCGGCGGGTTGCGCTGGGCGTGCAGCTGCTGCTCGAAACCGTGTCCGTGTTCGTGGTGCTCGCCCATCCCTGAGCGCGGCACGGCGGCCCGCGTCAGACCGAGGTCGGGCGCAGCAGGAGCGCGCCGCCGGGGGCCGGCGCTCAGGAGATCGCGCTGCGCAGCCCGCCCACGTTGATCGGCTCGGTCTCGTCGTGCTCCGTCAGGTCGATGACCTGGCTCGCCCCGCCCGGCCCGGCAGCGGCCGCACCGGTCGCCGGCCTCGCCTCCGGCTCGGCGGCGGCCCGGTCCGACTCCGCCTTGTGGACGGCCAGGGCCTCCTCCCCGACCACATCGGCCAGGTCCTCGTTCTGGACCGACTCGATGGCCGCGCGCGCCCGGTCGGCGCCCTTCGCGCCGAAGAAGTCGAAGCCGCCGACCGCGCGGGAGGCCGGGCGGCGTGCGGCCTGGTACGGGGCCACCGGCCCCGCGGGACGGCGCGCCGGGAGGGCGGAACCGGCGGCCTGCGTGCCCGCGTCGCCGCCCGGTCGCAGCCCGGCGCCGGGCTGCGGCCCGCCGGGCTGCGGCCCGCCGGCCGGTGCCGGCTGCTGCTTCCCGGACCCGGGCTGCCCGGACGGGAGCTGGGCGCGCCGTGCCGGTGCGGGCAGCGGAGCCCGGCTGCCCGGTCCTCCGGGGCCGCCCGGCCCCTCCGGACCGACCTCGGCCTTGCGGACCAGGGCGCTCAGGGCCGCGTGGGCCCGGGCGTAGCCGACCGTGGTGGGCGCGCCGCTGGACGTGCGCTCCTCGGTGACCGGCGGGAGTTCCTTCGCCGGACCGGCCGCCGGGGCCGCGGAGGCTTCGATGGCCAGCAGCCGGCGTCCCTCCAGGGCGCTGGCCCGTTCCGTCTCGGCGGTGGCGTACCGGCGCAGCAGCGCCGCGTGCTCACCGCGCAGCCCGGCGAGTTCGACCCGCTTGGCCCGCAGCTTGGCGTCGAGCTTGGCCCGCAGCACCCGCGCCTCTTCGAGGTCGGACTCCAGCTCGGCTATGCGCTCGTCGGTCTTCCACTCGTCCTTGACCCGCTCGCGCGCCAGCTCCGCGACACGCCGCCCGGCCGTGCGGTCCCAGGTGCGCATGGCGACGGCGCCCGCGATGCCGGCGGCCGCGGCCAGCGCCACGAGCAGCCGCAGCGCCACGGGATCCGCGAGCAGCCAGGCCACGGTCGCGCTGGTGAGGGAAACACCGGCCACGGCCGCGGGAGTGAGCAGCCGGTGCAGGGGTTCGGGATTGCGGTGGCGTCCTCGGGGCATGGCCAGAAATTTACAGGGCGTGGGGGTCGCTTGGGATGGCCGGCCGCCAATCTGTTCCCGGGCAGTTACCCGCGATGTCCCCCGCCCCGGCGGCCGCTACCCGCCGATCAGCCCCTTGGCCTTCAGGTAGGCCTTCGCGACGTCCGCCGGCTTCTCGCGCCGGGCGTCGACCCGGCCGTTCAGTTCGACGAGGTCGGCGGTGGTCAGGGCCTTGGTCACCTTGTCCAGCGCGGCCGCGATCTCCGGGGCGCCCGCGTCCTTGGCGTTGACCACCGGCAGGACGTTGTCGGCGTTCTGGAGCTTCTTGTCGTCCTCCAGCAGGACCAGGCCGAAGCTGTCCAGCGTGGCGTCCGTGGTCGTGGTGAGCACCAGCTGGGCAGCGCCGTCCTTGACGGCCTGCTTGGCCTGCGGGGTGCCGACCCCCTTGGGGTCGATACCAGACACGTCGATGCCGTACGTGGCCTTCAGGCCCGGCGCGCAGAAGGGACGTACGGCGCATTCGTCGCCGGCCGCGACCTTCACCTTCAGCCCGGACCTGCCGAGATCGGACAGCGTCCGCAGGTTGTTCTTCTGGGCGAATTCCTTCGTCACCGCGAAGGCGTTCTGGTCGACCGCCGTGCCCGCCGGCAGGGCCTTCAGGCCCAGCGGCCCCGCCAGCTTCTCCAGCCCGGCCACCGTGGCGGCCGCGTCGCTGGACGCGACCGGCTTCTCCTGGGGTGCCTTCGGACCGTTGACCTTGGCGTTCAGGAACTCGGCGAGCGTGGCCGCGTACTCCGGGACGACGTCGATCTCACCCTTCTCCAGGGAGGGTTCGTACAGCTCGCGGTTGTTGACCGTGGTGATCGAGGTGCTGTAGCCGGCGTCCCGGAGCACCTGCGCGTACAGCTCCGCCAGGACGTTGGACTCGGTGAACCCGGCCGCGCCGATCACCAGCTTCTCCTTGCCGGAGCCGCCGCCGGACGCCGACGCGGCCCCGCCGGCCTCCTTGCTCTGCTCCAGGCTCGCGCCGCCGCAGGCGGTGAGGGAGGCGGCGAGGGCCGCCGCCGCGAGGGTCGCGGCCAGGGCCCGGGTGGACTTGCTCATGACGTGCTCCTCCGGAAGGTGGATGCGAACGGGAACGGGCGGGCCGGGCGGCCGGCCGTGGTCAGCGCGCCGCCGGTCGGGCCAGCAGCCGCTCCGCCGCCACGAGGACCCCCTCGACCAGCAGGGCCAGCGCCGCCACGAGCAGGGCGCCCGCGACGACCTGCGGCGTGTTGTACGTGTTGAAGCCTGCGGTGATGATCCGGCCGAGCCCGCCCTGGCCGACCATCGCCGCGATCGTGGCCGTGGCGACGACCTGGACGGCGGCCGAGCGCAACCCCGTCATCAGCAGCGGTCGTGCGAGCGGCAGCTCGACCCGCAGGAACAGCTGGCCGCCGGACATGCCCATGCCCCGGGCCGCCTCCACCACGGACCGGTCCACCTCGCGCATGCCGACGTACGCGTTGGTCAGCAGGGGCGGCACGGCGAACAGCACGAGCGCGACCACCGTGGGCAGGTAGCCCGCGCTGCGCAGCGGCGAGACCATGAACAGGGCGAGCACGGCGAACACGGGGACGGCCCGCCCGGCATTGGAGACGTTGACCGCGAGCGCCCCGCCCCGGCCGATGTGGCCGAGCCACAGCCCGACGGGCAGGGCGACCGCGCAGGCGACGGCGAGCGCGATGCCGCTGACGCAGGCGTGTTCGGCGAGCCGGTGCCACACCCCGTTCTCCCCCGACCAGTTGGCGCCGTCCGCCAGCCAGTCCCAGGCTCCTCCCATGACGCCCACGGCCTCAGGCCCCCCTGTCCGTCGCCGCGGCGCGCGTCCACGGCGTGAGCAGCCGCTGCAGCCCGAGCAGCAGCAGGTCCGCCACGAGGGCGAGCAGCACGCACAGCACGGAGGCGGTGAGCACCTGGGCCTTGAAGGAGCTGTTCACGGCCGGGGCGATGAGGTTGCCGAGGCCGCCCTTGCCGACGATCGAGCCGACGGTGGTCAGCGCCACGGTCGAGACGGTGGCGATCCGCACCCCGGCGAGCAGCGCCGGCAGCGCCAGCGGCAGTTCGACCTGCCACAGCAGCCGCCCGGGCCCGTACCCCATGCCGCGCGCCGCCTCCCGCACCTCTTCGGGTACGGCCTCCAGCCCGGCGAGCGCGTTGCGGACGAGGATGGTCAGCGAGTACAGCACCAGGCCGGTCACGACCAGCGTCGCCGACAGCCCGAACAGCGGCAGCAGCAGGGAGAACATGGCGAGGGAAGGGATGGTGTAGAGCAGCGTCGTCACGCCCAGCACGGGTGCGGCCCAGCGCGGGCCGCGGCGGGCCAGCAGGGCCAGGGGGACGGACACGACCAGGCCGATGAGGACCGACGCGCCGGTGATCCAGACGTGTTCGAGGGTCGCGGCGGTCAGCTCCTCGGAGCGGGAGGTGACGTACTCCCAGCAGATCCACTCGTTCGCCACCAGGCAGCTCTGCCCGGCCATGCCGTCCCCCCTCCTGCCGTCGTACGCACATCCGTCCGAAAACCTGAAGCCAGGAGCGACCATAACCCCCCGCGGCCCGACGGCCGGAATCATTCGCACCGGGGTAATGCTCCCGTCACACATCCGGGGCCCCGGGTAGGGAAGGATGGCGGTGTGATCCGATTCGAGCACGTGACCAAGCGCTACCCCGACGGGACGACAGCCGTCGAGGACCTGTCCTTCGAGGTGGCGGAGGGCGAACTGGTCACACTGGTGGGCCCGTCCGGCTGCGGCAAGACCACCACCATGAAGATGGTCAACCGGCTGATCGAGCCCACCTCCGGCCGGATCCTGCTCGGCGGCGAGGACATCGCGGCCGCCGATCCGGTCGAGCTGCGCCGCCGCATCGGGTACGTCATCCAGCAGGTGGGGCTGTTCCCGCACAAGACGGTGCTGGAGAACACCGCGACCGTGCCACAGCTCATCGGCACCCCCCGGGCGAAGGCCCGCGCCCGGGCGGCCGAGCTCCTCGAACTGGTCGGCCTGGACCCTGCCGTGTACGGCGGCCGCTACCCGCACCAGCTGTCCGGCGGACAGCGCCAACGCGTCGGCGTGGCCCGGGCGCTCGCCGCCGACCCGCCGGTGCTGCTGATGGACGAGCCGTTCGGTGCCGTGGACCCGGTGGTGCGCGAACGGCTGCAGAACGAGTTCCTGACGCTGCAGAAGACGGTGCGCAAGACGATCCTGCTGGTCACGCACGACCTGGACGAGGCCGTCCGGCTCGGTGACCGCATCGCCGTCTACGGGTCGGGCACCATCGAGCAGTTCGACCGCCCCGCCGCCGTGCTCGGCGCCCCCGCCACCGCGTACGTCGCCTCCTTCGTCGGCGCGGACCGCGGGCTCAAGCGACTCGCCGTCACCCCGGTCGGGGCCGCCGACCTCGCGCCGGCCGACGGAACGGAACCGGAGGTCTCGGTGCCGCTCGGGGCCAGTCTGCGCGAGGCCCTGGCCGCGCTGCTCCAGGAGGACTCGGGGCGGATCGGCGTCACGGATCCGGAATCCGGCGCGCTGGTCGGCGTGCTGACCCCGCAGGGGGTGCACCGGGCACTGCTCCGGGCCCGTATGCGGGACGCCGACGCGGCCTGAGCCGCACCGGACCGGACCGGCCGGCCCGACCGGACCGGCCGGAAAACGCCGTATGGCCGGCCCTTCCGGGCCGGCCACACGGTCGTCACTGGTCGTTCGGCACCAGGCCGTCAGGCCTGGATGCGGTTGCTCATCCACGTCAGCATCGGCGGGATCTCGCGGCGCCAGGTGTTGAAGTTGTGACCACCGCTGTCGAGGATGATCGACGAGACCCGGTCCGGTCCCTTGACCAGCTTGACGAACTTGCGGGTGTCCGCGATGTTCGGCTCGCCCGTCTCGCTGCTGGTCACCAGGAACGAGGTGCCCGTCGGCTTCTTGCGCTCGATGCTGTACAGGACGTCGGCGCGCTTCTTCAGGTTCTCGTCGCCCATGAACAGGTTGCCGGTCGTGGCGTCGTTCGGGGCCTCGTAGTACGCGGACAGGCCGGCCGCGGCACCGAAGGTCTGCGGGTAGTGCGCGGCGATCTTCAGGGCGCAGTAGCCGCCGGTGGAGTTGCCGATGAAGCCCATGTTCTCGGGCTTCTTGCCGACCCGGAAGGTGCTCTGGATGGCCCGGGGCAGGTCCTGCGCGAAGAAGGTCTCGGTCTGCGGACCGCCGGGGATGTCCACGCACTCGGTGTCACGCGGCGGCGCCACGGTCGGACGCAGCATGACCAGGATCATCGGCTTCATCTTGCCCGCCTTGGCCTGCTTGAAGGCCGTCATCGGGTAGTTCAGCCCTTTGATCAGGTTCTCCGCGGTGCCCGGGTAGCCGGTCAGCACGATCGAGGCGGGGAAGTTCTTGTCCTTGTGCTGCGGCTGGAAGTACTCCGGCGGCAGCCACACGTACCCCGGGCTCGTTATCTTCGACTTCTCGCCGGATATCGACACCTTCAGGATCTGGCCGCCGACCTGCGGCTGGGCCCCGCCGGGGACCTCCAGCTTCTGCTTGTCGATGACCTTGATGTCCTTGCTGCTCATCGAGTGGTCGACGACCTTGCCGACCGAGGTCTCCTTGCCGAACAGGTCCGCCCACGAACCGTAGAAGGAGAACGACTGGTTCGCCGCCAGGCCGACCGCCGAGAACACCGCCAGCTGCGTCGCGAAGAGGAGGCCGATCCGGCCCAGCACCGCACGCCAGGTGCGGCCCGAGAGCCGAGGCCAGAACCACACCGTGGCTGCGAAGAGCAGCACACCGGCGGCGACGGCGAGCGCCAGAACCGTATTACTGGTGAGACCCATGAGCTGTCAGTCGACTTTCTGGTGGCAGGACTAGATTTTCTCGGCGAAAGAGTGAACCCGCTCGCGCTCGATGTCGTCCTAGTGGACGCACCACACTCCGGAGGCTGTCGCGGCCTTCGGCCACTTGAATCTCTCGCGGAGCAACGGGAAGCGATGTCTAGCAGGATAGATGGCGATAAGTCGGGACAGGTTCCGAGCGGGGTACGCCGAATCTTCCGCGGACCACGACCGGAGTCCGTGCCCGGACTGGTGGGAACGGCCGTCGCGATCGTCGGCCTCCTCGACGTTGCCGCGGGCGTGTTCCCGCGGTTCCAGCACAGCCGACTCCGCGCCGTCGCGGAGGTGATCCCCGGCTCGACCCGGCCCATGGCGGCGGCCGTCACCATCTGCGCCGGCATCCTGCTCCTCCTGCTCGCCCACGCACTCAAGCGCCGCAAGCGCCGCGCCTGGCGGGCGGCGGTCTTCCTGCTGCCGGTCGGGGCCGCCGCCCAGTTCGTGTACCGCCACTCCTACATCGGCGTGGTGATCGCTGTCGCCCTGCTCGCCCTGCTGCTGCGCCATCAGGGTGAATTCAAGGCGCTGCCCGACCCGCGCAGCCGCTGGAAGGCGCTGGCCAACGTCATCCTGATGAGTGCCGGTTCGATCGGCCTCGGCCTGGTCATCGTCAACGCCCACCCGAGCAAGGTCGTGGGGCGCCCCGGCCTCTACGAGCAGATCGCGCACGTCCTGTACGGGCTCGTCGGCATCGAGGGCCCGATCGCCTACTCCGACGGCCGGGACTGGATCGTCGGCTACTCCCTCGGCGCACTGGGCATGTTGACCGCACTGACCACCATCTACCTCGCCTTCCGCCCCGAGCACCCGGCCGCCCGGCTCACCACCGACGACGAGACCAAGCTGCGCGAGCTGCTCGCCAAGCACGGCGCCCGCGACTCCCTCGGCCACTTCGCGCTGCGCCGCGACAAGGCCGTCGTCTTCTCCCCCAGCGGCAAGGCCGCCGTCACCTACCGCGTCGTCTCCGGCGTGATGCTCGCCTCCGGCGACCCCATCGGCGACGTCGAGGCCTGGCCCGGCGCCATCGAGCGGTTCATGGCGGAGGCCAAGGCCCACTCCTGGACCCCGGCTGTCATGGGCTGCAGCGAGACCGGCGGCGAGGTCTGGACCCGCGAGACCGGCCTGGACGCCCTGGAGCTCGGGGACGAGGCGATCGTCGACGTCAAAGACTTCTCCCTGACCGGCCGCGCGATGCGCAACGTCCGACAGATGGTCAAGCGCATCGAGCGCAACGGCTACACCACCAAGGTCCGCCGGGTCAGCGAGCTGACCGAGGAGGAGCTGGAGCAGGTCCGCGGCGCCGCCGAGGCCTGGCGCGGCACCGACACCGAGCGCGGGTTCTCCATGGCGCTCGGCCGCGTCGGCGACCCGGACGACGGCGACTGCATCATCGCCACCGCCCACCGCGTCGAGGAGGGCGACACCAGCCCGTTCGGCGACCTCAAGGCCATCCAGCACTTCGTGCCGTGGGGCAAGGACGGCATGTCGCTGGAGCTGATGCGCCGTGACCGCGGCGCCGACCCCGGCATGAACGAGCTGCTGATCGTCGCCTCCCTGGAGGCCGCCCCGGCCCTGGGCATCGAGAAGGTCTCGCTCAACTTCGCGATGTTCCGCTCCGCCCTCGCCCGCGGCGAGAAGATCGGCGCCGGCCCGGTCCTGCGCCTGTGGCGCAACCTGCTGGTCTTCCTGTCCCGCTGGTTCCAGATCGAGTCGCTGTACAAGTTCAACGCGAAGTTCCGCCCCCGCTGGGAGCCCCGCTTCGTCGTCTTCCGCACCACCCGCGACCTGCCCCGCATCGGCTTCGCCGCCATGCAGGCCGAGGGCTTCGTCACCCTGGCCCTGCCCCGCCTGTTCGCCGCCCGCCGCCGCCCCAAGCCGGTCCGCACCTGCGCCCACACCCACCTGAGCGCCGTGCCCGCCCAGGCGGAGCGCGAGGTCCAGGCGGCCTGAGCCCCGAGGCCCGGCCGCCCGCGGCCGCGCCGCCCCGCACGTGAAGCCCGGCCCCCGGTCACCCCGGGGCGCCGGGCTTCGTGCTTCCCGCGCCCGGGCAGCGGACCGCGGAACCGCCGGGTGCCCGGGCCGTGCCCGATCGGGGGCGGCAATACCCTGGGACCATGAACATCAAGCACGGAGCCGCCGGCCGGGGCCGGGTCACGGGCCTGCCGGACTGGGACCGCTGCGCGGTCATGGGCGTCGTGAACGTCACCCCCGACTCCTTCTCCGACGGGGGCCGCTGGTTCGACACCACCGCGGCCGTCAAGCGCGGCCTCGACCTCGTGGCCCAGGGCGCGGACCTCGTCGACGTCGGCGGGGAGTCCACCCGGCCCGGCGCCACCCGCGTCGACGAGGAGGAGGAGCTGCGCCGCGTCGTCCCCGTGGTCCGCGGCCTGGCCTCCGAAGGGGTCACCGTCTCCGTCGACACCATGCGCGCCTCGGTCGCCGCCCGGGCCGTCGAAGCCGGCGCGACGCTGGTCAACGACGTCAGCGGCGGGCTCGCCGACCCCGACATGATCCCCGCCGTGGCCGCCGCGGAGGTGCCCTTCGTGGTGATGCACTGGCGCGGCTTCAGCGCCGACATGAACCGTCTCGCCGTCTACGACGACGTCCTCGCCGAGGTCACCGCCGAGCTCCGGACCCGCATCGACGCCGTCGTCGCCGGCGGCATCGCCCCCGAGCGGCTCGTCGTCGACCCCGGCCTCGGCTTCGCGAAGATGGCCGAGCACGACCTGGCCCTGGTCGCCCACCTGCCCGAGCTGCGGGCCCTCGGCTTCCCGCTGCTCGTCGCCGCCTCGCGCAAGCGGTTCCTCGGCCGGGTCCTGGCCGGCGCCGACGCCACCCCGCCGCCGGCCCGCGAGCGCGACGCCGCCACCGCCGCCGTGTCGGCCATCGCCGCCCACCAGGGTGCCTGGGCCGTCCGGGTCCACGAGGTACGCGCCACGGCCGACGCGGTTCGGGTGGCCCGCGCGGTGGAAGGGGCTTGGTGACCCGGCCCGCACCTGGGGCCCGTACTGCCAGGAGAGGGGCACGGTGAGCCGTACCGACATCGAAGCCGTCGATCAGGTCAACACGGCCTTCTACGAGGCCATGGAGCGGGGCGACTTCGACGCCATGTCGGCGCTCTGGCTGGAGGACGAGGTGTCCTGCGTCCACCCGGGCTGGCCGGTGCTCACCGGCCGCGGCGAGGTCCTCCGCTCGTACGCGCTGATCATGTCGCACACCGAGTACATCCAGTTCTTCCTGACCGACACCAAGGTCGCCGTCATCGGCGACACGGCCCTGGTCACCTGCACCGAGAACATCCTCAGCGGAGGGCCCTCCGGGGACGGCGGTGAGCTCGGCCCGCTCGTCGGCCAGCTGGTCGTCGCCACAAATGTGTTCCGACGCACATCCGAGGGCTGGCGCCTGTGGTCCCACCACGGTTCTCCGGTCCTGACGGAGTCCGACGAGGACGAGGAAGAGGCCCCCGGCTGACCCCTCCGGCGGGGATCGGCGTCTTTCGCAGGTAGATTCGAAGACGGACGACGCCGACCGCACTCGGCGCAGGCCCATGGATCCGGGGAGTCCCCGGACCGCATGCACCTACGAAAGCAGGAGTGATTCGCGTGGATCGTGTCGCGCTGCGCGGCCTCAAGGCTCGCGGGCACCACGGCGTCTTCCCCCGGGAACGCGAGGAAGGCCAGACCTTCATCGTCGACCTGGTGCTGCACATCGACACGCGCCCGGCGGCGGCGGACGACGACCTGGCGAAGACCGTCCACTACGGCGTGGTCGCCGAGGAGGTCGTCGACGTGGTCCAGGGCGAGCCCGTCGACCTGATCGAGACCCTCGCCGAGCGGATCGCCCAGCAGTGCCTCAAGCACGAAGCGGTCGCCCAGGTGGAGGTCGTCGTCCACAAGCCGGACGCGCCCATCACCGTCCCCTTCGACGACGTGACCATCACGATCACCCGGAGCCGCGTGTGAACAACGGACTGAACGCCCAGAGCGACCCCACCGTCCAGCCGGTGCCCGCGTCCGTCGTCGAGGCCGTCGACGCGGCCGACGTCACCCTGTCGAACCCCAAATGGGCCGTGATCGCCCTCGGCGGCAACCTCGGCAACCGGATGGAGACCCTGCAGGGCGCGATCGACGCCCTCGGCGACACCCCGGGCGTCCGGGTCAAGGCCGTCTCCCCCGTCTACGAGACCGAGCCGTGGGGCGTCGAGCCCGGCTCCCAGCCCTCGTACCTGAACGCGGTGGCCCTCGTGCGGACCACCCTGCCCCCGTCCAGCCTGCTGGAGCGCGGCCACGCCATCGAAGAGGCCTTCGACCGCGTCCGCGAGGAGCGGTGGGGCCCCCGCACCATCGACGTGGACATCATCGCGTACGCCGACGTGGTCTCCGACGACCCCGTCCTCACCCTCCCGCACCCCCGGGCCCACCAGCGCGCCTTCGTCCTCGCCCCCTGGCACGACGTCGACCCCGAGGCGCGGATCCCCGGCCGCGGCCCCGTCGCCGACCTGCTCGCCGGGATGGGCCTGGCCGGCGTCACCCGGCGCCCCGACCTGGAACTACGCCTGCCCGAATAGCAAGTGAGTAGCCTGTGCACTGCCGACGGACGGCTGAGGCAGAGGCGAGAGCGGGGAACGGGCACGTGAAGCAACTGAGGCCGGCGGTCCTGGCGGGCATCTTCGTGGTGGCCGGGGTGCTGTCCTGGGCGGGTGCCCGCCTGTGGAACGCGTACGGGACCCTGCCGGGCGTCCCGCTGGCCGCACCCATCGTGCTCGGCGCCATCGCGGTCGTCCTGCTGGCGACGGCCCTGTCGCTGCGCTCCCGCCTCAAGGCCCAGCGCGAGCGGCAGC
Organism: Streptomyces sp. NPDC127106; assembly: GCF_042677605.1. Lineage (NCBI taxonomy): Bacteria > Bacillati > Actinomycetota > Actinomycetes > Kitasatosporales > Streptomycetaceae > Streptomyces > Streptomyces sp. NPDC127106. Next base: position 11,046 of record NZ_JBHXTC010000050.1, on the reverse strand, counting down.
CCGACGCGAAGGGCGTGGAGCCGCTGATGGCGGCCCGGGCCCTGGTCTTCGGCCAGGCCAGCGCCCTCGTCGCGGCCCTCGTCGCGGGCATGTACGGCGGCGTGGGCGTCTTCCTCCTGGCCGACGGCCTGGAGGTGCCGGCCCGCCGTGATCAAGCCTGGTACGCGGCCTTCTCGGTGCTGGCGGGTGCTGCGGTCATCGCCGCGGCCCTCTTCCTGGAGCGCGTCCTCAAGCTCCCCGAGGACGACGACACGCCCCCTCAGGCCTCCTCCCGCGCCTGAGCCGCCCGGGGCCGAGCCCCGGTCGGCCGGGCCGGCCGGGCCGGGAGGCCGTCTCAGTCGTGGCGGGGGCCCAGCCACTCCCAGAGCCGGCGGGGTCCGGGCCCCTGGTCCTCCCAGTCGCAGAACTGCAGGTCCACGAGGAAACCGTCCAAGGCGAAGAGCGTCGCCTCGCCGTCGTAACCGCCCCCGGCGTCGAACAGGGACGCGCCCGACACCGCAGCCATCCTCTTGTCCATGGGCACGGCGGCCACGGCGTCCGGGTCCACCCGCAGGTACACGCACGGGCACGGGCACCCGCCCGTGTGCATCTGCGCGTGCGGGACCTGCGCCCGCAGACCGCGGTGGACGTCCGAGTCACCGTCGAGCAGCAGCTCCAGGGTGCGCCGGACGTCCTCGCTCAGCGGCTCCCAGCCGTCGGAGGGGGGCCCGTCGGCCACGTCAGCGGGCCATTATCAGGCTCATCGCCTCGTTGCGCGTGGCGATGTCGCGGAGCTGGCCCCGGACCGCCGAGGTGGTCGTCTTCGCTCCCGGCTTGCGGATGCCGCGGACCGACATGCACATGTGCTCGGCCTCGATGACGACGATCGCGCCGCGGGCCTCCAGGATGTCCATCAGGGAGTCCGCGATCTGCGTGGTGAGCCGCTCCTGGACCTGCGGACGGCGGGCGTAGACCTCGACGAGGCGCGCCAGCTTGGACAGCCCGGTGATCTTCCCGCTCTCGGCGGGGATGTACCCGACGTGGGCGACGCCGTGGAACGGGAGCAAGTGGTGTTCACAGAGGGAAACGATCTCGATGTCCTTCACGAGCACCATCTCGTCGTGCCCGAGGTCGAACGTCGTCGTCAGGACGTCCTCGGGCTTCTGCCACAGGCCCGCCAGGATCTCCTTGTACGCCCGGGCGACACGTGCCGGCGTCTCCAGGAGCCCCTCGCGGTCCGGGTCCTCGCCGACCGCAATGAGGAGCTCTCGGACGGCGGCCTCGGCCCGCTTCTCGTCGAACACGCCGATCGCGCCTTCGCCGGCCAGGGTCACTGGGTCGGTCATCTGTGCCTCGTTCCTGTCTTCGATCACACGGGCATACGAAAATGCCGCGTCCCCCAGGCTAGAACCTGGGGGACGCGGCATCCATTCCGGGCCGGGCTGCGGCCTGTCGTTACTCGGTGCGGTCCTCCTGGACCGGGTCCTTCTCCACCGACACGACCGGGGTGACGGCCGCGGCGCCGTTCGCCGCGTTCGTCAGCTGGAGCTCCTTGGGCGAGAGCACCGGCGGGCGGGTCGACGGGGTGCGGTGGGCCGAGCCGGTCCACGCCGGGCGGGCCGGGCGCTTGACGACCGTCGAGAAGATCTCGGCGATCTCCTCCTTGCCCAGGGTCTCCTTCTCCAGGAGGGCCAGGACCAGGTTGTCGAGGACGTCGCGGTTCTCGACCAGGATCTCCCAGGCCTCGTTGTGCGCGGTCTCGATGAGCTTCTTGACCTCTTCGTCGACCAGCGCCGCGACCTCTTCCGAGTAGTCGCGCTGGTGCGCCATCTCACGGCCCAGGAACGGCTCGGTGTTGTCGCCGCCGAACTTGATCGCGCCGAGGCGCTCGGTCATGCCGTACTGGGTGACCATCGCGCGGGCCGTGGCGGTGGCCTTCTCGATGTCGTTCGCGGCGCCGGTGGTCGGGTCGTGGAAGACCAGCTCCTCGGCCGCGCGGCCGCCCAGCATGTAGGCCAGCTGGTCGAGCATCTCGTTGCGCGTGGTCGAGTACTTGTCCTCGTCCGGCAGGACCATCGTGTAGCCCAGGGCGCGGCCGCGGGACAGGATCGTGATCTTGTGGACCGGGTCGGAGTTCGGGGAGGCCGCCGCGACCAGGGCGTGTCCGCCCTCGTGGTACGCGGTGATCTTCTTCTCCTTGTCCGACATGATCCGGGTCCGCTTCTGCGGGCCCGCCACGACGCGGTCGATCGCCTCGTCCAGCATGTGGTTGTCGATCAGCTTCTTGTCCGAGCGGGCCGTGAGCAGCGCGGCCTCGTTCAGCACGTTGGACAGGTCGGCGCCGGTGAAGCCGGGGGTGCGGCGGGCGACGGCCGCCAGGTCGACGTCCGGGGCGACCGGCTTGCCCTTCTGGTGGACCTTGAGGATCTCCAGACGGCCCTGCATGTCCGGGCGGTCGACAGCGATCTGCCGGTCGAAGCGGCCCGGGCGCAGCAGCGCCGGGTCGAGGATGTCGGGCCGGTTGGTGGCGGCGATCAGGATGACGCCGCCCTTGACGTCGAAGCCGTCCATCTCGACGAGCAGCTGGTTGAGGGTCTGCTCGCGCTCGTCGTGGCCGCCGCCGAGGCCGGCGCCGCGGTGCCGGCCGACGGCGTCGATCTCGTCGACGAAGACGATCGCCGGGGCGTTGGCCTTGGCCTGCTCGAACAGGTCGCGGACGCGGGAGGCGCCGACGCCGACGAACATCTCGACGAAGTCGGAGCCGGAGATCGAGTAGAACGGCACGCCGGCCTCGCCGGCGACGGCGCGCGCCAGCAGGGTCTTGCCGGTGCCGGGCGGACCGTAGAGCAGGACGCCCTTGGGGATCTTCGCTCCGACGGCCTGGAACTTCGCCGGCTCCTGGAGGAACTCCTTGATCTCGTGGAGCTCCTCGACGGCCTCGTCCGAGCCGGCGACGTCGGCGAACGTCGTCTTCGGGGTGTCCTTGGTGATGAGCTTGGCCTTGGACTTCCCGAAGTTCATCACCCGGGAGCCGCCGCCCTGCATCTGGTTCATCAGGAACAGGAAGACGACGACGATCAGGACGAAGGGCAGCAGGGAGAGCAGCACGCTGAGGAACGGGCTGGTCTTGTCCGGGGTGACGGAGTAGCCGTCGGGGATCTGGCCGGCCTCGTACTTGGTCTGGAGGCTCTGGGCGAGCTGCACGCCCTGGTCTCCGATGTAGTTGGCCTGGAACTTGCTGCCGGAGCTGCCCTCGAGCTTCTCGCCCTTCTTCAGGTCGATTTTGATCATCTGGCTGTCGCCGGTGGTCAGGCGCGCCTGCTCCACCTGGCCACTGTTGATCGCCTTGATGACCTCGCTGGTGTCCACCGACTTGTAGCCGCCGCCGGAGCTGACGACATTCATCAACACGACCACGGCGAGGACGGCCAGCACGATCCACATCACTGGCCCACGGAAGTATCGCTTCACGTCCATCCATACGGGGCGCCAGGCGCCCCGTCCCTCCTGCCCGTAGGTAAATGCTGCTGTGAATAAAGACTGTTCTTCGGAATGTACCCCTGAATTGTCACCCGCGGCCCCGTGGGACGGCTGACAGTCCTGCCTTCCCCTGCTCCAACGCAGGGGATCGTTCCGGGGTTCCCCTGCGGGGACCCCGTCCGGGGCCCCCGCGGGACGGGGTGTGCGTCAGCCGCCGTAGACGTGCGGGGCGAGGGTGCCGACGAACGGCAGGTTGCGGTACTTCTCCGCGTAGTCGAGGCCGTAGCCCACGACGAACTCGTTCGGGATGTCGAAGCCGACCCACTTCACGTCGATGGCGACCTTGGCGGCGTCGGGCTTGCGCAGCAGCGTGACGACCTCCAGGGAGGCCGGCTGGCGGGAGCCCAGGTTCGACAGCAGCCAGGACAGCGTCAGGCCCGAGTCGATGATGTCCTCGACGATCAGGACGTGCTTGTCCTTGATGTCGGTGTCCAGGTCCTTCAGGATCCGCACCACGCCCGAGGACTGGGTCCCGGCGCCGTAGGACGACACCGCCATCCAGTCCATGGTGAGCGGGGTGGACAAGGCGCGCGCCAGGTCCGCCATCACCATCACGGCGCCCTTGAGGACGCCGACGATGAGCAGGTCCTTGCCCGCGTACTCCGCGTCGATCTTCGCGGCCAGCTCGGCCAGCTTCGCGTCGATCTCTTCCTTGGTGATGAGCACCGACGCCAGGTCGCTGCCCATGTCCTTCTCGTCCACCCGCATCACTTTCGTTGTCGGCCGGGACTCCGGGAGGGCCCGGAGGACTCAGCCGTGTTTCGGCACCAATCAGCCCTGCCGGATGACAAGTCTGCCACCCTGCCGCTGGGCCTCCACCCGACCGGGCAGGTTGATGGCGCCCTGGCCCCGCCATCCGGTGATGAGCCGGTCGACTTCCTCGATGTGGCGGGCGAAGAGGGAGCCTGCGGGCGATCCGGCGGCGACCACGGCCCTGCGCAGCACGCGGCGGCGGACGGCCGGGGGCAGGGCGTACAGCTTGGCGCACTCCAGGCGGCCGTCCGCGTCGCGTACGCGGGCCTCGGCCTCGACGGCCCAGGCGTCCAGGGCGTCCGCGTCGTCGCGGGACAGCTGGGCGGTCCTGGCCAGGGCTTCGACGACGCCCTTGCCCAGCGCCTTCTCGAGGGCGGGCAGTCCCTCGTGGCGGAGCCGGGAGCGGGTGTACGCGGGGTCGATGTTGTGCGGGTCGTCCCAGACGGCGAGCGACTGGACCATGCAGGCCTTGCGGGCGGTCTGGCGGTCCACCTGGAGGAAGGGGCGGCGGTAGCGGTGGGTGCGGCCGGCGCCGCCGGGGCCACCCGAGACCTCGGGCATCCCGGACAGGGAGCGGATGCCGGAGCCGCGGGCGAGGCCGAGCAGGACGGTTTCGGCTTGATCGTCCCGGGTGTGGCCGAGCAGCACGGCCACGGCGCCGAGCCGGTCGGCGACCTCGTCCAGGGCGGCGTAGCGGGCGTCGCGGGCGGCGGCCTCGGGGCCGCCCTCGCGGCCGACGCGCACGGCGACGGACTCGACCGGGTCGAGGCGCAGCGCGGTCATGCGGGCGACGACCTCGGCGGCGCGCAGGTCGGAGCCCGGCTGGAGGCCGTGGTCGACGGTGACCCCGCCGGCCCGGATCCCCAGCTTGGGCGCCTCGAAGGCGAGCGCGGAGGCGAGCGCCATGGAGTCGGCGCCGCCGGAACAGGCGACGAGGACGAGCGGCGCGCCGTCCGCCGCTTCGGCGCGGGCGGCGGTGGGACGTTCGGTGAGGTCGGTCAGGACATCGTGGAGCACGCGGCGGACCGCCAGGCGTATCGCCGCGACCGCAGGATGGGGACCCATGTCCGGTTCCCTTCGGGAGGAGTTCGGATGCCTCGGGGGCCGGCTGCCGGCCCCCGCGAGATGGCGGTTGTCACTCAGAGTGCGTCGATGGTGACAGAGCCGAGCCGTTCCCTGAGCATCGCACGCCCTTCCACGCCCCACGGTCCCTCGGACGGGTGACGCTGCTTCCCCCAGTGAGACATGTTTACGCCCCTCCCGTCACTCTCCTTCGCTCGGTTCGCTCCCCTTGCGGTGCACGCGCGCCACCCAGTCCGCGGGCCGGGCGATCTCGGCCTTCGTCGGCAGGGTGTTCGGGGAGGTCCAGACCCGGTTGAAGCCGTCCATGCCGACCTGCTCGACGACAGCGCGCACGAACCGCTCGCCGTCGCGGTACTGGCGCAGCTTGGCGTCGAGGCCGAGCAGCTTGCGCAGGGCCGCGTCGAGGCGTCCCGCACCGCTGGCGCGGCGCTGCTGGAACTTCTCCCGGATCTCGGCGACCGAGGGCACCACCTCGGGGCCGACGCCGTCCATGACGAAGTCGGCATGGCCTTCGAGCAGGGACATGACGGCGGTGAGCCGGCCGAGCACCTCGCGCTGCTCGGGGGTCTGGACGAGCTCGACGAGGGAGCGGCCCTCGTCGCCCCGCTCGGCCTCGGGGCGGGCCCCGGCGAGCGACTGGGCGGCCTCGCGCAGGCGTTCCAGGATGGCCGCCGGCTCCATCTCGGTGGCGCCGAGGAAGGTCTGGATCTCGCCCTCCAGGTGGTCGCGGAGCCACGGGACGGCGGTGAACTGCGTACGGTGCGTCTCCTCGTGGAGGCAGACCCACAGCCGGAAGTCGTGCGGGTGCACGTCCAGCTCGCGCTCGACGTGGACGATGTTGGGGGCGACGAGCAGCAGCCGGCCGCCGCCCGCGCGGGCGCCCGGCAGGTCCCGGCCGACGGGCGCGAAGGTCTCGTACTGGCCGAGCACGCGGGAGGCCAGGAAGCTCAGCAGCATGCCCAGCTCGACGCCGGTGACCTTGCCGCCGACCGCGCCGAGGACGGCGCCCCCGGGCGTGCCCGCCCGGCGGTCCTGCATCTTGCCGAGCAGGGGGCCGAGGAGCTCGCGGAACCCGGCCACGTTGGCCCGGACCCAGCCGGCCCGGTCGACGACGAGGACGGGGGTGTCGGGGACGTGGGCACCGTCGGGGATCATCCGGGTGAACGTGCGGACGTGGCGCTCGGAGGTCCTGGCGTGCCTGCGCAGTTCCGCCACCACGGCCCGGGCCTCGTCGCGGCTGACCTCCGGACCCGGCCGGACCAGCCGGACCGCGGTCGCGACCGCCAGGTTCCAGTCGACCATCTCGGCACCACCGATGCTCGTCATGCGTCAACGGTACGTGGACCGGCCCCGTTGCGGATCCCCTGCGGATCCACCGGGTGGACCCGGTACGGCCCCGGCTACCGCTGCGCGGCGCCGGCCACGGTGGCGGCGAGCTTGTCCAGGCCCTTCTCCGCGGCCGGGCCGTCGGGGGCCTCCGAGGTCAGGAAGGCGAAGGCGAGCAGCCGCCCGGAGCCGTCGACGACGGTGCCGGACAGGGAGTTCACCTTGGTGAGGGTGCCCGTCTTGGCCCGTACGAGGCCTGCGGCCGGGGACGTGCCGGCGTTGCGGGCGCGCAGGGTCCCGGTGAATCCGGCGACGGGGAGCCCGGTGAGCACCGGCCGCAGCTCCGGGTGCTGCGGGTCGGCGGCGCGGACCAGGAGCCCGGTGAGCAGGCCGCTGCTGACCTTGTCGGCGCGGTTGAGGCCGCTGCCGTCGGCGAAGCGGGAGCCGGCCACGTCGAGGCCGAGGGAGGCGAGGCGGGCGGCGACGGCCTTCTCGGCGCCCTCGAAGCTGGCGGGCTGCCCGGAGGCGAGGGCGGTCTGCCGGGCGAGGGCCTCGGCGATGTCGTTGTCGCTGTGGGTCAGCATCCGCTCGACGAGGCCGGCGACTGGGGTGGACAGGGTGGTGGCGAGCGGCTGCGCGCCGGGGGCGGCCTGGGCCTTCGCGGGCTCGCCGGTGACGGTGATGCCGCGTTCCTTGAGCAGCGCGGCGAAGGAGCGGGCGGCCTCCCGGGCGGGGTCCTCGACCCGGTCGACGGGCCCGGAGACGGACTCGTCGGGGCGGCCCTCGTCGGCGGCCAGGGGGGTCACCAGGGCGATGTTGGGGTTGACGCCGATCGGGTGGCGGGCGGGGCCGGTGTAGAGGGTGTCGTCGTAGCCGAGCGCCACCGCGTCGGTGCCGGCGGCCTTGAGGGCCTGGGCGGTGTCGGCGGCGAGCGCGACGAGGCTCCCGCCGGATCCGGCGGGGCTCTTCTTCCGGGCGGTGAGCGAGGGGTCGCCGCCGCCGACCAGCACGATCTGCCCGGGTCCGGCGCCGGGGGCGACGGTGGTGCGGATGCGGTGCTCGGGGCCGAGGGCGGCCAGCGCCGCCGCCGCGGTGGCGATCTTGACGGTGGAGGCCGGGGTCATCGGCTCCCGCGCCCCGGACTCGAAGAGGACCCGGCCGGTGCCGACGTCGACGACCGAGGCGGTGCGGAGGCTGCCGAGCACCGGGTCGGCGAGGAGCGGCCGCAGCGCGTCGGCGAGGCCGGCGTCGCCGGTGGCGGCGGTGGCGGCGCCGTTCCCGGCCCGCGGGGCACCGCCGGGGCCGATGCCCGCGAGTACGCCGGGGGCGCTGGGCGCGGCCGGCGCCGGGGGTGCGGCGTGATCTGCGCCACCCAGCAGGCTCCAGGAGGCGGCCCTGTCCCGCTCGGCCTTACGCTGGCCGGAGTCCCAAGGACCGGCAGCGGCCACCGCTGCCACCGACAGGGCCAGACCGGCGACGGTCGACCCCGCGATGAGCTGCCACGTCTTGACCAAGGGCACCTCGGACCAGCCCCTTTCGCGATCACGGATATGCGTGAGGGACACTTAACCACTGCGTCTTGCCGCGAGCATGGCACCCCACCCGGCTGGGGGCCCTCCCCAGCGGTAGCTGGGGGAGGCTGGGCCGGACGCGCTATCACTCGAGCAACGAAGCTGATCATGGAGGAGCAGGACGTGGAGTTCGACGTCACCATCGAGATCCCCAAGGGTTCGCGGAACAAGTACGAGGTGGACCACGAGACCGGCCGGATCCGTCTGGACCGTCGCCTGTTCACTTCCACCAGCTACCCGACGGACTACGGCTTCGTCGAGAACACCCTCGGCGAGGACGGCGACCCGCTGGACGCGCTGGTCATCCTGGACGAGCCGACCTTCCCGGGCTGCCTGATCAAGTGCCGCGCCATCGGCATGTTCCGCATGACGGACGAGGCCGGCGGCGACGACAAGCTGCTGTGCGTGCCGGCGTCCGACCCGCGCGTGGAGCACCTGCGGGACATCCACCACATCTCCGAGTTCGACCGCCTGGAGATCCAGCACTTCTTCGAGGTCTACAAGGACCTGGAGCCGGGCAAGTCGGTCGAGGGCGCCAACTGGGTCGGCCGCGCCGAGGCCGAGGCCGAGATCGAGCGCTCCTTCAAGCGTCTGCAGGAGCAGGGCGGCCACTGAGCCCCTGACGGCAGCCGCCACCGGGTCCCGGTGACGGCTGCCGGGCCCCCTGACGCCGCGGGGGGCGCAACCCGAGGCGGGGGAGCCCCCCGCGTCGGGTGACCCGGCGGCCTGCGCCCCGTTGTGGCGGGT
>NZ_JBHXTC010000050.1:0-2037 GCF_042677605.1 Streptomyces sp. NPDC127106 | reverse complement strand
GGGGGGGGGTGTGTTTCTTTTTTTTTCTCCCGCCCGCCCCGGCGCGGGGGGGGGGCCCCCCCCGGGGGGGGGCCCCCCCCCCGCTGTCGTTTCCCCGGGCGCAGTCCGCCGGTTTCGCCGTGGACGAAACCGTTCCGCATACTGATACCCGGGCTGGCCGGGGACGGGAGGACGCGTGGCGGAGGCCGAGGGACCCGAGGACCCCGAGGGCGCGGAGGACCGGAAGCCGGCCTCCGACGAGGCGCACAGCGCCTTCTCCCTGCCGCCCGGGACGGAGCCCGAGTTCACCGGGGACGAGCAGCCGACCTCGGAGTTCACCGTGCCGGAGGGGCTGCCCCTGCCGGCGGAGGAGCCGGCCGAGGGGTCCGCGTTCGCGCCCCCGTCCACGTACGGCGCCCAGCACTCCCCGCCGACGTACGTTCCCGGCTCCGGCTTCCCCGTGTCCTGGATGACGGAGTCCCCCTGGCAGGACCGGATGCGCACCATGCTGCGCATGCCGGTCGACGTGCGGCCCGTCCCCGAACCGGTGCAGAAGCAGGCCGCGACGGGGCCCGCCGTGGGCCGGGTGCTCGACCTGACCCTGCGCATCGGGGAACTGATGCTGGCGGGCGGCGAGGGCGCCGAGGACGTGGAGGCGGCGATGTTCGCCGTGGCCCGCAGCTACGGGCTGGACCGCTGCGAGCCGACGGTCACCTTCACCATGCTGTCGATCACCCACCACCCCTCGCTCGTGGGCAACCCGGTGTCGGCGAACCGGACCGTGCGCCGTCGCGGCGCCGACTACACGCGGCTGGCGGCGGTCTACCGGCTGGTGGCCGACATCAGCACGCCCGAGGTCGACGTCTCGCTGGAGGAGGCCTACCGGCGGCTCGCCGAGATCCGGCGCAACCGGCACCCGTACCCGACGTGGGTGCTCACGGCCGCCGCCGGCATGCTCGCCGCCGCGGCCTCCATCCTGGTCGGCGGCGGTGTCATCGTCTTCTTCGCAGCCGCGATCGGGGCCATGCTCGGCGACCGGCTGGCCTGGCTGTGCGCCGGGCGCGGGCTGCCGGAGTTCTACCAGTTCGTGGTCGCGGCGATGCCGCCCGCCGCGTTCGGGGTGGCGCTCAAGCTCCTGGCGATCGAGGACGTCCAGGCCTCGGCCGTGATCACCGGCGGGCTGTTCGCCCTGCTGCCCGGGCGGGCCCTGGTCGCGGCCGTGCAGGACGGCCTGACCGGCTTCTACATCACCGCCTCGGCCCGGCTGCTGGAGGTCATGTACCTCTTCATCGGCATCATCATGGGCGTGCTGGTCGTGCTGTACCTGGGGCTCCAGTTGGGCGCCGCGCCCCGGCCGGAGGAGGTCCTCCAGATCACGCAGCGGCCGCTGATCCAGATCGCCGCGTCGATGGTGCTGGTGTTCACGTTCGCGATCCTGCTCCAGCAGGAACGTTCCACCGTGTGGATCGTGACGCTGAACGGCGGCGTCGCCTGGGCCACGTTCGGGGCCCTGCACTACGCGGGCGGCATCCCGCCCGTGCCTTCCACGGCCGTCGCCGCCGGGCTCGTCGGCCTGTTCGGGCAGCTCTTCTCCCGCTACCGCTCCGCCTCCGCCCTGCCGTACGTCACCGCCGCCATCGGCCCGCTGCTGCCCGGCTCCGCGACGTACTACGGGCTGCTGCTCATCGCCGAGAACCAGCTCAACAAGGGCCTCGGCTCGCTGACCAACGCCGCGGCCATCGCGCTCGCCATCGCGATCGGGGTCAACCTCGGGGCGGAGACCTCACGGCTGTTCATGCGGATCCCGCGGGCCGCGAGCGCCGCCCGCCGCCGCGCCGCGGCGAAGCGGACCCGCGGCTTCTGACATCGACCCGCAGACGCGCTCCCGTATGGCGCCGTCTGCGGGCCTCGGGAACACGACTGCGCCCCCCGGGGGACCCACGGGGCGCACCCGCGCCCCGGCATCGGCCACGCGGCCCCGCCCGGGCACGCGCCCAGAGGGTGGGGGCGGGCGACCCCCCGCGCCCGTAGACGGGGGGGGCGCGGGATCGCTCACCC
>NZ_JBHXTC010000049.1:29088-56744 GCF_042677605.1 Streptomyces sp. NPDC127106 | reverse complement strand
TCTGGCGTTGATTTTTGGCACGCTGTTGAGTTCTCAAGGAACGGACGCTTCCTTTGTACTCACCCTCTCGGGCTTTCCTCCGGGCTTTCGTTCTTGCGTTTCCCACTCTATCAGAGTGTTTCGCGCTTCGCTTTCCGGGTTCTTCGCTTTCGCGTTTTCCCCTTCCGGCGATTCCAACCTTACCAGATTCTTTTCCGTGGCGTTTCCGGTCCGGATTTGAATTCGGTGGCCGTTGGAGGGCCTTTCCCTTTCGGGCGGATCAGACCTTATCAGGTATTCCTGGGTGCTGATTCCCACCCGCTCGCACGACGAGTCCGGACACAGGAGTGTGCCCGGGCTTGTTACGAGGTGGAGCCGTAAACGTACTGGAGCGGGGCCCCCGATGCAAATCCGGTTGCCCCGCTCCGGTGACACGGCTACGCCGGGTCTCAGACCTCCACGACGACCGGGAGGATCATGGGCCGGCGGCGGTAGCCGTCGGAGACCCACTTGCCCATGGTCCGGCGGATGAGCTGCTGGATCTGGTGCGGCTCCGCCACGCCGTCGGCAGCGGCGCGGGCGATGGCCTCCTCGATCTTCGGCAGGACCGCGGCGAACGCGGAGTCCTCGATGCCGGAGCCGCGGGCCTGGACGTTCGGGCCGCTCACGACCTTGCCCGTGGTGCTGTCCACCACGACGAAGACCGAGACGATGCCCTCCTCGCCGAGGATCCGGCGGTCCTTGAGGGACGTCTCGGTGACGTCGCCGACCGAGAGGCCGTCCACGTACACGTAGCCGGCCTGGACCTTGCCGGAGATCCGGGCCTTGCCGTCGATGAGGTCGACGACGACGCCGTCCTCCGCGATGACGATGCGGTCCTTCGGGACACCCGTCATCGCGCCGAGCTCGGCGTTCGCCCGCAGGTGGCGCCACTCGCCGTGGACCGGCATCAGGTTCCGCGGCTTGCAGATGTTGTAGAAGTACAGCAGCTCGCCCGCGGACGCGTGGCCGGAGACGTGCACCTTGGCGTTGCCCTTGTGCACCACGTTGGCGCCCCAGCGGGTCAGGCCGTTGATCACGCGGTAGACCGCGTTCTCGTTGCCGGGGATCAGCGAGGACGCCAGGATCACGGTGTCGCCGGGGACGATCCGGATCTGGTGGTCGCGGTTGGCCATGCGGGACAGGGCCGCCATGGGCTCGCCCTGCGAGCCCGTGCACACCAGCACGACCTCGTCGTCCGGCAGGTCGTCGAGGGTCTTCACGTCCACGACGAGGCCCGGCGGGACCCGCAGGTACCCCAGGTCACGCGCGATGCCCATGTTGCGGACCATCGAGCGGCCCACGAAGGCCACCCGGCGCCCGTACTCGTGCGCCGCGTCCAGGATCTGCTGGATGCGGTGGACGTGGCTGGCGAAGCTCGCCACGATGATCCGCCGCTGCGCGCCGGCGAAGACGCCGCGGATCACGTTCGAGATGTCGCGCTCCGGCGGGACGAAGCCCGGGACCTCGGCGTTCGTCGAGTCCGACAGGAGGAGGTCGATGCCCTCCTCGCTCAGCCGGGCGAACGCGTGCAGGTCGGTGAGCCGGTTGTCCATCGGGAGCTGGTCCATCTTGAAGTCGCCGGTGGCGACGACCAGGCCCGCGGGCGTGCGGATGGCGACCGCCAGCGCGTCCGGGATGGAGTGGTTGACCGCGATGAACTCGCAGTCGAAGACGCCCAGGTTCTCCCGGTCGCCCTCCTTCACCTCAAGGGTGTAGGGGCGGATGCGGTGTTCCTGGAGCTTCGCCTCGATGAGGGCCAGCGTCAGCTTTGAGCCGATCAGCGGGATGTCCGGCTTCTCCCGCAGGAGGTAGGGGACGGCGCCGATGTGGTCCTCGTGACCGTGCGTGAGGACGATGCCCTCGACGTCGTCGAGCCGGTCCCGGATCGACGTGAAGTCCGGCAGGATCAGGTCGATGCCCGGCTGCTCCTCCTCGGGGAAGAGCACGCCGCAGTCGACGATCAGCAGCCGGCCGTCGAACTCGAAGACGGTCATGTTGCGGCCGATCTCGCCCAGGCCGCCGAGCGGGGTGACCCGCAGGCCGCCCTTGGGGAGCTTCGGCGGCGGGCCGAGCTCAGGGTGCGGATGGCTCAAAAGTCTCTCCTCACCACGCACGCCACGTGCCTCGTAAGGCACGTGGCGCGCATGTCAGTCGTGCATCCGTGCACTTGCATGTGTCTGGTTCAGGCCTTGCTTATTCAGTTGTGAAGTCTGTTGTCAGAGCTGTACCCCGCCGGCAGCAAGATCGATCTTGAGTTGGGCGGTCTCCTCGGGGGTCAGCTCGACCAGCGGGAGCCGCAGCGGGCCGGCGGGCAGGCCCTGGAGGTTCAGGGCGCCCTTCGTGGTGATCACGCCCTGGGTGCGGAACATGCCGGTGAAGACCGGGAGCAGCTTCTGGTGGATCTCGGTGGCCTTCTGGACGTCGCCGCCGAGGTGGGCCTCCAGCATGGCGCGCAGCTCGGGGGCGACCACGTGGCCGACGACGGAGACGAAGCCGACGGCGCCGACGGACAGCAGCGGCAGGTTCAGCATGTCGTCGCCGGAGTACCAGGCGAGGCCGCTCTGGGCGATGGCCCAGCTGGCGCGGCCGAGGTCGCCCTTGGCGTCCTTGTTGGCCACGATGCGGGGGTGCTCGGCCAGGCGGACCAGCGTCTCGGTGTTGATCGGGACGCCGCTGCGGCCGGGGATGTCGTAGAGCATCACCGGGAGCCCGGTGGCGTCGGCGACGGCCGTGAAGTGCCGGTAGAGGCCCTCCTGCGGCGGCTTGTTGTAGTACGGGGTCACGGCCAGCAGGCCGTGTGCGCCGGCGCGCTCGGCCTGGCGGACGAGCTCGAGGGTGTGGCGGGTGTCGTTGGTGCCGATGCCGGCGACGACGTGGGCGCGGTCGCCGACGGCCTCCAGGACGGCTCGTACGAGGTCGCTTTTCTCCGCGTCGGTGGTGGTCGGGGACTCACCGGTGGTCCCGTTGACGATCAGGCCGTCGTTGCCTGCGTCCACCAGGTGGACGGCGAGCCGCTGCGCGCCGTCGAGGTCGAGTGCGCCATCCGCCGTGAACGGCGTGATCATGGCGGTGAGGACCCGCCCGAAGGGGGTCTGCGGAGTCGAGATCGGAGCCATGGGTAACACGCTACTCGCTGCCATGCTCACGGTGCCCCCTCGGGGGACGTCAACGCACGCCGTTCCTTCCCGCAGCGGCTGGGAGGGGCGTGGAGCCCGGCACTGCCTGCTCGGGGGTTCAAGCAGTGCCGGGTCCGTTTGATCAGCCTAGATGAACTTCACGAAACGTCGCAATACGGACACTTCGGACTTGATTCCGTACGTCTGTGCGGATCGGTCGGATGACCGACGGCCGGCCCCTCCGCCGCCTTCCCCGCCTACGGGGCGACGCGGCCGTTCGCGTTGAAGGCGGCGTACGTGAGCGGCATCAGCTTGGCCCAGTGCTGCTCCATCTTCTCGCCCACCATCTCGATCTCCCGCTGCGGGAAGGACGGCACCTGCGCGAGCTCGTGCTGGGTGCGCAGGCCCAGGAAGTGCATCAGCGAGCGCGCGTTGCAGGTGGCGTACATCGAGGAGAACAGGCCGACCGGCAGCACCGAGCGGGCCACCTCGCGGGCCACGCCCGCCGCCAGCATCTCCTGGTAGGACTCGTAGGCCTGGCGGTACGAGTCCTCCATGATCCGGCCGGTGAGCTCCAGCTGGGCCTCGGTGCCCTCGACGAAGACGTACTTGCCCGGACGGCCCTCCTGGACCAGCTTGCGCTCCGCGTCCGGGACGTAGAAGACCGGCTGGAGCTCCCTGTAACGGCCCGACTCCTCGTTGTACGACCAGCCGACCCGGTGCCGCATGAACTCGCGGAACACGAAGATCGGGGCGCTGATGAAGAAGGTCATCGAGTTGTGCTCGAACGGGCTGCCGTGGCGGTCCCGCATCAGGTAGTTGATGAGGCCCTTGGACCGCTCCGGATCCTTCTGCAGTTCGTCGAGCGACATCTCGCCGGCCGTCGAGACCCGGGCGGCCCACAGCACGTCCGAGTCGGCGGCGGTGTGCTTGACCAGTTCCACCGTCACATCACTGCGGAAAATGGGTTTCAGGGCTGGGGCGGCGGTCTCGCTCACCGGGGATCCTTCCGGACGACCTACAGGGGGCGCGCCCACTCTACGGCGCCCCTCACCGCAGTCCGTGCACGCGCCCCGTGGCGGCAGGCGGTCCGCACGGCTGACGGACCGCCACGAAATCTTCCCGTTGTCCCGAATGCGGGCACCAATGCGGCAGTTCGTACGTCCTTACCAGTGGCACCCCTGTCCACCTGACGCCCCGTACCGGGGCCCCGACCACGAGGAGAGTCGCCCCGTGCCCCTCCCCCAGCTCCCGCCGGCGGGCACCTCCCGGCGCGAGCCCGTCCCGTTCGCCTTCGTCGCCGAGGCCGACCGCTTCCGCAGCAATGTCGCCCCGCCACCGCGCGAGCGCCTGAGCACGCCGCAGATGGTCGCCCGTAGTCTGGTCGGTCTGACCGTGGTGGCGGGGCTCGTCGGCTCCCTGCTCTTCGGCGTTCCCGCACTGCAGCCCCACCGGGCGCCCGCCACGTCGCAGCAGTCGCAGGCCTCCGACGGGCGGTAGCCTCACGGACAAGCCCAACCGAACGTGCATGTGAGTGAGGTCCAGCCGTGCCCCTGCCCTTCTTGACGGCCGACGGCGCGTTCGACGCGCAAGAGGAAGACGTCCCCCTCGCCCACGACGACCACGACCGCTGGCGCCGCCCCTACCGGCCCGGGCCCTGGCGGGTGGCCGGCTCCGCGCTGCTGCTCCTGCTCGCGGCGTTCATGCTCCTCGCCACGATGATCATCGCCTTCGCGGGCGCGTGGACCGGCGCGGGCGTCTGCCTCGTGGCCGCGCTCAGCGTCGTCGGGACCGCGCTGCGGATGCTGATGACGGGCGTGTGGGTGAGCCGTTCGGGGCTGCGCCGGGTCGGGTTCTTCAGCGTCCGCTCGGTCGCCTGGGACGAGATCACGGAGATCCGCACCGTGCAACAGCCCGTGCGCTGGCTCGGACTGCCGAGGACGGTGCAGGGCCAGGCGCTGACGGCGGCCCGCCGGGGCGGTGCGGAGCTGCCGGTGCTGCTGACCGACCACAACGCCGACTTCCTGTCCCGGTCCGAGGCCTTCGACCGGGCCGTCGACATGGTCGAGGCCTGGGCCGACGAGTACCGGACGGTGCGCGCCGCCGCCTGAGGCGCGCGGCGCGCACGGGAAGCCCGTACGGGGATCAGACCCGTACGGGCTTCTTGTCGTGCAGGGCGATGGCCCGCTGCATGGCCTTGCGCGCCCGCGGGGTGTCACGGGCGTCGTGATAGGCCACCGCCAGACGGAACCAGCTGCGCCAGTCCCCCGGCGCGTCCTCGGTCTCGGCCTTGCGGCGCGCGAAGACCGCGTCGGCGGAGTCCCGCAGGATCCGCCCGTACTCGTCCCGCTCCAGCTCGTCGACGGGCAGCGCGCCCTCGGCTTCCAGCTCGGTGGCGAGCTGGTTGGCCCGGGTGACGAACCGGGTGTTCTTCCACAGGAACCAGACGCCGATGACCGGCAGGATCAGCACGGACGTGCCGAAGGCGACCGTCAGCCAGGTGCCGTGCCTGATCAGCAGCAGGCCCCGGCTGCCGACCAGGACGAAGTAGACGACCAGGACGGCGGCCGTGATGAAATAGGTGATCTTCGCGCGCATGGGTGTTACTGCCTGCTCGTCAGCCGAGGTCGAGGAAGTGTTCCAGGCCGAACGTGAGGCCCGGGGTCGCCACCACGCGCCGCACGCCGAGCAGGATGCCCGGCATGAAGCTGCTGTGGTGCAGCGAGTCGTGACGGATGGTCAGGGTCTCGCCCTCACCGCCGAGCAGCACCTCCTGGTGGGCCAGCAGGCCGCGCAGGCGGATCGCGTGCACCGGGACGCCGTCGACGTTCGCGCCGCGGGCGCCGTCCAGGGCGGTGGCGGTGGCGTCGGGCTGCGGGGCGCAGCCGGCCTCGGCGCGGGCGGCCGCGATGAGCTGGGCGGTGCGGGTGGCCGTGCCGGAGGGGGCGTCGACCTTGTTCGGGTGGTGCAGCTCCACGACCTCGACGGACTCGAAGTAGCGGGCGGCCTGGGCGGCGAACTTCATGGTGAGGACGGCGCCGATGGAGAAGTTCGGGGCGATGAGCACACCGGTCTCGGGGGATCCGGCGAGCCAGCCCCGCAGCTGGCCGAGGCGGTCCTCGGTCCAGCCGGTGGTGCCGACGACGGCGTGGATGCCGTGGCGGATGCAGAAGTCGAGGTTGCCCATGACGGACGCCGGGGTCGTCAGCTCGACGACGACCTGGGCGCCGGTCTCGGCCAGCGTCTCCAGCTTGTCCCCGCGCGTGAGCGCGGCGACCAGCTCCATGTCCTCGGCGGCCTCGACGGCCCGGACGGCTTCGGATCCGATGCGCCCCTGGGCACCGAGTACCGCGACCCGCAGCTTGCTGCTCATGCGTACTTCCTTCGCTTCCACTGGTCGTGGCGGCCAGGCCGCCGGGGGTGCGGGCGGGGCGGCGGCCGGCCGTCCCCGAGGGGCGGCCGGCCGTCTCCCCCGCCGCGCATGGCTCAGGCCACCGCCTCGTCGAGGCGGGCGGCCTGCTTCTCCTTCAGCGGGCCTATCACCGCGAGCGACGGCCGCTGGGCCAGTACGTCCTGGGCGACCGCGCGGACGTCGTCCGGGGTCACGGCGGCGATCTGGGCCAGCATGTCGTCGACCGACATCTGGTCGCCCCAGCACAGCTCGCTCTTGCCGATCCGGTTCATGATCGCGCCGGTGTCCTCCAGGCCGAGGACGGTGGAGCCGGACAGCTGGCCGATGGCCCGCTTGATCTCCTCGTCCGTGAGGCCCTCCGCGACGACCTTCTCGAGCTCGCCGCGGCAGATCCGCAGCACGTCGTGGACCTGGCTGGGGCGGCAGCCCGCGTACACGCCGAACAGTCCGGTGTCGGCGAAGGCCGAGGTGTACGAGTACACGCTGTAGGCCAGGCCGCGCTTCTCCCGGACCTCCTGGAAGAGCCGGGAGGACATGCCGCCGCCGAGGGCGGTGTTCAGCACGCCCAGGGCCCAGCGGCGGTCGTCGGTGCGGGCGAGGCCCGGCATGCCGAGGACGACGTGGGCCTGCTCGGTCTTGCGGCTGACCAGGTCGACGCGGCCGGAGGTGCGGATCCGCTTGGTGCCGCCGCGCGGGCCGATCGGCTGGGCGTCGGTGCGCCCGAGGGCGCCGGCCTTCTCGAAGGCGGCGCGGACCTGGCGCACGACCTTGGCGTGGTCGACGTTGCCGGCGGCGGCCACGACCAGGTGGGTGGGGTCGTAGTGCTTCCGGTAGAAGCGGTGGATCCGGTCGGCGCCGAGGGCGTTGATCGTGTCGACGGTGCCGAGGACGGGACGGCCCAGCGGGGAGTCGCCGAACATGGTGTGCGCGAACAGGTCGTGCACGCAGTCGCCCGGGTCGTCCTCCGTCATCGCGATCTCTTCGAGGATGACGCCGCGCTCGGCGTCGACGTCCTCGTCGCGGATCAGCGAGCCGGTGAGCATGTCGCAGACGACGTCGATCGCCAGCGGCAGGTCCGTGTCGAGGACCCGTGCGTAGTAGCAGGTGTACTCCTTCGCCGTGAAGGCGTTCATCTCGCCGCCGACCGCGTCGATCGCGGAGGAGATGTCGAGGGCGCTGCGCCTGCCGGTGCCCTTGAAGAGGAGGTGCTCGAGGTAGTGCGTGGCGCCGTTGAGCGAGGGCGTCTCGTCGCGGGAACCGACGTGCGCCCAGATGCCGAAGGTGGCGGAGCGGACGGAGGGCAGCGTCTCGGTGACGATGCGCAGTCCGCCGGGGAGGACGGTGCGCCGGACGGTGCCGATGCCGTTCTCGCCCTTGAGGAGGGTTTGGGTACGGGCGACGGCCCGCCCCTCCGAAGAGGGGCGGGCCGTCACACGGGAACTACGCGACGTCACTTGTCGGAGTCGTCCTTGTCGGCGTCGGCGGCGTCCTCGCCCTCGATCACGGGGATCAGGGAGAGCTTGCCGCGCTGGTCGATCTCGGCGATCTCGACCTGGACCTTGGCGCCGACCGCGAGCACGTCCTCGACGTTCTCCACGCGCTTGCCGCCGGCGAGCTTGCGGATCTGCGAGATGTGCAGCAGGCCGTCCTTGCCCGGGAGCAGGGAGACGAAGGCACCGAAGGTGGTGGTCTTGACGACCGTGCCCAGGTAGCGCTCGCCGACCTCCGGCATGGTCGGGTTGGCGATCGAGTTGATCGTGGCGCGGGCGGCCTCGGCGGCCGGGCCGTCGGCGGCACCGATGTAGATGGTGCCGTCGTCCTCGATCGTGATCTCGGCGCCGGTGTCCTCCTGGATCTGGTTGATCATCTTGCCCTTGGGGCCGATGACCTCGCCGATCTTGTCCACGGGGATCTTGACGGTGATGATCCGCGGGGCGTTCGGGGACATCTCGTCCGGCGTGTCGATCGCTTCCATCATCACGTCGAGGATGTGGAGGCGGGCGTCGCGGGCCTGCTTGAGGGCCGCGGCCAGGACGGAGGCCGGGATGCCGTCCAGCTTGGTGTCGAGCTGGAGGGCGGTGACGAACTCCTTGGTACCGGCGACCTTGAAGTCCATGTCGCCGAAGGCGTCCTCCGCACCGAGGATGTCGGTGAGGGCCACGTAGTGGGTCTTGCCGTCGATCTCCTGGGAGATCAGGCCCATGGCGATACCGGCGACGGGGGCCTTGAGCGGCACACCGGCGTTCAGCAGCGACATGGTGGAGGCGCAGACGGAGCCCATGGACGTCGAGCCGTTGGAGCCGAGGGCCTCGGACACCTGGCGGATCGCGTACGGGAACTCCTCGCGGCTCGGGAGGACCGGCACGATCGCGCGCTCGGCGAGCGCGCCGTGGCCGATCTCGCGGCGCTTGGGCGAGCCCACGCGGCCGGTCTCACCGACGGAGTACGGCGGGAAGTTGTAGTTGTGCATGTAGCGCTTGCGGGTCACCGGGGAGAGGGTGTCCAGCTGCTGCTCCATGCGGAGCATGTTGAGGGTGGTGACGCCCAGGATCTGGGTCTCGCCACGCTCGAAGAGCGCCGAGCCGTGCACCCGCGGGATGGCCTCGACCTCGGCGGCGAGGGTGCGGATGTCCGTGATCCCGCGGCCGTCGATGCGGACCTTGTCCTTGATGACGCGCTCGCGGACCAGGGCCTTGGTCAGGCTGCGGTACGCGGCGGAGATCTCCTTCTCGCGGCCTTCGAAGGCCGGCAGGAGCTTCTCGGCGGCCAGGTCCTTAACCCGGTCCAGCTCGGCCTCGCGGTCCTGCTTGCCCGCGATGGTCAGCGCCTGGGCCAGCTCGCCGCGGACGGCCTGGTCCAGGGCGGCGAAGACGTCGTCCTCGTAGTCGAGGAAGACCGGGAACTCGCCCTCGGGCTTGGCGGCCTTCGCGGCGAGGTCCGACTGGGCCTTGCACAGGACCTTGATGAACGGCTTCGCGGCCTCCAGGCCAGCGGCGACGACCTCCTCGGTCGGAGCCTCGGCACCGCCCTTGACCAGGGTGATGGTCTGCTCGGTGGCCTCGGCCTCGACCATCATGATCGCGACGTCGCCGTCCTCCAGGGTGCGGCCCGCGACGACCATGTCGAAGACGGCGTCCTCGAGCTCGGAGTGCGTCGGGAAGGCGACCCACTGGCCCTTGATCAGGGCGACGCGGACGCCGCCGATGGGGCCGGAGAAGGGCAGGCCGGCCAGCTGGGTGGACGCGGACGCGGCGTTGATCGCGACGACGTCGTACAGGTGGTCGGGGTTGAGCGCCATGACGGTGGCGACGACCTGGATCTCGTTGCGCAGGCCCTTCTTGAAGGACGGGCGCAGCGGGCGGTCGATCAGGCGGCAGGTGAGGACCGCGTCCTCGGAGGGGCGGCCCTCGCGGCGGAAGAAGGAGCCGGGGATCTTGCCGGCGGCGTACTGCCGCTCCTCGACGTCCACCGTCAGGGGGAAGAAGTCGAGCTGGTCCTTGGGCTTCTTCGACGCGGTGGTGGCGGACAGCACCATCGTGTCGTCGTCCAGGTAGGCGACGGCGGAGCCGGCGGCCTGGCGGGCCAGACGGCCCGTCTCGAAGCGGATCGTGCGGGTGCCGAAGGAACCGTTGTCGATGACGGCCTCGGCGTAGTGGGTCTCGTTCTCCACTAGCGTTCTCTCCATTTTCGTCGTCTCCGTCCGCGGCCCGTGTGGCGGCGGACGGCTGGAGAAGCGCTCCTTGCGTGTGGGCCGGTCTTCGATCGAAGTACCCGGTTCGGCGCCCGTGGGGCATTTCCGGGTACCACTACCGAGGACCGGCGGCGTAGGAGGGCGCTCCTCCTTCATCAGTTGTGCACCGCAGTGCGACGCGCACGTGCGTCCAGACTACAAAGCGTCCGGTACGTCCCGCACGCAGAGCGGCGCACGGCACGTACGGCAAAGGGAGCGGTCCCCTCATCGTGGGAACCGCTCCCTTCTCAGCGTCTTACTTGGCGCCGGCCGCACCGCGGCGGATGCCGAGGCGGTCGACCAGCGTACGGAAGCGCTGGATGTCCTTCTTGGCCAGGTACTGCAGCAGGCGGCGGCGCTGGCCGACGAGGATCAGCAGACCACGGCGGGAGTGGTGGTCGTGCTTGTGGGACTTCAGGTGCTCGGTGAGGTCCGAGATGCGGCGGGAAAGCATCGCGACCTGGACCTCGGGGGAGCCGGTGTCGCCCTCCTTGGTACCGAACTCGGCCATGATCTGCTTCTTCGTGGCGGCGTCGAGCGACACGTTTACTCCTCTTGAGTGATTCGTGGCCACCGAGTGCCCCAGGTCGTCAGCTCTGGGGATCTTCCGTGACTCGGGAGGCGGGTCCGCTGGGCGCAGTCCCCGGAAGGTTCCGGGGTGCGTACACAAACGGCCGTCACACAGCGTACCAGGCCGCCGTGCGGCGTGTCTCAGCTGGTGAGCGAGCGGGCCCGGGAGTAGACGTCCAGGACGGCCAGGGCCAGCGGCACGAGGCTGAGCAGGACGGCCGCCTCGGTGAGGTCGAGCAGCCGCCCCCAGAAGGGTGACAGACCCTTGCGGGGTATGACCAGCGCAATTCCGGCGAGGAGGACGGCGCCGGCGGCGACCGCGGCGGACAGCCAGATCGTACGGAGGTCCAGGCCGCCGCGGTCGTGGTAGCGGATGAGCTCCACGAGCAGGTCGGCCGGCGGGCGCAGGGCCAGGCCCAGGATCAGCAGGGCGACGGCGACCAGGCCGGCGGCCAGGGCGCACACGACCTGCGAGGTGTAGCGGAAGAGCCGGGCGCGCAGCAGCATGGCCAGCCCGGTGGCCAGGGCCAGGAGGCGGCCCCAGGTGTTGTCGGAGAAGCCGAGGACGGCGGCGGAGCCGACGGCGACCGCGGCGCAGCCGGCGACCAGGCCGAGCAGCATCTCGTGGCCGCGGCGGGCCTGGGTGGCGATGGCTTCGGCGTCGAGCGGGGTGCCGGCCTCGCCCTGGTCGGGGCCGGCGGCGGGGTCGCCGTACGGCTCGGTCTCGTAGCGGTCCGGGGTCTCGTAGACCTCGACGGCGCTCTGCGGGGCGGCGTAGCCGATGGGCAGTCGCGCGAAGCGGGCCGACAGGCCGGGCAGGAAGGCGACGAGGCCGATGGCGACGGGGGCGCAGCCGGCGGCGGTGGCGGTGGCGGAGGCCTCGGTGACGATGGCGAGGAAGGTGGCCAGGGTGCCGGTGGCGGCGAGGAAGGTGGCCGCGACGAAGGGGGCGTCGCCGTTGGGGGTGAGCGCGACCAGGGCGACGGAGGCGATCAGCACGCAGACGCAGCCGAGCAGGAACTGCAGGCGGCCGGGTCCCTGGCCGGCGGCGGGGGCGATGATGCCGGAGCCGGCGATGAGCAGCTGCGGCAGGGCGCCGAGTCCGAGGGCGACGGCGGAGCCGCGGTCGCGGTAGACGCGGGCGCGGACGCCGGCGGCGGCGGTCAGCAGGAGGCCGACGGCTCCGGCGATGATGCCCGGCAGCCCGTGCATGTCGTGCCGGACGGGGTCGGCGTACCAGAGGACGAAGCCGAGCAGGACGAGCAGGACGGCGGCGCCGGCCAGGCCCGCGCCGCGGAGCATGTCGTCGCTCCACAGATGGCGGTCGCGGACGACGGCGGAGGCCACGGCGTCGGAGACGTCGTCGAAGACGGCGGGCGGCAGCGATTCGGCGAACGGGCGGAGGCTGAGCACCTCGCCGTCGAGCACCTGCTGGGCGGCGAGGGAGCGCGCCCCGTCGAGGACGGTGCCGTCGCGGCGGACGAGGTGGTAGCCGGTGGGCGCGCCGACGGACTGGGTCTGGCCGGTGAGGCGCAGCAGTTCGGGGTAGACGTCGGCGACGGCGATGTCCTCGGGGAGGGCGACGTCGATGCGGCTGTCGGGAGCCACGACGGTGACTCTGCAGAAGCCCGTCGCTGCGGCCGTACTCACCTGTGGGACCCCCTGGTTGGCGGAGCTGGTACGCCCCGCGGACGTCTCTGATTCGCGGATGCGCATACTGCGCGGGCCACCCTACCGGGAGTGTGTACGACAGTCGGCAAGTAGGATCACCGTCGCGCGGGGAGAGCCCCTTCGCGCCCGGGACTTGGGGCGCCGCAGCAGCGTCCGGTCCGTTTTCGAGGGATTGATGCTCCGGTGAGTCAGATCGTCGTCAAACGCCCGCCGCGGTCCCTGCCGCCCGAAGTCCCCTCGGACGAGCTGAGGCTCGAGGCTCCGCCGGAACTTCCCCGGGGCCAGCAGGAGGGCATGTTGATGCAGCTCCTGCCGATGCTGGGCATGGGTTCTTCGGTCGTCTTCTTCTTCATGCCGGGTGCGGCGCCGTTCATGCGCATCATGGGCATGCTGATGCTGGTGTCGACCGTCGCCATGATCATCGCGCAGTTGGTCCGCCACCGGCGCGGTACGCAGGGGCAAATGGCCGATGTCCGCAGGGACTACCTGAAATACCTCGCACAGACGCGCCGTCAGGTCCGCAGGACCGCGCGGTCGCAGCGCGACGCGCAGCTGTACCTGCACCCGGCACCCGAGCAGTTGTGGTCGGTGGTGGCCGAGGGCTCGCGGCTGTGGGAACGGCGCGTGAGCGACGCGGACTTCGGCCAGGTCCGGCTGGGGCTGGGCGTGCAGCGGCTGGCGACTCCGCTGGTGGCGCCGGACACGGCGCCGGTGGACGAGCTGGAGCCGCTGACGGCGGGCGCGATGCAGCGCTTCCTGAAGGTGCACTCCTCGCTGGACGGGCTGCCGGTGGCGGTGTCGCTGCGGGCGTTCTACCACGTGACGGTGTCCGGGGAGCCGGAGTCGGCGCGCGGTGCGGCCCGGGCGATGGTGGCGCAGCTGGCGACGCTGCACTCCCCCGACGACCTGGTGGTGGCCGTGGTGGCCGCGCCGGGCGCGGTGGAGACGTGGGACTGGGTGAAGTGGCTGCCGCACACCCAGGTGCCGGGGCAGGTCGACGGGGCGGGCAGCAAGCGGCTGTTCGGCGACGACCTGACCGAGGTGGAGGCGTTGCTGGCACCCCGGCTGGAAGGGCGGCCGCGGTTCAGCCGGGACACGTCCCCGGTGCTGGACCAGCCGCACCTGGTCGTCGTCCTGGACGCCAACTCCCGCGGCGGGCTGGTGCCGGCCGAGTCGGCGTTCGCGGCGGCCGAGGGCCTGCAGGGCGTGACGATCGTCGAGGTGGTCGCGGGCGAGCTGGACGAGCCGCGCGGCGGGCTGTCGGTCGTGGCACGGCCGGGGAAGCTGCGCCTGGAGTCGGGCGGCGGCGTCGCGTACGAGGGCCTGCCGGACAGCCTGTCGCTGCCGGCTGCGGAGGCGCTGGCCCGGCAGCTGGCGCCGCTGCGCACGGGCGGCGGTGACGACGACGAGCCGCTGCTGGCCAACCTGGACTTCACGGACCTGCTGAACCTGGGCGACGCGGCCTCGATCGACGTGGCCCGGACCTGGCGGCCGCGGTCGGCCGGTGAGCGGCTGCGCGTGCCGATCGGTGTCGGCGAGGACGGCTCGCCGGTGATGCTGGACCTGAAGGAGGCCGCGCAGGAGGGCATGGGCCCGCACGGGCTGTGCGTGGGCGCGACGGGTTCGGGCAAGTCCGAGCTGCTGCGCACGCTGGTGCTGGGCCTGGCGGTCACGCACACCTCGGAAACGCTGAACTTCGTCCTCGCGGACTTCAAGGGCGGTGCGACCTTCACCGGCATGGGGCAGATGCCGCACGTCGCGGCGGTCATCACCAACCTGGCGGACGACCTGACGCTCGTGGACCGCATGGGCGACTCGATCCGCGGCGAGCTGCAGCGCCGTCAGGAGCTGCTGCGCTCGGCGGGCAATTACGCGAACATCCACGACTACGAGAAGGCGCGCGCGGCGGGTGCCCCGCTGGAGCCGCTGGCCTCGCTGGTCCTGGTCATCGACGAGTTCAGCGAGCTGCTGACCGCGAAGCCCGACTTCATCGACATGTTCATCCAGATCGGCCGCATCGGCCGCTCGCTGGGCGTGCACCTGCTGCTGGCCTCGCAGCGCCTGGAGGAGGGCAAGCTGCGCGGGCTGGACACGTACCTGTCGTACCGGATCGGTCTGCGGACGTTCTCGGCGGCGGAGTCGCGCACGGCGATCGGTGTGCCGGACGCGTACCACCTGCCGTCGGTGCCGGGTTCGGGCTACCTGAAGTTCGGTACGGACGAGATGGTCCGCTTCAAGGCGGCGTACGTCTCGGGCACCTACCGCTCGGGCGGGCGGGAGCTGTCGGTGGGGCAGTTCCCGGTGGAGCGACGGCCCGCGCTGTTCACGGCGGTGCCGGTGCCGGTCGTGTACGCGGCACCGGACCCGGCGTACCTGGCGGCCCAGGCCGAGCAGGAGGACGACGCGCTCGCGGACACCGTGCTCGACGTGATCGTGTCCCGGCTGGAGGGGCAGGGGGTCCCGGCGCACCAGGTGTGGCTGCCGCCGCTGGACCAGGCGCCGGCGCTGGACCAGCTGCTGCCGGCGCTGGCGGCCTCGGCGGAGCGCGGGCTGCACGCGGAGGGGTACACGCGGCCGGGCGGGCTCGTGGTGCCGCTCGGGCTCATCGACAAGCCGTTCGAGCAGCGGCGCGAGGTGCTGTACCGGGACTTCTCGGGTGCGGCGGGCCACATGATGGTGGTCGGCGGCCCGCAGTCCGGCAAGTCGACCCTGATGCGGACGCTGATCTCGGCGTTCGCGCTGACGCACACCCCGCGCGAGGTGCAGTTCTACGGGCTGGACTTCGGCGGTGGCGGCATGTCGGCGGTGGCGGAGCTGCCGCACGTCGGCGGGATCGCCTCGCGTCTGGACCCGGAGCGGGTGCGCC
Organism: Streptomyces sp. NPDC127106; assembly: GCF_042677605.1. Classification (NCBI taxonomy): domain Bacteria; kingdom Bacillati; phylum Actinomycetota; class Actinomycetes; order Kitasatosporales; family Streptomycetaceae; genus Streptomyces; species Streptomyces sp. NPDC127106. The sequence continues at coordinate 41,358 of NZ_JBHXTC010000049.1, read as the reverse complement.
GCACGGTCGCCGAGGTGGGCGGCATCCTCAACCGCCGCGAGGAGTTCTTCCGGGCCCACGGGATCGACTCGATCGGCACCTACCGGCGCAAGCGGGCGGCGGGCGAGCTGCCCGGCGAGGCCTGGGGCGACGTGTTCCTGGTCATCGACGGCTGGGGCGGCTTCCGGGGCGAGTACGACGCCCTGGAGCAGGTGGTCACGGACATCGCGGGGCGCGGTCTGGGCTACGGCATCCACGTGGTGATCACGGCGGCGCGCTACATGGAGGTGCGGGCCGCGCTGAAGGACCAGATACTGGGCCGGCTGGAGCTGCGGCTCGGTGACGTCATGGACTCGGAGTTCGACCGGAAGGTCGCGGCGAACGTCCCGACGGGGATGCCGGGACGCGGGCAGGTGCCGGAGAAGCTGCACTTCCTGGGGGCGCTGCCGCGGATCGACGGCTCGCACGACGTGGGGGAGCTGTCGGACGCGACGGCCGCGTTCGTGTCGGTGGTGAAGCAGAACTGGTCGGGGCAGGCGGCCCCGGGCGTGCGGCTGCTGCCGCGGCTGCTGCACGCGGACCAGCTGCCGGGCGGCGGGGAGTTCCCCGAGCGCGGCATCGCGATCGGCATCGACGAGACGAACCTGGAGCCCGTGTTCGTCGACTTCGAGACGGACCCGTTCCTCCTCGTCTTCGGCGAGAGCGAGTCGGGCAAGACGAACCTGCTGCGGCTCATCGCGCAGCAGATCGCGCAGCGGTACACCCCCGACCAGGCCCGGCTGGTCGTCGGCGACTACCGGCGCACCCTGCTGGGGGCGCTGCCGGAGGAGCACCTGCTGGAGTACGCGCCGATGGCGAGCTCCCTGCAGATGCACATGGAGGCGCTGGGCGGCGTGTTCGCCCGGCGGCAGCCGCCGGACGACGTCACCCCGCAGCAGCTGCGGGACCGCAGCTGGTGGACGGGCCCCGACGTGTTCATCGTCATCGACGACTTCGACCTGGTGGCGACGAGCCAGGGCAATCCGCTGGCGCAGCTGGTGGAGTTCCTGCCGTTCGCTCGGGACACGGGTGTCCGGTTCATCATCGCCCGCAACTCCGCGGGGGCCTCGCGGTCGCTGTACGAGCCGTTCATGCAGCGCATCAAGGAGCTCGGCGCGCAGGGCGTGGTGCTGTCGGGCGACCCGTCCGAGGGCGACCTGATCGGCACCGTGCGCCCGCGGCCGATGCCGCCGGGCCGGGCGTACTTCTCCTCGCGCCGGCGGGGGACGTCGCTGGTCCAGCTGGGCCGGATGCCGGGGGCCTGAGCCGCACGGGGTCTCCCGGGGTCTGTGCGGCCCTTCCGGGCACCCGGCCGGAGGGGCCGGGGCCCGGCCGGAGGGCCGGGTCCGCAGCGCCGCGGGCCCGGTCTTCCGCGGGAGCGGAGGGTGATCAACCGGAAACGCTCCCCCGGTGCGGTCCCGAGCCCCGATAATCGGCAGCGTAGGACCGCCGAGGGAGAGGCCGCACATGGGCACCCAGCAGGAGAAGGACGAGCTGTACGCGCTCGACATCAGCGGCGTGGAGTGGGAGGGCCCGCCCGGGACCAGCCCGGACGAGGAGCGGGTCGAGATCGCCCGGCTGCCCGAGGGCGCGGTGGCGATGCGGTCCTCCCTGGACCGGGACACGGTACTGCGCTACACGGCGGCCGAGTGGGAGGCGTTCGTACTCGGTGCCCGGGACGGGGAGTTCGACCTCGACCGCGGCCCGCACTGAGACCGGTACGGCCCGGTACGCGTGGAAGGGGCGCGCCCGCAGTGGGCGCGCCCCTTCCGTGCGTACCGGGCCGGTGCGGTTCAGACGGCTCAGTAGGCCTCGGTGAACAGGCGGGAGGCCTTCACGTCGGTGGCGCGGTAGTCGCCCTTGCCGCGCTCGATCAGCTGGGCGACCTTCTCCAGCTGCTCCTTCATGTGATCGGCCTTCTGCCGGTACTTGCCCTGGAGCGTGACGTACTCCTTGTGCGCCTCACCGTCCCAGGTGTCGGTGACGACCTTGAGGGCCTGCTCCATCTCCGCCAGGTCGTCGATGATGTTCTTCGAGACGGTGCGAATGCGGTTGGCCATCTCCTGGACGCTCTCGTACCGTACCCGGGTTGCCCCGTCGTTGGCTGCCATGGTCTTCTCCTTCGCGCTGAAACTGAGCTGGGTGGGGAACGACGCGGCCGGTCAGACGCCGTTGAGGCCCGAGGTGTTCTGGTTGCCGGAGGCCGCCTGGACGGACTTGAACGCGGCGCGCACCTCGTCGTCCTGGGCGTTGCTCAGGTTCTTGGTCTGGGCGACCGCGTTGTGGAGGACACCGAGCAGGCGGCGGATCTCGTCGTGGTCGTCGTTGACGGTCTTCTGGGCGTCGGTGAAGCCGCTTGCACCCACACCGGTCCAGCCGGCGCTCACCGTGGCGATGATGTCGGCCAGCTCACGGGCCTGCTTGGTGACGGCGTTGGCCGTCGACTCGATCTTGTTCTTCGCCTGGACGACCGGATCGTCCGCAAGTCCGAAATTGTTGCTCATCCGAAGCTCCTCACTTCTCAATTCGCCGGCAGAACCGGCGGACTGCGCAGCGGAGCGGAGGTCCCGGTTGCGAATGATCCGCGCCCACCGGGGAATTCCCCCTCCGCCTCACGCGATCCCCCGATCACAGTCGTGAAGCCTGGTGCCACTCTAGCCAGTTCATGTCACAGCCCCAACACCGGTGGCCTGCAACTGTCGATGAACTGTGACCGTTCACTGCAAACGGCCGCGGCGTCTGCGCGCGTCCCGGATGACGGTCGCGGTCCCGCCGATGACGGCGATGAGCACGACGCCGATCCCCAGGACGTACGTGCCGATCCGCTCGTCCCGCTCCTGCGCGGTCTCGGTCAGCCGCAGGGCCGCCGCCTCGGGCGCGGCCGCCGGGGGCGGACCCGGGTCGGGCACGGGCGCCCTGGGCCGCTCGTGGTCCTGGGTGACGGCGCGCACCGGATCGACGACACCCCAACCGACGTAGTCGTCACGGCCGTTGACCGAGCGCTCGGCGGTGGTCTGGATCTGCCAGATCACCTCCTGCGGGGACCAGTCCGGGTGCTCGGCGCGCAGCAGGGCCGCGACGCCGGCGACGTACGGCGCCGAGAAGCTGGTGCCGTTGTCGATGCACTGGCCGAAGCCGGGGACGGTGGAGACCATGTCGACGCCGGGCGCGGCGATCCCGACGAAGTCGCCGGGCTGGGAGAACACCGCCCGCTCGTTGTTGCGGTCCGAGGAGGCGACGGCGAGGACGCCGGGGAAGGCCGCCGGGTAGGTCCTGCGCTTCTGGCCGCTCGCGCCGTCGTTGCCGGCGGACGCCACGATCAGGACCTTCGCGTCGACGGCCCGCTGGACCGCCTTGCCGAGCTCCGTGTCGGCGGTCAGGGGGACGTCGGTGTCCTGCGAGACGTTGATGATCTGGGCGCCCTTGGCCACGGCGTGGTCGATGGCCTGGCCGAGGGAGAGTGCGTTGCCCTTGCCCTGGCCGTCGTTCTGCCGGATCGGGATGATCACCGCTTCGGGGGCGAGGCCGACGAAGCCCGTGCCGTCCTGCGGGCGGGCCGCGATGATCCCGGCCACCTTCGAGCCGTGACCGACGGTGTCGACCGTGCCGTCGCCGCCCTTGGCGTCGATGAAGTCCTTGCCCGATCCCACGTCGAGGGCGCCGCTGAGCTGCGGGTTCACCCGGTCCACGCCGGTGTCGATGACGGCGACGCGGACCGGTTTGCCGTCCTTGTCCTTGCCCTTGGTCCGGGCCCAGAGCGTGTCGAGCAGGAGCCGCTGGAGGGCCCAGGGGCGGTCGGCGATCTGCTTCTTCATGGGGAAGGTGCACTCCCCCGCGCCGGCGGGGCGCAGGGCCGGGGCCGCCGCGCCGGGCGGCTGTGCGCCGGGGGCCCCCGGAGCGGTGGCGGCCGTGGCGGCGGTGGTCGTGCCGCAGGCGGCGACCAGGGTGACGGCGGCGGCGAGCAGCGCACGGCGCGCGTACGGGGAGGGGGTCATCGGCGGCGTCCTCACGAACCCTGGGGCTGGCGGGCGGAGTTGGTGTCCAGGCGCGGCCCCTTGGAGAGGAACTCCGACCACGCGATGGGCACGAGGGCCGGTGTGACGCCGCCGTAGCCGAGACGTATCTGTGCCTGGCTGGCCTCGGGCCGGCCTTCGCCGCCGCCCTCGGCGCCCTTCTGGTCCGGGGCCCCGATCTTCGACTTCTCGGCGTCGCTGTCCCCGTTGGCCTGGACGGCGTACCGCAGGCCGGTGTCGGTGACGAGGAACAGGGCGCCGCCCGCCGTGCTCTGCTTGCCCTGGAGCTGCGTGTACAGCAGCCCGGAGCCGGGCGTGACGTACGCGCTGGTGCCGCTGGCGGTCATGTCGACGGGGAAGCCGGTGCCGGCCCAGGTGCTCAGGGTCTGGTTGCCCTGGCCGTCGACCGAGCGCAGTACGTTGCAGACGGTGTCGCGGGGTCCGGCGCCCTGCGCGGCGGCCGCGTCGCCGGACGGGGCCTGGTTGATGCGGGCGGTCTTGCGGGACGGCCACCGGGTCTCGCCCTTGAAGGGCGTCTGCTCCGGGTTGAGTGCCTGGAGGTCGACCTCGCGCGGCTTGCCGTGCATGTTGAGGGTGTCGGTGGCGGGCGCCGAGATCAGCAGCCAGGCCACGAAGTCGGAGACCGGGGCGACCTTGCCGGGCAGCACCACGTAGTGCTGGGCGCCCGAGCCGGTCTGGGCCCGCAGCACCATGCCGACCTTGTTGTCGGCGGTGCCCAGACCCGGCACGTCGGCCTTGGTGCCGGCCGCGGCGGGCAGCTGCGGGAACGCCAGGTCGTCACCGGAGTTGAGGGTGGCCAGCCACTGCTCGGTGACCTGCTGCGGGGTGGCGCCGGTGTTGCCGACCAGCGCGTTGGTCATCTTGCCCGCGTCGGCCGTGCCCTCGGGGAACTTGTACTTGGTGCCCGCGCTGTCGACGAGGTAGCGCTCCTTGGCCCCGCCGGTGCTCTGCACGTACACCATCTGGCTGTCGGTGAGCCTGCGCGCGTCGTCCATCATGCCCGCCTCGCGGTCGGCGAGGACGAAGGTGGCGGTCTGCACGCTCTTGCCGTTGCCGCCCGGCGCCTGGCACACGGCCCAGCGCTTGGCCTTGCCGGCGTCCTTCGGGGCGGGCAGCCGGTCGGGGGCGTACGGGATGCCGATGATGGGCCCGCGCGGAGGCTTGCCCGCGTCGAGGACCTTGTCATCGATCTGCAGGACCTTGAACTTCTGCGGGTCCAGGAGGAGTCGGGCGGAAGCGAGGTTCAGCACCGGGTGCAGGCGGGTCTGGTCCTTGCCGTTCACCTTCGTCGTGAGCACCACGTACCGGGTCGTCGACTGCTTGCCGACGAGCACCTTGGTGCCCGGCTCGTCCCAGCCCTTGGGGGCCTGTGGTTTGAACATGCCCCAGGCGCCGAACCCGGCGAGGACCAGCGCCCCCACCACCAGGCCCGGCACGACCGCGCGCAGGGGCCGTGGTGCACCTTCCTCCGAACCCGTCGCGGACGGCTGGAGAAACGCGGCCACCGTCCGTCGCTTCGCAAAGGTGTACGCGTTGAGTTCATCACGCCGTGATGCCATGACCGTCTGCTTCTCCCCGCACGACCCGGTCGGCGACTGCGGTCCCCGGGCCTCGTTTGTTCGGACCGGGGACCTACTATGCCTCTTGATCGAGGGGACGGACGGGCCGGGTAGGGTGAGGCCGCCGCTCAGTGCCTTCCACAACCTTCCACACCGGGGTAATCAGGGCCTGTTGGGGCGGAATGGGGCGATTCCGGGGTCCCGCGGCGAGCACCGTGCAGCCCCGGCACTCACGGGGTCCGGCCCCGGGGGCACCTCCCAGCGGTGGCTGGGGGAGAAAGGGGAGGTGGGCCAGTGACGGCCACCACGACGGAACCGCAGGCGAGCGCTCCCGCACCCGTACGCAGCGGGGTGACACCGAGTCCGAAGTCGAGCCCCGGCCGCTTCGGCCCGTTCCGATTGCAACAGCTGGTCCTGCTCCAAGTGGCCGCGGCCGCACTGCTGGTGGCCTGGGTGGTGGAACCGCTGCTGCTGGTTCCCGCCGGTGTCCTCGCGCTGGTCCTCCTGGTCCTCGCCGTCGTACGCCGCCACCAGCGCTCCCTGCCCGAGTGGATCGGCGGCGCGCTCGCGCTGCGCGCCCGCAGGCGCCGGGCCGCGGCGTTCACCGTGCCCGCGGGCACGGAGCCGGGGCTGGCGCCGCTCGTCGAGGCCGACCCGGCGCTGCGGACCATGACGTTCAGCGACCGCGACCGGCGGCCCGTCGGCATGGTCGGCGACGGCACGTTCCTGACCGCCGTCGTGCAGGTGGACACCGAAGCCACCGCGCTGCGGCCCGAGCGGACGGACCGGCCGCTGCCCCTGGCGCTCGTACGGGACGTCCTCGAAACGGACGGTATCCGGCTGGAGTCCGCGCAGCTGGTGCAGCACACCCAGCCCGCCCCCGCCCCGCACCTGCCCCCGCAGTCGATGGCCACCCGCAACTACGCGCCGCTGCAGGCGCAGACGGGCACCCCGGCGGTACGGCTGACCTGGATCGCGCTGAAGCTCGACCCCGAGCTGTGCCCCGAGGCGGTCGCCGCGCGCGGCGGCGGGCTCGCGGGCGCCCAGCGCTGTGTGCTGCGCGCGGCCGACCAGTTGACGAGCCGGTTGGCCGGCGCCGGCTTCCGGGCCACCGTGCTCACCGAGCAGGAGCTGACGGCCGCGCTGGCGACCTCCTCCTGCGCGAACCCGCGGGCGATCACCCAGGCGGGCCGCTCGGCCGGCTCCGGCCGCCGCACGGAGGAGACCTCGCGGACCTGGCGCTGCGACGACCGGCGCCACACCACGTACTGGATCGGCCGCTGGCCGCAGCTGGGCGGCTCGGGGACGGCGTCCCTGCCGCAGTTCGTGGCGCTGCTGACCTCGCTGCCCGCCCTCGCGACCACGTTCAGCCTGACGATGGCCCCGGCGGAGCGGCAGGGCGTCACCCTGACCGGGCACGTACGCGTGACGGGGCACAGCGACGAGGAGCTGGTGGCGGCCCGCCGGGAACTGGAGCGGACGGCCCGCGGTGTGCGCGCCGGGCTGGTCCGACTCGACCGCGAACAGGTGCCGGGGCTGCTGGCCTCGCTGCCGCTGGGAGGTGCGCGATGAGGAACGCGGTCAGGGGCGGCTTCGGGCTCGTCGGCCCGCGCCGGGAACGGCACACGGTCCCCGCCGTGGACCTGGACGCCCTGGCGCTGCCGGTCGGCGACGACGGGGTCGTCATCGGCGTGGACGCGCACGGGCGGGCGGCGGTGCTCGGCATCAACCGGCCCACCCCGTACGAGGTGACGCTCATCGGCGGCGTGTGGACCGCCCAGGTGCTGGCGCTGCGCGCGGCGGCCACGGGCGCCCGGGTCGTGGTGGAGACGGGGCGGGCGCAGGTCTGGTCCGCGCTGGCCCAGGCGGCGGGCGGCGGGCAGCAGTGCGTGACCCTGCACGACGTGGGCCGCGTACCCCCGCAGGGCGCATCGGCGGGCAGCCCGGTGCTGGTCGTCCGCGACTGCGGGATGCGGCCGCCGCGCGGGCGCGTGGTGGCCGGGCCGTGGCAGGCGGTGGTGACGCTGCTGCCCTACCTGAGCCCGACGGCGCCGCGGCTGTTGCAGAACTCCTCCCTGGCGGGGATCCAGCGGGTGTCCCCCGACGAGGCGGAGCAGATCGGCCGCCTGATGAACCTGCCGCGGCAGACGGTGGAGTCGCTGCCGACGCTGGGCGACGGGGTCACCTTGTGGTGCACGCCCCGGGACCGGCAGTTCGTGATGACCCAGGGCACGGACGAGGAGACGGGGCTCCTGGGCCCGTGCCGGCGCATCGACTGACCGGTCCGCCGCGGCCCTGCCGGGTTCGGCGGTGCGCGGCGGTGACGGTTGCTCAGGGCGGCGGCGGCCGGTAGGCAGGACCGCGGTACGGGGCCCGCGCCGCCCGGAGCCGTATCCGACCCGCCCTTCCGGCCCGGCGGGGCCGGCGGGGTGCCGGCGGGTGCCGGCGGGGGACCGGCCGCGGTGGGGTGCGGCCCGTCGGAGGGCCGACACGGGTGCCGGCGCGCGATTAGGCTGAGCGTGGGCGTGGCGCCGAGGGGCGCCGGACCAGTGTTCGACAGACCAGGAGGACGGACGAGTGAGCGGCGATCGGAACGAGAGGCGCGGCGGGACGTGGGACGTCCCGACGGACGATCAGTCCGACGCGGAGCCCGAGGTGACGGGCCAGTTCACCATCGACTACACGCCGCCGGCCTGGTACACGCAGAGCGCGGCGCCCGCCGCGCCGGTGCCGGCCCTGCCCGAGGGCAGCGGCTTCCAGCCGCACACCCCGTCGGACGTGGTCTCCCCGCCGGCGACGCCGGTGGCTCCGCCGACCCCTCGGACCCCGTCCGAAGCCGCCCCGACGGCGGCGGGCCCGGCCGACCCGGCCCCGGCCGACCCGGCCGCGGCCGCCACCCCTCTGGAGCCGACGCCCGGACTGCCGTCCTACCTGTCCCCGTCGGACCTCGAACCCGCACCCGCGCCGCCGGCCCCGGTTCCCCCGGCCGATGCAGCGCCTGCGCCGGCGCCTGCTCCGGTATCCCCGGCCGACGCGGCACCGGGCCCGGCCCTGCCGCCGGCGCCCGCGCTGCCTGCCGACGCGTTCCCGGCCGCGCCCGCGGCGGAGCCCGCGCCCGGACTGCCGTCCTACCTCTCCGCAGCGGGACTTGAGCCGGCCGTCGCGCCCGGAACGACGGCCGACGGGTCAACCGGCCTGTCCGTCACGGGTGGTGGACCGGCACCCGAGCTGCCCTCCTACCCGTCGGCAGCGGCCATCGAGCCCGCGCCGTCGGCCCCCGCGCTGCCCGCGCCCACCGACACGCCCGTCGACGGTGTTCCCGTGCCTCCGCCCGGGGTGGGGACCGGCTCCGGCGTCGTGCTGGGGAAGGCCCCCGCCGAGGCCCCGCCGCAGGACGCTCCGGCTGCGGGCCCCGCGCCCCACGCCGCGCCCGCTCCGGCCGACGCCGTCCCGGCCCTGGCGCCGGCGGAGCCCCTCAGCCCCGTGCCCGCTCCTCACCCGGCGGTGGAGCCCCCCGTCGCAGGACCCGTCGGCGAACTGCCGCAGCTGCCGCCCGCGTTCCCCGCCCCGGAGGGACCGCACGCCGGGTACGGCTTCCCGCAGCCCCAGGCCCAGCCCGTCCCGGCCCAGCCGCAGCCGTACCCGGCCGCGCCGCAGGCCGGGTACGGCTTCCCTCCGGTTCCGCCGGCCAACGCGCAGCCGCAGGACGGCTACGGCTTCCCGCCGGCCGCCCCGACGCCCGTACCGCCGCAGAACCAGGCGCCCGTGGACGCTGCCGGATACGCGCTCCCGCCCGCACCGCAGCCGCAGGACGGCTACGGGTTCCCGCCGGCCGGGCCCGCATCCGTGCCGCCGCAGCCGCAGGCCGCCCAGCCGCAGCCGTACGTCGACCCCCGCGCCGGCGCCCCGTGGCCGGCCGCCGCCCAGCCCGGACCGCAGCCCGGTCCGCAGCCGCACGACCCCCGCTACCAGCCCGGCAGCCCGGCCGGCGGTGCGCCCCTCGGCTACACGGCCGCCGTCGAGCTGTCCTCGGACCGGCTGCTGCGGGGCAAGCAGAAGCCCAAGCCGCAGCGCACCGGCTTCCGCTTCGGTGGCAAGGCCGCCGAAGCGGACCGCCTGCGCAAGCTGGAGCTCATCCGCACGCCGGTGATGTCCTGCTACCGGATCGCCGTCATCAGCCTCAAGGGCGGCGTCGGCAAGACGACGACGACCACCGCCCTCGGCGCGACCCTCGCGACCGAGCGCCAAGACAAGATCCTCGCCATCGACGCGAACCCGGACGCCGGCACCCTCGGCCGCCGCGTCCGCCGCGAGACGGGTGCCACGATCCGGGACCTGGTCCAGGCGATCCCGTACCTGAACTCGTACATGGACATCCGGCGGTTCACCTCGCAGGCCCCGTCCGGCCTGGAGATCATCGCCAACGACGTGGACCCGGCCGTCTCGACGACCTTCAACGACGAGGACTACCGCCGCGTCATCGACACCCTCGGCCGCCAGTACCCGATCATCCTCACCGACTCGGGCACCGGTCTGCTGTACTCCGCCATGCGCGGCGTCCTGGACCTGGCCGATCAGCTGATCATCATCTCCACCCCCTCGGTGGACGGCGCGAGCAGCGCGAGCACCACGCTCGACTGGCTGTCCGCGCACGGGTACGGAGACCTCGTCTCCCGCTCCCTCACCGTCATCTCGGGGGTCCGCGAGACCAGCAAGATGATCAAGACCGAGGACATCGTGCAGCACTTCGAGACCCGCTGCCGCGGTGTCGTCGTCGTGCCGTTCGACGAGCACCTCGCGGCCGGTGCCGAGGTCGACCTGGACCTGATGCGGCCGAAGACCCGCGAGGCGTACTTCAACCTCGCCGCCCTGGTGGCCGAGGACTTCGTACGGGCGGCCCAGCAGGCCCAGCAGAACCACTGGGGAGCGCCCCCGCAGCAGCACGCCCAGCACCCGCAGCAGCCGTACGCCCAGCCCCAGCCCCAGCCCCAGCCCGGCCAGCCCTACGCCGCGCCGCAGCCGCAGCCGCAGCCGCCGTACCAGCAGCCCTACGCCGCGCCGCAGCCGTACGCCGACGGCGGCCAGCCCTACCCGCAGCAGCCCGGCCAGCCCTGGCCGCAGCAGCCGCAGCCGCAGCCGCAGCCCGGGCTCCCCGGGCAGCAGCCCCCGCGCGACCCGCGCCTGGGCTGACCTCCCGGTCAGCGAGACAGCAGGACAGCAGGAGAGCAGGACGAAAAGAAGGGCCCGCACCACCCCGGGGTTCCCGGGGGCCGGTGCGGGCCCTTCTTTTCGTCAGGCCGCGGTCAGCGCTCCGCGCTCTCCGCGTCGTACACCCGCGTCAGCTCCCGCGCGCGCTTCACGTCGTCCGCGATGGCCTCCAACAGGCCCTCCAGCGACGCGAACTTCGCCATGCCGCGCACGTAGGCGAGGAAGTCCACGGTGACGTGCAGCCCGTACAGGTCGAGCCCGACCCGGTCGATCGCGTACGCCTCCACGGTCCGCTCGGTGGCGTCGAACTGCAGATTGGTGCCCACCGAGATCGCCGCGGGCATGCGCTCGCCGTTCGCCGTCAGCCAGCCCGCGTACACGCCGTCGGCGGGGATGGCGGTGTGCGGCGGGGTCTCCACGTTGGCGGTCGGGTAGCCGAGCTCGCGGCCGCGCTGCGCGCCGCGCACGACGACGCCCTCGACGCGGTGCGGGCGGCCCAGGACCTCGGCCGCGCCCACCACGTCACCCTCGGCGACCAGTTTGCGGGCGAGCGTCGAGGAGAACGGCACGCCGCCGCCGGCCGTGCCGCGCTCGACCAGGTCGATGACGTCGACCTCGTAGTCGTACGTGCCGCCCAGTTCGCGGAGGAAGTCGACGTTCCCGGCGGCGCGGTGGCCGAAGCGGAAGTTGGGGCCCTCGATCACGGCGCGGGCGTGCAGCTTGTCGACGAGCACCTTGACGATGAAATCGGCCGGGGACAGCTGCGAGAACTCGGCCGTGAACGGCAGGACCAGCAGGGCGTCGACCCCGAGGCCGGCCATGAGCTCGGCGCGCCGGTCGTAGCCCGCCAGGATGGGCGGGTGGCTGCCGGGGCGGACGACCTCGCTCGGGTGCGGGTCGAAGGTGACGACGACGGACGGGACGCCGAGCTCGCGCGCCCGGGCCACGGCCCGCCCGATGATCAGCTGGTGGCCCCGGTGCACACCGTCGTACGAGCCGATGGTGACGACGCTGCGCCCCCAGTCCTGGGGGATGTCCTCCAAGCCACGCCAGCGCTGCACTGTGACCGCTCCTCGCCCGAACCGTGTAGGCCCTGTACTCGTTGCCGATTGCACGTCTAAGACTGCCATGCCCGTGCCCGGGCCCCCGCATCGGTGTCGGGCTGCGGGGCGCTTCTGTGTCACCTCGGCCGGAAGGCGCCGGGGAGCCGCCGGGAGCGGCCGGCGCATCCGGGGCCCACGGACGGGCGGCAGAAGGCAGCGCGGCGCAAAAGCGCCCCCTCGTGCTCCCTCCAGTCACTCCGCGCGCCTGCTCGGACGGGTGAATAGCGGCGTTCGACTGGATAGAGACCTACCCGAGGGGGGTGGTGGGGGGGGGGGGGGGGGCGGGGCGGGCCGGCCCCCCCCCCCCCCCCCCCCCCCCCCCCCCCCCCCCCCCCCCCCCCCCCCCCC
>NZ_JBHXTC010000049.1:0-29078 GCF_042677605.1 Streptomyces sp. NPDC127106 | reverse complement strand
ACCTGGACGCGACCCGACCTGGAACTGCGCCGGTCCGGTGCGATCGAGGCCGAACGGCTACACCCGCTCCTCGCCGCCGCGCCCCGGGCCCCCACCCCCCCCCACGTCGCAGCGGACCAGCGGACCAGCGGACCAGCGGCCGCCTGATCAGCGGACCACCTGATCATCAGCAGATCGGCGGATCAGGCGAAGACCGCCAGCGACTTCGCCTTGCCGCCCTTGCTCTCCACGAGCCCGAGCAGCTGCCCCTGCGGCCCGAAGACCGCGACGGTCCGGCCGGCCTCGTACATCTCCGGCATCTCGATCCGCACGCCGTTGGCGAGCAGGGAGGCCCGCCGGGCGTCCAGGTCCCAGCGGGGGAACGCCGCGGCCGCCGCCTCGCCGATCGGCATGACGGTCAGCTCCTCCTGGAGCTGGTCCAGGGTGCGCGCCCGGTCGAGCTTGTACGGGCCCACCCGGGTGCGCCGCAGCGCGGTCAGGTGGCCGCCGACGCCGAGGTCGGCGCCGAGGTCGCGGGCCAGGGCGCGGATGTACGTGCCGCTGGAACAGACGACGGAGACGACGAGGTCGACAACCTTGGTGCCGTCCTCGGCCTCGGCCTCGCGCATGTCGTAGACCTGGAACGAGGAGATCGTCACCGGCCGGGCCGGGATCTCGAAGTCCTCGCCGTCCCGGGCGCGCTTATACGAACGCACGCCCTTGATCTTGATGGCGCTGACCTTGGACGGGACCTGCATGATCTCGCCGGTCAGCTTGGCGACGCCCGCGTCGACGGCCTCGCGGGTGATCCCGGAGGCGTCGACGCAGGAGGTGATCTCACCTTCCGCGTCGTCGGTCAGGGTGTTCTGGCCGAGGCGGATCGTGCCGAGGTACTCCTTCTCCGTGAGCGCGAGGTGGCCGAGGAGCTTGGTGGCCTTCTCCACGCCCAGGACGAGCACGCCCGTCGCCATCGGGTCGAGCGTGCCCGCGTGGCCGACGCGGCGGGTCCTGGCGATCCCGCGCATCTTGGCGACCACGTCGTGCGAAGTGAAGCCGGACGGCTTGTCGACGATGACCAGGCCGTCCGGCGTCTTCCCTGCGTTGGTGCTCATTCGGCGGCTGCGTCCTCGTCGTCGCCGGGCTTCTTGTACGGGTCGGCCCCGCCGGCGTACTCGGCGCCCGAGGAGGCCTCGCGCACCGCGGCGTCGGAGGTCCGTGCCTTGTCGAGGAGGTCCTCGATCGTCCGGGCGTTGTCCGGGAGAGCGTCCGCCACGAAGGTGAGGGTCGGGGTGAACTTGGTGCCCGCCGCCCGACCGACCGCGGACCGCAGCACGCCCTTGGCGCTCTCCAGGCCGGCGGCCGCGCTGGCCCGGTCCTCGTCGTCGCCGTACACCGTGTAGAAGACCGTGGCCTCCCGCAGGTCACCCGTGACCCGGGTGTCCGTGATCGTCACGTGCGTACCGAGGCGCGGGTCCTTGACGCCTCGCTGCAGCTTCTGGGCAACCACCTCCCGGATGAGGTCCGCCAGCTTCTTCGCCCGCGCATTGTCGGCCACTGGTCCGTCTCCTTCTTTCCTTGCATTCAGTCTTCATCACCGTGGAGCCGTCGGCGCACCGACAGCAGCTCCACTTCCGGACGTGCCGCGACCAGCCGCTCGCAGCGGTCCAGTACGTCCGAGAGGTACCCCGTGTCCCCGCTCACCAAGGCGACGCCGATGCGGGCCCTGCGGTGCAGATCCTGGTCGCCCACCTCTGCCGCGCTCACGGAGAACTTGCGTTGGAGCTCGGCGACGATGGGCCGGACGACGGAGCGTTTCTCCTTCAGCGAGTGGACGTCGCCGAGGAGCAGGTCGAAGGACAGAGTCCCCACGTACATGCAGTTCCGGATATCCCGCCGGTCCGGGTTCGGTGGCCTGCCGGCCGACGCGCGACAGGGTCACCAGAACCGTACACGCAACGGCCGGGGCCGATCGACGGAAATAATCCGCCGACCGGCCCCGGTCACGACACGGTACGAACCGCCTCGCGCTTACACGCGGGGCTTCTCGCGCATCTCGTACGTCGCGATGACGTCGTCGATCTTGATGTCGTTGTAGTTGCCGAGGTTGATACCGCCCTCGAAGCCCTCGCGGATCTCGGTGACGTCGTCCTTGAAGCGACGCAGACCCGAGATGGTGAGGTTCTCGGCGACGACCTTGCCGTCGCGGATGAGGCGCGCCTTGGTGTTGCGCTTGACCTCGCCCGACCGGACCAGGACACCGGCGATGTTGCCCAGCTTGGACGAGCGGAAGACCTCGCGGATCTCCGCCGTACCCAGCTCGACCTCTTCGAACTCCGGCTTGAGCAGACCCTTCAGGGCCGCCTCGATCTCCTCGATGGCCTGGTAGATCACCGAGTAGTAGCGGACCTCGACGCCCTCGCGCTCGGCCATCTGCGTCGCACGGCCGGCCGCGCGGACGTTGTAGCCGATGACGATCGCGTCGGAGCCCATCGCCAGGTTGATGTCCGACTCCGTGACCTCACCGACGCCGCGGTGCAGGACCCGGATGTCGACCTCTTCGCTGACGTCGAGCTGGAGCAGCGAGGACTCCAGGGCTTCGACGGCACCGGAGGCGTCACCCTTGATGATGAGGTTGAGCTGCTGGATCTCGCCGGCCTTGAGCACGGAGTCGAGGTCCTCGATGGACACGCGACGGGTGCGCTTGGCGAAGGCGGCGTTGCGCTCGCGCGCAGCACGCTTCTCGGCGATCTGGCGGGCCGTACGGTCCTCGTCGACGACGAGGAAGTTGTCGCCGGCGCCCGGGACGTTGGTGAGACCCAGGACCAGGACGGGGGTGGACGGACCGGCCACGTCGACGTTGTTGCCCTTGTCGTCGAGCATCGCGCGGACACGGCCGTACGCGTCGCCCACGACCATCGTGTCGCCGACGCGGAGGGTACCGCGCTGGACGAGGACGGTCGCGACGGCACCGCGGCCGCGGTCGAGGTGGGACTCGATCGCAATACCCTGGGCGTCCTGCTCCGGGTTGGCACGCAGGTCGAGGGCGGCGTCCGCGGTCAGGACCACGGCCTCCAGCAGCTTGTCGATGTTCAGACCCTGCTTGGCGGAGATGTCGACGAACATCGTGTCGCCGCCGTACTCCTCGGCCACCAGGCCGTACTCGGTCAGCTGACCGCGCACCTTGGTCGGGTCCGCACCCTCGACGTCGATCTTGTTGACCGCGACCACGATCGGCACGTCGGCCGCCTTGGCGTGGTTCAGGGCCTCGATCGTCTGCGGCATGACACCGTCGTTGGCCGCCACCACGAGGATCGCGATGTCGGTCGACTTCGCACCGCGGGCACGCATGGCGGTGAACGCCTCGTGACCCGGGGTGTCGATGAAGGTGATCCGACGGTCCTCGTCGTTGACGTTGGCCGCGACCTGGTAGGCACCGATGTGCTGGGTGATGCCACCGGCCTCGCCCGCGACCACGTTGGTCTTGCGGATCGCGTCGAGGAGTCGGGTCTTACCGTGGTCGACGTGACCCATGACGGTCACGACCGGCGGACGCGGCATGAGGTATTCCTCGCCGCCCTCGTCCTCGCCGAACTCGATGTCGAAGGACTCGAGCAGCTCGCGGTCCTCCTCCTCCGGGCTGACGATCTGAACCTCGTAGTTCATCTCGCCCGCGAGGAGCTGGAGGGTCTCGTCGGAGACGGACTGCGTGGCAGTGACCATCTCGCCGAGGTTCATCATGACCGCGACCAGCGACGCCGGGTTGGCGTTGATCTTCTCCGCGAAGTCGGTGAGGGACGCACCGCGCGACAGGCGAACGGTCTCGCCGTTGCCGCGGGGCAGCATCACGCCGCCGACGGACGGGGCCTGCATGGCCTCGTACTCCTGGCGCCGCTGCCGCTTCGACTTGCGACCGCGACGGGCCGGACCGCCGGGACGGCCGAAGGCACCCTGCGTGCCGCCACGGGCACCCGGGCCGCCGGGACGACCACCGAAGCCACCGGGACGACCGCCGCCACCGCCGGGGCCGCCGCCGAAGCCGCCGCCACCACCGGGACGCGGGCCGCCGAAGCCGCCGCCGGCCGGACGGGAGCCCGGACCGGCCGGACGGCCGGCGAAGCCGCCGCCGCCGGGACGACCGGCGCCGCCCGGACGCGGACCGCCTGCACCGGGACGGCCGGGGCCGCCGCCGGGACGCGGGCCGGGACCGCCGGCAGCGGGACGCTGCGGCATCATGCCCGGGTTCGGACGGTTACCGCCCGGAGCCGGACGCGGGCCGCCCTGCGGACGGGGCATGCCGCCCGGGGTCGGACGCGGGCCACCGGGGGCCTGCGGACGCGGGGCACCGGGACCGGCCTGCGGACGCGGGGCACCGCCGGGGCCGCCGGCACCGGGGGCGCCGGGGCGCGGGGCACCGCCCGGACGGGGCGCCTGCGGGCGCGCCATGCCGGTGGAGCCGCCGGAGGTGAACGGGTTGTTGCCCGGACGGGGACCCGCCGGACGGGCACCCGGACGCGGGGCCTGGCCACCGGGACGCGGGGCCTGGGCACCCGGGGTCGAGCCGCCCGGACGCGGGGCGCCGGAACGCGCGCCCTGACCGGGAGCCGCGGGACGCTGCTGCGTCGGACGCGGGCCGGGGGTCGCGGCCGGGCGCGCCGGAGCGGCCGGCGGCGCGGTGAACTCGGTCGCCACGGGCGCCGCCGGAGCGGGCTTCGGGGCGGCCGGAGCCTTCGGGCCGGGACGCGGGCCGGGCGTGGCCGGGGTCACCGGGGCAGGAGCCGCCGGAGCCTCGGCAGCGGCCGGCTTGGGGGCCGGTGCGCCGGGCTTGGGGGCGGCGGGACGTGCAATGGCACCCGGGGTGGGAACCCCGGGCTTGGCGGGGGCGGCCTTACGCGGCGCACCCGGCTTCGCAGCGGACTTGCCGGCGCTGCCGCCGGGCCCCTGCAGTGCGTCAGTCAACTTGCGCACAACCGGCGCCTCGATCGTCGAGGACGCCGAACGGACAAACTCACCGAGTTCCTGGAGCTTGGCCATGACGACCTTGCTCTCCACACCGAACTCCTTGGCGAGTTCGTATACCCGGACCTTAGCCACTTCGCTCCTTTTAGGTCCGGGTTGCGCCGGACCGTTGCTACTTCATGGGCGTACTCATCGCGTACTCATCGAGTGCTCATCGCAATCTCGACCTACTTCCAACTCGCGAGGTACCTGACCGCACGGGGTATCCGTGCCGTTGCGCTTCTTACGGTGTCGCCGCGGCCTGTGCGGCCACTGCTCTGCTCAGCCCGGCCGTGTCGAGTGCTCCCGGGGACCGGAGGGCCCGGGGGAACGCTCTGCGGCGGACCGCCTTGTCGAGACAGACCTCGGCAGGGTGCACATAGGCACCCCGACCGGGCAGCGTACCGCGCGGATCGGGGACGCATTCGTCCCCGATCGCCACGATGCGCAGCAGTTCGCTCTTGGCCGCTCGCTCCCGGCACCCCACACAGGTGCGTTCGGGGCATGCGCGGGCTTGCGTCCGGCCAGACACGCCTCAGTCTACCTCCCCGTACCGACCTCACCCCTTCGGGCGAAAAATCGAACGGACGTTGTCGCGATCTGCTGTCTTGATCTCTTGTCTTGAACCTGTGTACCGGGCGACAGCGCCGCCCGGTACCGGTTTTATTCCCCGTCCTGACCCGAGCTGTGCTCGGTGTCCGGGCGGATGTCGATGCGCCAGCCGGTCAGGCGCGCGGCGAGGCGGGCGTTCTGGCCCTCCTTGCCGATGGCCAGCGACAGCTGGTAGTCGGGTACGGTCACCCGGGCCGAGCGGGAGTCCCAGTCGACGACCTCGACCTTGCTCACCCGCGCGGGTGACAGGGCGTTCGCGACCATCTCCGCCGGGTCGTCGGACCAGTCGACGATGTCGATCTTCTCGCCGTGCAGCTCGGCCATGACATTGCGCACACGGGCGCCCATCGGGCCGATGCAGGCACCCTTCGGGTTGAGGCCCGAACGGGTGGACCGTACGGCGATCTTGGTGCGGTGACCGGCCTCGCGGGCGATCGCCGCGATCTCCACGCTGCCGTCCGCGATCTCCGGGACCTCCAGCGAGAAGAGCTTCTTGACGAGGTTCGGGTGGGTGCGCGACAGGGTCACGGACGGGCCGCGGACGCCCTTTGCCACCCGGACGACGTACGCCTTGAGGCGGAGGCCGTGCTGGTAGTCCTCGCCGGGGACCTGCTCCTGCACGGGCAGGATGGCCTCCAGCTTGCCGATGTCGACCAGGACGTTCTTGGGGTCCTTGCCCTGCTGGACGACGCCGGTCATGATGTCGCCCTCGCGGCCGGCGAACTCGCCGAAGGTCAGGTCGTCCTCCGCGTCGCGCAGACGCTGCAGGATCACCTGCTTGGCGGTGGTCGCGGCGATCCGCCCGAAGTCCGACGGCGTGTCGTCGAACTCCTTGGGCTCCTGCCCCTCCTCCAGGTCCCGCGGGTCCTCCGTCGCCCAGACGACGACGTGCCCATTGGTGCGGTCCAGCTCCACGCGCGCCCGGCGGAAGCTGCCCTCGGTGCGGTGGTACGCGATGAGGAGGGCCGACTCGATCGCCTCGACGAGCAGGTCGAAGGAGATCTCCTTCTCCCGGACCAGACCCCGCAGGGCACTCATGTCGATGTCCACGGCTACGCCTCCTCTTCCTTCTTGTCCTTGCGGTTGAACTCGATCTCGACACGCGCCTTGGCGACGTCCGTGAACGCGATGCGGCGGGCGGTCGCCTTGCGGCCCTTCACGCCCGGAACTTCGAGGTCCAGGCCCTCGTCGTCGACGCCGAGGATGCGGGCGACCAGTTCCCCGGCACCCTTCTCGCTCTCGGCGGACAGCTGGAACTTCACCAGGCGGCCGACGGCCCGTACGTAGTGGCGCTGCTCGGTCAGCGGGCGGTCTGCGCCCGGGGAGCTCACCTCGAGGACGTACTCGCCCTCACCCATCGCGTCGGTCTCGTCGAGCTTGTCGGAGACCTCGCGGCTCAGCTCCGCACACGCGTCCAGTTCCACGCCCTCGTCGGAGTCCACGATGATGCGCAGCATCCGGCGCTTTCCTGCCCTGGACAGCTCGATGTCCTCGAGATCCAGTCCCTTGGCGGCGACGAGCGGCTCCAGCAATCCGCGCAGCCTGTCGCTCTGGGTGGTGCTCATCCGGGTGACTCCTCGGCCGCGTGTGCTGTTGTGGTGTACGTCGCGTGTCAGATCAAAGGGTATCCGGTCGCGGAGGGTGTTGCCGTCCGCCGGGCGGAGACGGCCCCGGGTACCGTGATCACACCCTGCCCGCACCACCCCCGAGGACGTCGCCGTGCCCTGGACCCTGCCTACGAGGCCTTCGCGAAGGCGCCTGCTCGCCGGTGCCGCCGGCGCGGCCGGCGCGGTGCTGCTCACCGGGTGTTCCGGCGGGTCCGTAGAACCGGGCGCCACCACCGGCGTTTCACTCGAACGGCGTATGCGCGAATCGGCCGTTCGAGAGAGCGAGCGACTGCTGGAACGTTACGACGCCACCTCCGCCGCCCACCCGGCCCTGGCCGCGCGGCTGGCTCCGCTGCGCTCCGCGGTCGCGGCGCACGCGGCGGCGCTGGCCCCGCTCCCCCCCACCGCCGCGCGCACCCCCGGGGCCGGATCCGCCGAGGGGTCCGCCGCCCCGGCGCCGTCCGGCACGCCCGCCGCGAGCGCCGAGCCGGTGCCGCCGAAGGCCGAGGACGCGCTGACCGCCCTGGCGGACGCCGAGCGGAGCCTGGCCGAGGCCCGGACCGTCGCCCTGGGCGGGGCGCCCGGGGAGCTGGCCCGGCTGCTCGCCTCGGTGGCCGCCTGCGGCGCCGTACACGCCCACCTGCTGACCTCGACCCCGGGAGCCACGCCGTGAAGCCTTCGCCCTCCCCCGCCAACCGGGCCCTGGAGGCCGCGCAGTCCGCCCTCGCCGCCGAGCACGCGGCCGTCTACGGCTACGGGGTGATCGGCGCCCGCGCCGCGTCCCCCCGCGCGAACGAGGCCCGCGAAGCGCACGGCGCCCACGTCGCGCGCCGGGACGCGCTGGCACGCGCCGTGCGCGACCTCGGCGGTGCGCCCCGGGCCGCGGAACCGGCGTACGTCCTGCCGTACGAGGTCCGCACCCCGGCCGATGCCGAGCGGCTGGCCGCCGAGATCGAGGACCGGGTGGCGGGTGCGTACTCCGATCTGGTGCGGGCCGCGGACGGCCGGCTGCGCCGCGAGGCGGCCGACGCGCTGAGCGCCGCGGCCGTGCGCGCGGCACGCTGGCGCGGTGTCGGCGTAGCCTTCCCTGGGCTCACGGAAAAGCGCTGATCAGGCGCACGGGCCCGGTCAAGCTGAAAGGGATCACGCACGCATGGCTTTCGAACCGCCGCAGCGGCTTGTACGGGCGCTCGGCGAGACGCCGGATCCGGACGGGAACGCGGACTGGCTGGAGCGGTTGCCCCGGCTCACCGAGGCGGCCTTGGCCCGGCGTGCGGTAGAGGCTGTGCGGGTCCAGGCCCCCGGCGGCCGGAGCAGCCTGGTCGTCCTGGTCCGGTACGCCGACGGCACCCCGGCCGCGCTGAAGCTCGCTCCCCCGCAGGCCCGGCCCGACCTGGAGCTGGCCGCGCTGGCGCACTGGGGCGGGTTCGGGGCCGTACGGATCCTCGACACCCGCCAGAGCGCCGAGGACGGGGCGCTGCTGCTGGAGCGGCTGCACCCGGAGGTGTCCCTGCGCTCCCTGCCGGAGGCGAAGGCCCTGCTGGAGGCCTGCGGCACACTGCGCCGGCTGTGGGTGAAGCCGCCGACCGGGCACGCCTTCGAGACGGTCGCGGAGCGCACCGCAGGGCAGGCGGAGGAGCTGCGCAAGGCTCCGCCGGAGGCCGCGGCCCTGGCATCGGCGGCGCTGGAGGCACGTGCGGAGCTGACCGCGGTGCCCGGCGAGGAGCTGCTCCTCCACGGGAACTTCCGGCAGGGCAAGGTGCTGGCGGGCGACCGGGCGCCGTGGCTGACGGTGGGGCCGGACCCGCTGATCGGCGAGCGGGCGTACGACCTGGCCCGGCTGGTCCGGGACCGGCTGGAGGACCTGGTCGCGTCCTCGGCGGGGGCGGCGGGCGCCCGCCGCCGGGTGAACAAGCTGGCCGACGGCCTGGAGGTGGACCGGGAACGGCTGCGGGGCTGGACGCTGTTCCGGGCGGTGGAGTCGGGCCACCGAGCCCTGGCCGCCGGGCGCCGCCGGGACGCGGAGCTGCTGCTGGAGTTTGCCGCCTGGCTGTAGGGCATACCGTAGGTACGAACGTATGCCCGGCAGGAGGCCGTCATGGTCCAGGAACTGCTTGCAGCGGGTGTCGCGGCGGGGCTGGCGATCGTGGTGTACGCGGGTGCCGCCGCTCGGGTCGTGAGGCAGTACGAGCGGGGTGTGGTCCTGCGCTTCGGCCGGCTGCGGGAGGGCATCCGGCCCCCGGGGTTCACCATGGTCGTGCCGTTCGTCGACCGGCTGTACAAGGTGAACATGCAGATCGTGACGATGCCGGTGCCCGCGCAGGAGGGCATCACCCGGGACAACGTCACGGTGCGGGTCGACGCGGTCGTGTACTTCAAGGTCGTGGACCCGGCGAGCGCGATGATCGAGGTGGAGGACTACCGCTTCGCGGTGTCGCAGATGGCGCAGACCTCGCTGCGCTCGATCATCGGGAAGTCCGACCTGGACGACCTGCTGTCGAACCGGGAGATGCTGAACCAGGGCCTGGAACTGATGATCGACAGCCCGGCCGTGGGGTGGGGCGTGCAGATCGACCGGGTCGAGATCAAGGACGTCTCGCTGCCGGAGACGATGAAGCGGTCGATGGCGCGGCAGGCGGAGGCCGACCGCGAGCGCCGGGCCCGGGTGATCAACGCGGATGCGGAGCTCCAGGCGTCGAAGAAGCTGGCCGAGGCGGCGGCGGTGATGTCGGACCAGCCGGCGGCGCTCCAGCTGCGGCTGCTCCAGACGGTGGTGGCGGTGGCTGCGGAGAAGAACTCCACGCTGGTGCTGCCGTTCCCGGTGGAGCTGCTGCGGTTCCTGGAGCGCGCGGCGCCGACGCCGCCCGACGGCGAGGCCGAGCCCCGGACGACCGCCGGGCCCCGCCCGCCGGCGGCCGGCGCCGGCACGGAATCCGGGACCGGCACAGAATCCGGGACCGGCACGGAATCCGGGACCGGCGCGGAGGCCGGCGCCGGGGCCGGGTACGAAGCCGTCGTCGAGTACAGCGCCGCGCCGGACCCGCTCGCGGTGCAGGCCGGGACGCCGCCCGCAGTCGCGACGGGAGACGATGTCGAACCGCTGTTCCCGGCCGAGACCGACCCGGCGGCCGGGCACCCGGCGGCCGGACCCGTCTGAGGTCCCGACGGCCGCCGGGGCACGGGCGGGCCCGCGGCACGGCGGGCGCCCGGCAGCCGGCCGAGGGGGCCGGACGGCTCAGCGGCCTCCGCGGAGGCGGTCCAGGGCCTCGTCCAGCGGGAGTTCTTCGCGGGCGCCGGTAGCGCGGTCCTGGAGCTCAACCACGGACTCGGCGGACCGGCGGCCCGCCACCAGGATCCACGGCACCCCGATCAGTTCCGCGTCGGTGAGCTTCACGCCCGGCGAGAGGCCCGCCCGGTCGTCCAGCAGGACCCGCAGCCCGGACTCCGCCAGCGCCGAAGCCGCCGACTCCGCGAGCGCCAGCTGGGCGGCCTTGCCCGCCGCCACGACGTGGACGTCCGCGGGGGCCACCTCCGCCGGCCAGGCCAGGCCGCGCCCGTCGGCGGTCTGCTCGGCCAGCGCCGCCACGGCCCGCGAGACGCCGATGCCGTAGCTGCCCATCGTGACCCGCACCGGCTTGCCCTCGCGGCCGAGCACGTCCAGCCCGAAGGCGTCCGCGTACTTGCGGCCGAGCTGGAAGATGTGGCCGACCTCGATGGCGCGGTCGAGCCGCAGTCCGGCCCCGCACTGCGGGCAGGGGTCGCCGGGCTCCACGACGACCACGTCGAGGTACCGGTCCACCTCGAAGTCGCGGCCGCAGACCACGTTCCGGGCGTGCGTGTCGGGCTTGTTGGCGCCCGTCACCCATGAAGTGCCGGGTGCGACACGGGGGTCGGCGATGTAGGGGACCTTGCCGAGGCCCTGCGGGCCCACGTAGCCGCGCACCAGGTCGGGGCGGTCGACGAAGTCCTCCGCGGTCACCAGCTCCACCACCGCCGGGGCGAGGTGCTCGCCCAGCTTGCCGAGGTCGACCTCCCGGTCCCCGGGCACGCCGACGGCCGTGATCTCGCCGTCCACCTTCACCAGGAGGTTCTTCAACGTGGCCGCCGCGGGGACGCCGAGGTGGGCGGCGAGGGTCTCGATCGTCGGGGTGTCGGGGGTGGGGATCTCCTCCAGGGCGAGGTGCCCGGCGGCCGCGTCCGCAGCCGCCGGGTCCGGGGCGAAGGTGACCGCCTCGGTGTTGGCCGCGTAGTCGCAGGCGGGGCAGTCCACGAAGGTGTCCTCACCGGCCGCCGCGGGGGCCAGGAACTCCTCCGACGCGGAGCCGCCCATCGCGCCCGAGACCGCCGAGACGATCCGGTGGTCCAGGCCGAGGCGGGTGAAGATCCGCTGGTACGCGGCCCGGTGGAGGGCGTAGGACTCGGCCAGGCCCTCGTCGCTGACGTCGAACGAGTACGAGTCCTTCATCTGGAACTCGCGGCCGCGCAGCACGCCGGAGCGGGGCCGGGCCTCGTCGCGGTACTTGGTCTGGATCTGGTAGAGCATCACCGGCAGGTCCTTGTAGGACGTGCACTGGTCCTTCACGACGAGGGTGAAGATCTCCTCGTGCGTGGGGCCGAGCAGGTACTCCGCGCCCTTGCGGTCCCTGAGCCGGAACAGCAGGTCGCCGTACTCCGTCCAGCGCCCGCTGACCTCGTACGGCTCCTTCGGCAGCAGCGCCGGGAGCAGCACCTCCTGGGCGCCGATCGCGTCCATCTCCTCGCGGACGATGCGCGAGACGTTGTCCAGGACCCGCTTGCCGAGCGGCAGCCAGGTCCACACCCCGGCCGAGCTGCGGCGGACGTAGCCGGCGCGGACGAGGAGGCGGTGGCTGAGGGTCTCGGCGTCGGCCGGGTCCTCGCGGAGGGTCCTGGCCATGAGGCGGGACATGCGCTGCACGGGTTGCTTTGCCATGTCGGGAGGCTACCGGGGGGTTGCGCAGGCGCCGAAACGAATTCAGGGCCTGGGCAGCGGCAGCGGGGCGCCCATGACGGCGTACGGCAGGCTCGCGCTCGGGAAGTGCACCTGGCGGGCGAGGTCGGTGTAGCCGAGGGCCCGGTAGAGCCGGCGGGCCGGGCTCTCGGCGTCGATGGCGGAGAGGATCGAGCGGGGCTCCGCGGCGGTGTCGGTGATCCGGGTGATGAGGGAGCGGCCGACGCCGCGGCCCTGGAAGCCGGGGTGGACGTGCAGCTCGGTGATGACGAAGGAGTCGTCGAGCCAGCCGTCGTGGCCCTCGGCCCGCAGGTAGGGCTCGACGATCGAGGACCACCAGTAGGCGCGGTCGTTCGGCATCCCGTAGACGAATCCGGCCAGGGCGCCGTCGTCGGTGAACGCGCCGAGGGCCCGGGCTCCGCGGCAGGTCATGTGGCGCTGGACGATGTAGCGCCGGATGCCGACCTCCTCCTCGCTGAGCCCGAAGGCCACGGCCTGCACGCGCAGGGCCTCGTCGACGCGCGCGGCGAGGTCGAGGGGGCCGATGCTCAGTCCTGCGGGCCGGGCGGGGACGTCGCCCTCGGGGGTAGGCAGCATGCGGTGACCTTACTCGGCGGTCCCGGCCCGCCGGTATGCCCGGGCGGGTGCCAGGGGGGAGTTCCCGCCGACCGTTCCTCGTCCGTGCCCCGGCCGTTCCCGAGCCATGCCCCGACCGGGTCCGCCCGGCGCGTCGGCTTCCGCGGCGCCGACGGCCGCCTAGAACAGGACGCTCATGAACGCGCCGACCTCGCGGAAGCCGACGCGCCGGTACGCCGCTCGCGCGGCGGCGTTGTAGTCGTTGACGTACAGGCTGACCACGGGCGCGACGTCGCGCAGCGCGAAGTCGACGACGGCGGCCATGCCGGTCTCGGAGTGGCCGCGGCCGCGGAACTCGGGGGCGACCCACACGCCCTGGATCTGGCAGGCGGAGGCGGTGGCGGCGCCGATCTCCGCCTTGAAGACGACCTTGCCGTCCTCGACGCGGGCGAAGGAGCGGCCGGAACCGACCAGCTCGGCGACCCGGGCCTGGTAGAGGAGGCCGCCGTCGCCGGCCAGCGGCGAGACGCCGACCTCCTCGGTGAACATGGCCACGCAGGCGGGCATGATCAGGTCCATCTCGTCCTTGCGGATGCGGCGGACGAGCGGGTCGGGCCGGACCTCGGTGGACGACCGGTCGGTGACCATGAGGGGCTGGTGGGCGCGGACCTCGCGGGCCGGTCCCCAGCTGGGCTCCAGGAGCCGCCACAGCAGCCCGGTGGCCTCGGCGGGGCCGACGATGGAGGAACAGCGGCGGCCCGTGCGCCGGGCGCGGTCGGCGAAGGCCCGTACGGCGTCGGGGCCGGCGCAGACGGGGACGAGGTTGGCGCCGGCGTAGCACAGGGAGCGCAGCCCGCCGCCCGCGTAGTAGCCCCACATTTCGCCCCCCAGGCGCCAGGGGTCGAGTCCGGCGACCTGGACCCGGGAGGTGACGAAGGCGTTCTCGACCGGCTCGCGCTCGAGGATCGCGAGCGCGGCGTCGAGATCGCTGGGCTCAAGGACCCGCGTGGTGGTCTGCGTCAACACTGGGGCCTCACCTACAGGGCTGCTGATCTGTCGAACTGTACCCGCCGGGCGGGGGGATCGCCCGGCCGCACCGGTCACGAAAAGGCCGCGGCCCCGCCCGCGAGCTGCGGGAACGGGGCCGGGGCGTGCGGGGTGCTGGCGGGGTTCAGACGCCGATGGCGACGGTGGGCTCGCCGGAGGCGACGCCGTCCTTCTCCATCTGCTCGGCGATCTTCATCGCCTCCTCGATGAGGGTCTCCACGATCTTCGACTCGGGGACGGTCTTGATGACCTCGCCCTTGACGAAGATCTGGCCCTTGCCGTTGCCGGAGGCGACGCCGAGGTCGGCCTCGCGGGCCTCGCCCGGGCCGTTGACGACGCAGCCCATGACCGCGACGCGGAGCGGGACCTCCATGCCGGTGAGGCCGGCGGTGACCTCTTCGGCCAGCTTGTAGACGTCCACCTGGGCACGACCGCAGGAGGGGCAGGAGACGATCTCCAGGCGGCGCGGCTTGAGGTTCAGCGACTCCAGGATCTGACGGCCGACCTTGACCTCCTCGACCGGCGGGGCCGAGAGGGAGACGCGGATGGTGTCGCCGATGCCCTCGGCGAGCAGGGCGCCGAAGGCGACGGCGGACTTGATGGTGCCCTGGAAGGCGGGGCCGGCCTCGGTGACGCCGAGGTGCAGCGGGTAGTCGCACTGGGCGGCCAGCTGGCGGTAGGCGTTGACCATCACGACCGGGTCGTTGTGCTTGACCGAGATCTTGATGTCGCGGAAGCCGTGCTCCTCGAAGAGGGAGCACTCCCACAGCGCGGACTCGACCAGGGCCTCGGGGGTGGCCTTGCCGTACTTCTGCAGCAGGCGGCGGTCGAGGGAGCCGGCGTTGACGCCGATGCGGATCGGGGTGCCGGCGTCGCCGGCGGCCTTCGCGATCTCCTTGACCTTGTCGTCGAACTGCTTGATGTTGCCCGGGTTCACGCGGACGGCGGCGCAGCCGGCGTCGATCGCGGCGAACACGTACTTGGGCTGGAAGTGGATGTCGGCGATGACCGGGATCTGCGACTTCTTCGCGATGACGGCGAGGGCGTCGGCGTCGTCCTGGGTCGGGCAGGCCACGCGGACGATCTCGCAGCCGGACGCGGTCAGCTCGGCGATCTGCTGGAGCGTGGCGCCGATGTCGGAGGTACGGGTGGTGGTCATGGACTGCACCGACACGGGTGCGTCGCCACCGACGGCCACCGTGCCGACCTGGATCTTGCGGCTGACCCGGCGGTCGGCAAGCTTCGTCGGCACGGACGGCATTCCGAGAGAGATGGCAGTCATCTGCTGTGCAACCCCAAGGTGTGGATCGAGGTCCCGAGATCGGCGGGCTCCGGCTTCGAGGTTACGCCAACGTCGGCGCGGCCCTTGCATCCGAGGGGCCCCGGACACCCGTACGCAGTGGGCCGGGCACAGTACGTGCCCGGCCCGTTGCGCAGCTGGTGCACATGCGGTCGAATCAGGTGATCTTGATCGGGTTCACCACGTCGGCCACGAGGACGAGCAGCGTGAAGCAGACGAACACGCCGGCCACCACGTACGCGGCGGGCATCAGCTTGGCCACGTCGAACGGGCCGGGGTCGGGCCGGCGGAACACCTTGGCCACCGCGCGCCGCACCGACTCCCACAGGGCGCCCGCGATGTGCCCGCCGTCGAGCGGCAGCAGCGGGAGCATGTTGAACAGGAACAGGGAGAGGTTGAAGTAGCCGACGAGCTGGAGGAAGAACACCAGCCGGTCGGTGGCCGGGATGTCGAGGGTGGCGATCTCGCCGCTGATCCGGGCGGCGCCGACGATGCCCATCGGGGAGTCGGGTTCGCGCTCGGCTCCGTCGAAGGCGGCGTTCCACAGCCCGGGGATCTTGGCGGGCAGCTTGAGCAGTCCTTCGAGGCTGCGGTCGATCTCCTCGCCCATGTGGCCGACGGACTGGCCGAAGGTCAGGGCGGTGGTCTCGCTCTTCGGGCTGAAGCCGAGCCAGCCGGCCGTGACGTACTCGCCCTTGACGTAGCCGCCGTGGCCGTCGGTCTTGGCGACCCGGTTCTCGATGAGGGTCACGGGCAGGGTGAGGCGCTGCCCGTCCCGCTCGACGGTGACGGTGGCGGGGCCCACGGTGTCGCGGATGCGCTTCTGCAGGGTGGACCAGTCGGACACGCCGCGGCCGTTGAACGCGACGATCCGGTCGTCCGCGCGCAGTCCGGCGGCCTTGGCGGGGGCGACCGGGTCGCCGTCCTTGCAGACCTCGCGCTTCTCGCTCTGCTGGATGACGCACGGCGAGACGCTGGCGATCTTCGTGGTGGTCTGGTTGACGCCGAAGGTCATCCAGACGCCGAAGAAGACCGCGAGCGCCAGCACCAGGTTCATGAACGGGCCGGCGAACATCACGATGACGCGCTTCCACGGCTTGCGCGTGTAGAAGAGCCGCGTCTCGTCGCCCGGCTTGAGCTCCTCGTACGCCGCCGAGCGGGCGTCCTCGATCATCGAGCGGAACGGCGAGGTCGACCGGGCGGTGACCTTGCCGTCGTCGCCGGGCGGGAACATCCCGATCATGCGGATGTAGCCGCCCATCGGGATGGCCTTGATCCCGTACTCCGTCTCGCCCTTGTGCCGCGACCAGATGGTCGGGCCGAAGCCGACCATGTACTGGGGCACGCGGATGCCGAAGAGCTTGGCCGTGGAGAGGTGGCCGAGCTCGTGCCAGGCGATGGAGACCAGTAGCCCGAATACGAAGATGAGTATGCCGAGCACCGTCATGAGTGCTGTCATGCGCGCGCCTCCACGGCGGCCTGTGCCGCCATCTCCCGTGCCCGGGCCCTGGCCCAGGTCTCCGCTTCGAGGACGTCCTCCACGGTGAGGGAAGTTCCCGTGCCGGGCGTCCCGTGCTCATCGACCACGGCAGAGACCGTATCCATGATTGCTGTGAACGGCAGCCGACCGGCCAGGAACGCGTCCACGCACTCCTCGTTCGCCGCATTGAACACGGCGGGGGCGGTGGAGCCGAGCGCGCCCACGTGCCGGGCCAGGTCCACGGCCGGGAAGGCCTCGGTGTCGAGCGGGAAGAACTCCCAGGTCGACGCCTTGGTCCAGTCAAAGGCGGGGGCGGCGTCCGGGACCCGCTGCGGCCAGCCGAGGCCGATCGCGATGGGCCCGCGCATGTCCGGCGGGGTGGCCTGGGCGAGGGTGGAGCCGTCGGAGAACTCCACCATCGAGTGGACGTAGGACTGGGGGTGGACGACGACCTCGATGCGGTCGAACGGGATGTCGTAGAGCAGGTGCGCCTCGATGACCTCCAGCCCCTTGTTGACCAGGGTCGCCGAGTTGACGGTGATAACCGGGCCCATGGCCCAGGTGGGGTGCGCGAGCGCGTCCTCGACGGTGACGGACGCCAGCTCGGCGCGGGTGCGGCCGCGGAACGGGCCGCCGGAGGCGGTGACCACGAGCTTGCGGACGTCGGCCCGGGTGCCGGCGGCGAGGGCCTGGAAGAGGGCGGCGTGCTCGGAGTCGACCGGGATGATCTGGCCGGGCTGCGCGAGCTCCTTGACCAGCGGGCCGCCGACGATCAGGGATTCCTTGTTGGCCAGGGCGAGGGTCCGGCCGGCCCGGAGCGCGGCGAGGGTCGGTGCGAGGCCGATGGAGCCGGTGATGCCGTTGAGGACGGTGTGGCACGGGGAGCCGGCGAGCTCGGTCGCGGCGTCCGGCCCGGCCAGGATCTCAGGCAGCGGCTCGGAGGCTCCGTACGCGGCGCTCAGCGCCTCTTTCAGGGCCGGTACGGCGTCCTCGCGGGCCACGGCCACGGCGTTGACCCGCAGCTGCCGGGCCTGCTCGGCCAGCAACCCCGGGCGCCCGCCCGCGGCGGACAGCGCGGTCACCCGGAACCGGTCCGGGTTGCGCAGGGCCAGGTCGATGGCCTGGGTGCCGATGGACCCGGTGGAGCCGAGGACGACGATGTCCCGGCGGCCGGCCGCGGCGTCGAAGAGGAGGTGCGGATCGGCGAGGGGGGCTGGACTGTCGCTCATCCCCCCATTGTCGCGGCAACTCAGGAGCGCTCGGACACGGAGTCCCTGCGCAGGACGTCGGCGAGCAGCTCGGGCAGGGTCCCGACGTAGTCGGGCAGGGCACGGGCGGCGGCCCACCAGGCGTCGGGGTCGGTGCCGAGGGCGGCGTCGCACAGCCGGTCGACCTCGGCGCGGGCAGCCAGGACGGCGCCGGGCCGGTCGTACCGGTCGGGGTGGTCGGTGTCGCCCAGCCAGTGGTCCTCGTCCAGCGCCCAGGCCGCGGGTGCCTTGTGCCGGACGACGTCGGTTCCGGTGAGCAGGCCGCGGTCCAGACAGCCGCGGACCCAGCGGATGTCCTCCCGCACGTCGCCCATGGCGTTCGGGACCCCGAGGCTGACCAGGGCCAGCTCGCGGTCGACGCCGCCGGCGGCCGGCCGCGGGGAGCCGGGGGCGAGGTCCGTGACGGCCTGGCCGAGGGTGGCTATCGCGCCCTGCGGGCTCGGCCGGGGAGCGTCCCCGGCGGCCACCGCGGCCGCCAGCTCGGGCAGCGTGCCGCGGAACCCGGGGGCGTGGCGGCCGAGTTCGGCCCACAGCCGCGGGTCGTCGCCGAGTACGGGGCGCAGTGCCCGGGTCAGGGCGGCGCGCATGCCGGTCCGTTCGTCGAGGTTCCAGCCCAGGTTGGCGGTGGCGTGCAGCTGCCCGAGCAGCAGCGTGCGGTGGGCCGGTGCCACGGCCGCCGCGAGCTCGTCGAAGGTCAGGGTGCCGGTGCGGACGGCGCGGACCGCAGGCCGGTGCCAGTCGGGGCCGTACGCCTCCTGCGCGCGGGTGTCGAGCAGTGCGAGGCAGGTCTGCCGGTCGAGGTCGCCGACCAGCAGCAGCGCCTCGGCGGAGCCGGGCGGCAGCGGGGAGCGGGCGTGCTCGCGCAGCAGCAGGGCGGGATCGAGCTCGTGGTCCAGGGTCAGGATGCTGAGCGGGACCCGCGGGCGGCGGCGGCCGTGCAGGCGCAGCAGGCCGACCACCTCGGCGCTGGTCAGCGGCGGCTCCGGCGCCCGCCCCAGTTGGGCACCGAGGGTGGCCAGCAGGGCGGGCGAGGGGCCGGGACGGGCGGCGTATCGGGCGGGGCCGGGCAGGCCGGGCAGCGGGCGGCCGAGGACGTGCGGGTTGCGGGCGACGGTGGTGCGGTCCTCGGCGGTGCCCTCCCGCAGCAGCAGGGTGACGACGGGCGCCGGCAGGTACTCGTCGCGACACAGGTAGCGGCGGGTGGGGGCGTCGAGCCGCCCGAGGACGTCGGCGACGACGGCGTCCGGTGCGTGACGCAGCAGCAGCGCCACGCACCAGGCGAGCCTCCGGCTCTCCCTGTCCGCGTTCACATGCATCCGATTCCCCATCGCCGGCGGTGTACGCCTCAACCGGCGCCCGGCGATGATCGCAGGTCAGCGGAAGGGACGGTGAACGTTTTCCCGGGTGGACGGGCCGGGGGCGGCGTCGGCGATCCACAGGCCGTCCCCGGAGGGGTCGAGGACGCCCTCTTCCAGCCAGGTGTAGTTGCCGGCGAGCACCCCGGCGACGACCTTGCGGTCCATGTCGTCGGTGTTGCTCCAGAGCCGCCCGAAGAGCTCCTCGACGCGGATGCGGGACTGCCGGCAGAAGGCGTCGGCCAGCTGGTAGGCCTCGCGGCCGTGGTCGCCGGTGGCGCGCAGGTGCTCGGCGCGGACGCAGGCCGCGCTCATCGCGAAGAGCTCGGCGCCGATGTCGACGATCCGGCCGAGGAAGCCCTGCTTGGTCTCCATCCGGCCCTGCCAGCGGGACATGGCGTAGAAGGTCGACCGGGCGAGCTTGCGGGCGCTGCGCTCCACGTGGCGCAGGTGGACGGAGAGGTCGGGGTGACCGGCGGGGTGGAACTCGCGGTAGCTGCCGGGAACCTGGCCGGCGCCGGTGGCGAGCTTGGGCAGCCAGCGGGCGTAGAAACCGGCGGCGCGGGCGCCCGCCCTGGCCTTGTCCCCGAGGTCCTTGTCGGGGTCGATGAGGTCGCCGGCGACCGACAGGTGGGCGTCGACGGCCTCGCGGGCGATCAGCAGGTGCATGATCTCCGTGGAGCCCTCGAAGATCCGGTTGATGCGCAGGTCGCGCAGCAGCTGCTCGGCGGGGACGGCGCGCTCGCCGCGGGCGGCGAGCGACTCGGCCGTCTCGAAGCCGCGTCCGCCGCGGATCTGGACCAGCTCGTCGGCCATGAGCCAGGCCATTTCCGAGCCGTAGAGCTTGGCGAGGGCGGCCTCGATGCGGATGTCGTTGCGGTCCTCGTCGGCCATCTGGGAGGCGAGGTCGACGACGGCCTCCAGCGCGAAGGTGGTGGCGGCGATGAAGGAGATCTTGGCGCCGACGGCCTCGTGGCGGGCGACCGGGCGGCCCCACTGCTCGCGGACGCCGGACCACTCGCGGGCGATCTTCAGGCACCACTTGCCGGCGCCGACGCACATGGCGGGCAGGGACAGCCGGCCCGTGTTGAGGGTGGTCAGCGCGATCTTCAGGCCGGCTCCCTCGGCGCCGATGCGCTGCGAGGCGGGGACCCGGACCCGGTGGAAGCGGGTGACGCCGTTCTCCAGGCCGCGCAGGCCCATGAAGGCGTTGCGGTGCTCGACGGTGATGCCGGGCGAGTCGGCCTCGACGACGAAGGCGGTGATCCCGCCGCGGTGGTTCTCGGAGGCGGGCACCCGGGCCATGACCACGAGCAGGTCCGCGACGACCCCGTTGGTGGTCCACAGCTTCACGCCGTCGAGGAGGTACGCGTCGTCGCCGTCCGGGACGGCGGTGGTGGCCAGCCGGGCCGGGTCGGAGCCGACGTCCGGCTCGGTGAGCAGGAACGCGCTGATGGCGGTGGTGGCGCAGCGCGGGAGGAAGGTTTCCTTCTGCTCCTGCGTGCCGAACATCTTCAGCGGCTGCGGGACGCCGATCGACTGGTGGGCGGAGAGCAGGGCTCCGATGGCGGGGCTGACCGAGCCGACGAGCGCCAGCGCCTTGTTGTAGTACACCTGCGTCAGACCGAGGCCCCCGTACTTGGGGTCGATCTTCATCCCGAGGGCGCCGAGCTCCTTGAGCCCGCGCACGGTCTCGTCGGGGATGCGGGCCTCCCGCTCGATGCGGGGGCCGTCGACGGCGGTCTCGCAGAACGCCCGGAGCCGGGCCAGGAAGGCCTCGCCGCGCCGGACGTCCTCGTCGGCGGGCTGCGGGTGCGGATGGATCAGGTCGAGGCGGAACCTGCCGAGGAAGAGTTCCTTGGCGAAGCTCGGTTTGTGCCAGTCCTGTTCCCTGGCCGCCTCCGCGACCTGCCGTGCGTCGCGCTCGGTCACCTTGGGCTGTGCGGGCTGTGTTGCGGACATGAGGGGGCTCACCTCGCCGCCGGAGTCGGTGGGACCGGCCTACCGGCCGGTGCTACCTGTGAGTCGTACCCGCTTCCTCCACGCCGGAAAAGCCGGGAGGGGCCGACCGGGGGAACGCCGGGTGGGCTGGGTGGGAGGAACCCGGCTGGGCTGGGGGAAAGGGGGACGGCCGGAGCCCCCGCACAGTAGGCTCCGGCCGTCGGCCAAGTGGACGTACGAAATCAGATGTTCAGGCCGGTCAGGACCAGGACCCGCTCGTACGTGTAGTCGTCCATCGCGTAGCGGACGCCCTCGCGCCCGACACCGGACTGCTTGACGCCGCCGTAGGGCATCTGGTCGGCGCGGTAGGACGGGGCGTCGCCGATGATCACGCCGCCGACCTCGAGCTCGCGGTGGGCGCGGAACGCGGTCTGGACGTCGTGGGTGAAGACGCCGGTCTGCAGGCCGAACTTGGAGTCGTTGACCTTGGCGAAGGCCTCGTCGGTGTTCTCGACCTTGTGCAGGGTGAGGACCGGGCCGAAGACCTCCTCGCAGGCGAGGGTGACGCCGTCGGGCAGGTCGGCGAGGACGGTCGGCTCGTAGGAGGCGCCCTCGCGCTTGCCGCCGGTGAGCAGCTTGGCGCCGGCGGAGACGGCCTCGTCGACCCAGGATTCGACGCGCTTGGCGGCGTCCTCGGAGACGAGCGGGCCGACGTCGGTGGCGTCGTCGGACGGGTCGCCGGTGACCTGGGCCTGGACCTTGGCGACGACCTTCTCGACGAGGCGGTCGTAGACGGAGGCGTCGGCGATCACGCGCTGCACGGAGATGCAGGACTGGCCGGCCTGGTAGTTGGAGAAGGTCGCGATGCGGGTCGCGGCCCAGTCGAGGTCGGCCTCGGAGGACCAGTCGTCGAGGACGACGGCGGCGGCGTTGCCGCCGAGCTCCAGGGTGCAGTGCTTGTGCGGCACCGACTGCTGGATGGCGTAGCCGACCGTGTCGGAGCCGGTGAAGGAGATGACGGGCAGGCGGTCGTCCTGGACGAGGGCCGGCATCTTGTCGTTGGCGACCGGCAGGACCGACCAGGAGCCGGCCGGGAGGTCGGTCTCGGCGAGCAGTTCGCCGAGGATCAGGCCGGAGAGCGGGGTGGCCGGGGCCGGCTTGAGGATGATCGGCGCACCGACGGCGATGGCCGGGGCCACCTTGTGCGCGCACAGGTTCAGCGGGAAGTTGAACGGCGCGATGCCGAGGACCGGGCCCTTGACGAAGCGGCGGGTCAGGGCCAGACGGCCGACACCGCCGGCGTCGGTGTCCAGGCGCTGGGCCTCGCCGCCGTTGAAGCGGCGGGCCTCCTCCGCGGCGAAGCGGAACACGGACACCGCACGGCCGACCTCGCCGCGGGCCCACTTGATCGGCTTGCCGTTCTCGGCGGAGATCAGCTGGGCGATCTCCTCGGTGCGCTCGACGAGCCGCTTGGACACGTGGTCCAGGGCGGCGGCCCGGACGTGGGCGGGGGTCGCGGAGAACTCCGCCGTCACGGCGTGGGCCGCGGCCACGGCCTCTTCGACCTGGGCGTCCGTCGGCACGCTGACGGTGCCGACGAGACGGCCGTCCCACGGGTTGTGGACGTCGAAGCTGTCCTCGCCGGTGGCCAGGCGGCCGGCGAGCCAGAAGGCGTGGGTGGAGGTCATGCGGATCCCGGCCCTTCGGATGTGTGCGGTGTGCGGCGCAGAGCGCCGCCTGTCCCTCTCACGGTAGGGCGAGGCGCCGACTCTGTGGCTTGTCCGTGGTGGAGAACCTCCGCGCCCCGCTTCGCCGGATTGGCAGTATTTCCGCCGCCCTCTGCGTGCGGCCTCCCCGCGCGGCCCCCGTTCGGCCCCCGCGCGGCCTCTCGGGCGGCCTCTCGGGCGGCCCCTCGGGCGGCGGCTACGACGCGGGCGCGGACGCCTTGAGGGCGAGCCACAACTCCATGCGGACGTCCGGGTCGTCCAGCGAGCGGCCGAGGATCTCCTCCACCCGCCGCATCCGGTAGCGCAGGGTGTGCCGGTGCACGCCGAGGTCGGCGGCGGCCGCGTCCCACTGACCGTGCCGCGAGAGCCAGGCCCGTAGGGAGGCCACCAGATCGCCGCGGCCCTTCTCGTCGTGCTCGCGCAGCGCCCGCAGCGTGCCGTCCGCGAAGGCCCGTACGGCCTCGTCCGCGAGCAGCGGGAGCACCGAGCCGGCCGCGAGGTCCTCGTGCTCCACCATCGGGCGGCCGCGCCGGCGGGCCACGGCGAGGGCCTGGTCGGCCTGCTTGTACGCCGCCGCCACGCCGGACGGGTCGGCGGGCCCGGACATCCCGGCCACCAGCTCGTCCGGTTCGGGGCCGGTGGACTCGCGGCCGCGCCGCGCGTCGAGGGCCTCGGCGTGGTCGGCGCAGGCCTGGACGGCCGCGCCGCCGTCGGTGGCCAGTACCAGCAGCCTTCCCGGCTCGGGCACCACCAGCAGCGCCTCCCCGGTGCGGGCGGCCGCCGACTCCATCGTGTCGGCGAGCAGGGCGAGCCCCTGGGGCTGCGCGGTACCCGGCAGCGCCGGCTCGGCCACGATCAGCCGGAACGGGGTGTCCAGCAGGCCCCCGTACAGGTCCCCGGCCACGGTCCGGGCGTGGCCGGCCTCCCCGGCCAGCAGCATGCGCAGCACCGCCGCCCCGAGCCGGGACTCGGCGTCGTGCAGCGACCGCGAGCGTTCGGTGGTGAGGGTGAGCAGGGCGACCGCGGAGTGGACGGCGTACCGCTCGGCGGTCCCGAGGGGTGCCGCGGTGCCCACGGCGAGGGCACCGCGAGCCCGCCGGCCCGTGCCCAGCGACTGGAGTTCCACGCGGTCCTCGACGCCGCCGACGACGGCGCTGGCCGGGGCCGGGCGCTCGCGGAGCCGCTCCACGTCCGGGGTGAGCCGGGCGGCCCGGCGCGCGGCCCACTCGGGGGCGGCGGCGACCACGGCGCCGGAGGTGTCGTAGAGGGCGGCCCAGCCGTGGACGTGGGCGGCCAACCGGGCCAGCAGCTCGGCGGGCCCGTCGGAGGCGAGGGCGGCGCGGGTCAGCTCGCGCTGCGCCTCGAAGCCGGCGGTGACGGCCCGATACTGGTCGGCGGCGAGGGCCGCGGAGACGGCCTTGCTGATGGCGAGGAACGGGGTCCGGCGGGGTACTTCCAGCAGCGGGAGGTCCTCGGCGCGCGCGGCGTCGACCAGGGCCTGCGGGATCTCCTCGTAGTTCACGCCGACGGCGAAGCCGATGCCGACGACGCCGGCCGCGGCGAGGCGACGGACGTAGCGGCGCATCTCCTGCGGGTCCTCGGCGTCCAGCTTCATCGCGGTGATCAGGAGGAGTTCCCCGCCCTCCATATAGGGGACGGGGTCGGCGAGCTCGCTGACGTGGGCCCAGCGCACGGGGGTGTCCAGGCGGCCCTCCCCCGCCCGGACGCTGAGCTTGAGCGCCGAGTGCTGGACGAGTGAGGCGAGGGTGAGCGGCATCGGGTACCAGGAGCCTTAGCGGGAGCGGAGACGGCGAGGACACAGCAGGTGATTTCGCCGTGTCGTATGAACGGCTCTCCTCGATTCTGCCACCCCGTACGGGTCCGCTCAGCCGGTCCCGGCGAGCCGGACCAGCAGCGGGGCCGCCCGTTCCCCGCGCACCGAGGTCAGCGACAGCACCGCGTGCCCCGGCGGTACGGCGTGCGCGAGGTCGGAGGCGGACCAGCGCTCGCGCTCCACCTGTCGCACGGTCACCGCGTCCGTGGTGACGGCCTGGCCGGTGACGAGCTTGCGGAAGGCGTGCACGGCCCGGGTCAGGGGCTGGTCGGCGAAGACGGTCCGGTGGGTGACGTCGCGGGTCTCCACCCACTCGGTGCCCCAGGCCTCCGCGAAGCGCTTGCCGTCCCAGGTGGTGACGCCGGAGAAGGCCATCCGGCAGCCGACCGCGCCGAGCAGCGGGGTGCGCAGCACCTCGGGCACGTCGTCCAGGGTGCGCAGGGCGAGCAGCACGCCCGCGTTGGCCGAGCGCAACCGCTGCAGGCCGCGGACGGTCTGCGGGGTCAGCGTGTGCGAGGCGTCGTCGAAGGCGAGGAAGGCGAACAGGGACCGGTCGGCGCGGGCGGCGGCGGAGGCGTTGAACTGCGCGAGGAGCAGCCGGGCCAGGATCCGGGAGGCGTCGGCGTGCCCGCGCTCGGGCAGGTCGATGCGGACCCGCAGCGGGTGTTCCAGGGTGCGCAGGGAGAAGGGGCGCCCCTGGCCGGTGGTGTCGAAGAAGCCGGCGAAGGCGGGCCGGTCCAGCAGGGCCACCCGGTCGGCGAGGGCCGGTCCGGGGTCGCCGTGGGTGCCGTGCTGCCGGTCGCGGGCGTCGAGCTCGCGGAGCATGACGTGCTGCCCGGCGGCGTCGAGGTCGGCGCGCAGCCCGTCGAGGGCGCCGGGCACCCGGTCGAGGAGCTCGCGCAGTTCCGGCACGACCGGGAAGCGGCCGTACGCGGTCCGGAACGGGCCGAGGAGTTGGGCCAGGGCGGTCGCGGCGCGGCGCACCTCCAGGCCGGGGACGTCGCCGACGAAGGCCTCGGCGAGCAGGGTGGCGGCCTCGTCGGGGTCGGTGGTGCCGCCGTAGAGGTCGAGGTCGTAGACGGAGTCGGGGTCGCCGACGCGGACCACGACGTCGAAGCCGTCGTCGGGGCCGAGGCGGGTGCCGGCCGAGGCGACGGCGATGACGGCGGCCTGTCCGGCGAGGGCCTGGAGGGCGAGGGATTCGACGACGGGCCGGACGAGCCGGTCGGTCTTGCCCGCGCCGGAGGGGCCGACGGCGAGCAGAGAGGTGCCGAGCACGGAGGGGTCGAGGGCGAGGCGGGTGCCGCGGCGGGCGTACGGGTTGCGCACGCCGGGGTCGACGGTGCCGAGCAGGACCTGCCGGGCCAGCAGGTCGTGCCGGGCGGCCCGGACGGGCAGGTCGCGGGCGCCGGAGGGGTGCAGGCAGGCGGCGGCCCCCTTGTCCCGCACGGCTCCGGCGAAGGCCACCGCGCGCGAGGGCTCGGCGCGTACGGAGTCCCAGGCGCGCCGGATCCGCGTGTAGTCCACGTCGTTCATCCGGCCGGAGGCGGCCTCCTCGCCGAGCCGGTCGGCGAGGTCGGGGAGCCCGGCCTGCCGCAGCTGGGGCCAGCCGGCCGGATCGTCGGGGCCGCCGGGCTCGGGCCGCTCGGGGGCGGCGTGCACGGTCGCTACGGCCTTGACGGCGCGGCTGCCGAGGATGCGGCGGACCAGCTCGGGCCAGCGGCCGAGGCGCCCGAAGCCGACGGCGAGGGTGAGGCCGACGATGGTGTACCAGGTGTAGGCGGCGACGACGGAGGGCATGGTCCCGGCCCAGGAGTCGGGCGTGAACATGTAGAGCGGCCAGAGCCAGAAGCCGCCCAGGTAGCCGTTCCAGAGCAGGGACCACAGCAGCAGCCCGGCGAGCAGGGCGATCAGGGCCCCGCTGACGAGCTGCCGGGTCGGGGTGCGCTCCGGCTCCTCGGCGGGGCGGGGCACGTGCCCGTACGACCACACGCCCGGCCCGTCGGGGACGCGGGGGGTGCGCAGCCAGTCGGCGAGGGAGGGCCCGACGCCGGGGGCGTGGACGGGCTTGGGCGGCAGCCCGGGCCCGGACGGCGCGGAAGGTGCGGACGGGGCGGAGGCGGCGGGTGGCGCGTCAGTCGCGGATGGCACGGGCACCACCGCGGAGGCCGCGGACGGCGCGGAGGCCGCGGACGGCGCGGAGGCCGCGGACGGCGCGGAGGCCGCGGACGGCACCGGCGGAGCGGCGGGGGCGGACGGCACGGTGGGGACCGGGGGCGGGCCGGCGGGCCGCGGGACCTGTCCGGCGGCCGACGGCATGCCTCCGGTAGGGGGCGGGACGGTACCGGGGGGCGGGGCGTGCCCGCTGTGCGGCGGCCGCCTGT
Source organism: Streptomyces sp. NPDC127106 (assembly GCF_042677605.1). Taxonomy (NCBI): domain Bacteria; kingdom Bacillati; phylum Actinomycetota; class Actinomycetes; order Kitasatosporales; family Streptomycetaceae; genus Streptomyces; species Streptomyces sp. NPDC127106. The sequence goes on along the minus strand of NZ_JBHXTC010000049.1, from coordinate 2,004 downwards.
CGCCGGTGCCGTGCGGCGTGCCGTCGGTGTCCATGAAAACCTGCCCCCCTGCCCGTGCCTGTCCTGCGTCGCTCAATGTAGTTGCCCGACGGCGGATCCGGGCCGGTACCGACCGGTGTCGCCGTGGGTCCGCACGACACGCGCCGCGTCCTTCCTATGGCCGCCGCGGACAAGGACACGCACGGACCACTCCCGAACGGAGCATGCCGTACCCCCTCCCCCGGGCCTAGCCTGCGGACAAAGACACAAGTGCGTCCGAAAACACCTCCAGGAGCCCTCCATGACTGCTGTCCCGCAGGAGCGCAAGCTCGTCACCGCGATCCCCGGTCCCAAGTCGCAGGAGCTGCAGGCCCGCCGTCTCGACGTGGTGGCCGGCGGCGTGGGCTCCGTGCTCCCCGTCTTCACGAAGCGCCTGGACGGCGGCATCCTCGAGGACGTCGACGGCAACCGCCTGATCGACTTCGGCTCCGGCATCGCCGTGACCTCGGTCGGCGGCTCCGCCGAGGCCGTCGTGCGCCGCGCCACCGCGCAGCTCGCCGACTTCACCCACACCTGTTTCATGGTCACCCCGTACGAGGGCTACGTGGAGGTCTGCGAGGCGCTGGCCGAGCTGACCCCGGGCGACCACGCCAAGAAGTCGGCCCTGTTCAACTCCGGTGCCGAGGCCGTCGAGAACGCCGTCAAGATCGCCCGTGCGTACACCAAGCGCCAGGCCGTCGTGGTCTTCGACCACGGCTACCACGGCCGCACCAACCTCACCATGGCGCTGACGGCGAAGAACATGCCGTACAAGCACGGCTTCGGTCCGTTCGCCCCCGAGGTCTACCGCGTCCCGGTCGCCTACGGCTACCGCTGGCCCACCGGTGCCGAGAACTGCGGTCCGGAGGCCGCCGCCCAGGCGATCGACCAGATCACCAAGCAGATCGGCGCCGAGAACGTCGCCGCGATCATCATCGAGCCGGTGCTCGGCGAGGGCGGCTTCATCGAGCCGGCCAAGGGCTTCCTGCCGGCGATCGTGCAGTTCGCCAACGACAACGGCATCGTCTTCGTCGCGGACGAGATCCAGTCCGGCTTCTGCCGTACCGGCCAGTGGTTCGCCTGTGAGGACGAGGGCATCGTCCCGGACCTGATCACCACCGCCAAGGGCATCGCCGGCGGTCTGCCGCTGGCCGCCGTGACCGGCCGCGCCGAGATCATGGACGCCGCGCACCCGGGCGGCCTGGGCGGCACCTACGGCGGCAACCCGGTGGCCTGCGCCGGTGCGCTGGGCTCCATCGAGACCATGAAGGAGCTCGACCTCAACGCCAAGGCGAAGAAGATCGAGTCCGTCATGAAGTCGCGCCTGACCACGATGCAGGAGAAGCACGAGATCATCGGCGACATCCGCGGCCGCGGCGCCATGATCGCCATCGAGCTGGTCAAGGACCCGGAGTCCAAGACCCCGAACCCGGAGGCCGCTGCCGCGCTGGCCAAGGCCTGCCACGCCGAGGGTCTGATCGTCCTCACCTGTGGCACCTACGGCAACGTGCTCCGCTTCCTGCCGCCGATCGTCATCGGCGAGGACCTGCTGAACGAGGGCCTGGACATCATCGAGGCCGCTTTCGCGGGCATCTGAGCGACCGTCCGAACACGCGTCCCGGTCGGTACCGCCGGTAACGGGCGGGCGCTGTGAAGAAGATGTGGGGGGCCGATGGCAGGAGCGCGTTCCTGCTGTCGGTCCCCTTTCCGCTGCCGTACGGTTTCTGCAGATGAGTGAGACACCCCGCTCCCGGGAAACCGGGGGCGACCCCGGTACCGGGCTTCCCCAGCGCCGTACTGGGCCTGCGTTCGCGCGCACTCCTCACCGATCGGACGGCCGTACGCCCCAAACCCCCCGGGGCGCACGGCAACCCGATCAGGCCGGGGGGGGGCGCGGGGCGCGCCGCGTGCACGCGCAGGGCGGGGCGCGGGAGAGACCTCGATCCGCCGGGCGCCCCCCCCCAGCAGCAGCCCCACGGCGGGGTA
>NZ_JBHXTC010000048.1:33566-58817 GCF_042677605.1 Streptomyces sp. NPDC127106 | reverse complement strand
GGCCGCCGCCCCACCCCCTTTTCCCTCTCCCGGCCCCCCCCCCCGCGCGGGGGGGGGGCGCGCGCCGGCCCCCCCCCCCCCCGGGGGGGGGGGCCCCCGCCCCCGGCGCCGCACGCTCTGCGAAATACTGGGAGGTGATCGGCACAGGGGGTGCCGGACCCACGGACGGGAGCGGCACGTGCACGGCAGCGAAGACCAGGAGTTCCTTGCCCTGGAGCGGGAGCTTTCCGTCTTCCTCCGGCGGGCCCGCGCCTCCTCCGGGGAGATGGCCCGCGCCCTGCACCCCGAGCTGGAGCCCGCCGCGTACGGGCTGCTCGTACGGCTGGAGGCCGCCGGCCGACAGCGGGCCACCGACCTCGCCGCCTACTTCGGGGTCGGCAAGGCCACCATGAGCCGGCAGCTGCGGGCCCTGGAGGTGCTCGGCCTCATCGCCCGCGAGCCGGACCCGGCGGACGGCAGGGCCTTCCTGGTCGGCCTCACCGAGGAGGGCCGCGAACGGTTCCTGCGGGTCCGCGGCGCCCGGCGCGAGCGGTACATGCGCAAGCTCGCCGACTGGGACCGCGGCGAGGTCGCCGAGCTGGCCCGGCTGCTGAACCAGCTCAACCAGGGCGAGGACTAGAGGACCAGCAGTCCGGGCACGGCCCGGCGGCGCACGCGCCCGCCGCCGGGCCTACAGCTCCGCGAAGGCCGCCGACGCGTCGTCGTGCCGCTTGCCGCGGGCGTGCGGGCGCCCCGCGTCCGCCTCCAGCGCCCGCACCCGGCCGATCAGCCCCTGCGCCCCTTCCTTGCGCAGCACCGCCAGGCACTGCGCCCAGTCGCCCTCCCCGAAGGTGTCCGTCCACCGGCTCGCCCCGTCGGTGAGCGCGGCCACCGCCCGGACCTCCCCGCGCGGACTGCGCCCGGTCACCGCCCGGGCCGCCACCGCCGGATCCGCGGCCGCGGTGAAGAAGCCGCCCTCCGCGTTGCGCAGCGCGTCCGCCGACGCCCGGGTGCGCAGCGCCTCGCGCGGGAGCCGGTCCAGCCGGTCGTCGAGCACCGCGGTCACCCCGCCGTCCGGCGCCTCCAGGAGGAGGACGGAGTCCGAGAGGACGAGGTGCTCCACGTGCGTCTCGTCCCAGCGGACGACCACCACCGTGGCCTGCGGGGTGCGCACGTGAGAAAGGTCACACGTCCCGCGGTGGCTGTCGGCCGTGTCCCGGATGGCCTCCGCCAGGATCCGGGCCAGCGGCATGTCCCGCCGCGATCCGGACAGTTCGGTCAATCGTCCCCCGAGTCGGGCCGTGAACCACGGCACTCCGTGCGCGCAGCCGACGTCCCCGGGCGGTGGGGTGACCCCGTCCAGGGCGACCAGGACTCCGCCGCCCGCGGCGGGCGTCGCGGCTGATAGCCAGTCCTCGTTGGGGCGTTCCGGGTTGCCGGGGGCCGTGGCGAGGTCGATGCGCATGCGGGCATTCTGCCCGCGCGGTCGCGGCCGGGGCCCGCGGCGTGCGTAAAAGTCCGTACCAAGGCGGGGAGGCGTGCGGCGTGCGCCGGGCCCGGTCCGCGCCCGGCGCGCGGGCGCTCCCCGGGACATGTGGGCGCGCATATTGCCAAAGCCCCCATCGATCTTTCAACCACCCGTCCGCGGATCGGCCCCCGATGCGGTGTGCCGAGTTGGTTGCCAACTCTTCCGTGATGTTCACTCGTTCGAGTGGCCGGGTGGGCGATGTGAGGCTCTCTCCCCATCACACTGCAAAGGTCTGAGGCGGTACTGAGGGGGCAGGGGGCGTTTACTTGTTGACCGGCCGTTACCTCGGCCACACGAGTAGACGAGCACGAGCACACGTACAGGATTGCGAGCACCGGTGCAGAAGAAGCGGTCTCGGAAGAACGGCACCGCCACCGACGGACCCGCCCCCGCAGGACGCCGCGTCCACGTACGCAGCAGGCTGGTCGTCGGCGTCGCCGTCGCCAGCCTCACCGTCCTCGCGGCCGGAGCCCCCGCCGTGGTCACGGCGACCCGCGAGCTGAACGACTCCCAGCAGCTGGTCACCCTCGCCGAACAGACGCAGCACACCCTCACCCTCGCGCACCTCCTGGGTGACGAGCGCGACGCCGTCGTCGAGTACGCGGCCAAGGGCCGTCCCGGCGGCCAGGCCAAGACCCCCGTGCAGGAGCGCACCGCCCTCACCGACCGGCAGCTCGCCGAGGTCCGGGCCGAGGCCGACGAACCCCTCGCCAAGGCCCTCGCCCGCGTCCAGGCCGTCCGCACCGAGGCCGTCGACGGCAAGGGCAGTGCCCTCGCCGCCCACCAGGCCTACGCCGGCGTCATCGCCGAACTCCTCGCCCCGGGCGTCCGGCTCGCCGACCAGACCCCGCCGCGCGCCGAGGCCGCCCTCGTCACCACCCGCCCCCTGGCCCCCCTGGGCCAGGCCGTGGAACAGGCCTCCGCCACCCGCGGACTGCTGCTCGCCGCGCTGGCCGTCCCCCGCGCCGACCAGGCCCCGAACACGGCCGTCGCCGACGAACTCTCCGCCGCCGCCCAGCGGGCGCGCGTACGCGAGCAGGCCGCGCTCGACGACTTCACGCGCGCCGCCGGCGCCGAGGTGCGCCAGACCCTCGCCGCCACCGTCACCGGCCCCGAGGTCAAGACCGCCGACGACTACCTCAAGCGGCTCACCGAGCGGTCCACGCTCTCCGCGGCCGACCGCAAGCTCGACGCGGCCGCCGTCGGCTCCGCCCTGACCGCCCGCATCGACCGCATGCGGTCGGTGGAGGCCACCCTCGCCGGGCAGCGGGCCACCGCCCTGGCCACCCTGCGCAACGACGACGTGACCCGGCTGGAGCTGCTCGCCGCCGGCCTCGGCGTGCTCTTCCTCGTCACCGTCGGCGTCTCCACGGCCGTCGCCCGCTCGCTGACCCGGCCGCTGTCGGTGCTCCGGCGCGGCGCGGCCCGGCTGGCCACGCCCGAGGGCTCGGTGGAACCGGTCCGGTTCACCGGCCGCAACGACGAGTTCGCCGAGGTCGTGCGCCACCTCAACGCCGTACGGGACCAGACGGTCTCCCTCCACACCAAGATCGCCGGACTGGACGCCGACCGGAAGCGGCTCATCGGCCGCAACGACGCCCTGTCCGCGGCCCGGGACGCGCTGGAATCCGAGCTGACCGCGCTCCGCGAGACCCTGGAGGAACACCGCCGCGTCACGTCGACGACCTCGGTCTCGCTGTCGCTGCGCACCCTCGGCCTCGTCGAGCGCCAGCTCGCGGTCATCGAGGAGCTGGAGGCCAAGGAGCAGGACCCGGACCGGCTGGAGACCCTCTTCAAGCTGGACCACCTGGCGACCGTGATGCGCCGCCACAACGAGAACCTGCTGGTCCTCGCCGGCCAGGAGCACGGACAGGGCGCCGGTGCCCCGGTGCCGCTGGTCGACGTCATGCGCGCCGCGGTCAGCGAGATCGAGCGCTACGAGCGGGTCGACCTCGCCGTGGCGCCCTCGTTCACCCAGGTCGCCGGGCACGCCGCCGACGACATCTCGCACGTGCTCGCCGAACTGCTGGAGAACGCGACGACGTTCTCGCCGCCCGGCGCCAAGGTCAAGGTGTCCGCACGACACCTGGACTCCGGCGACGTGGTGCTCTCCGTCGTGGACGAGGGCATCGGCGTCACCGCGGACCGGCTGGCCGCGCTGAACGCCCGCCTGGCCACCCCCGAGGCCTACGACGAGGAGTCCGAGGCGGAACACGGCCTCGGCCTCGGCCTGTACGTCGCCGGCCGCCTCGCGGCCCGGCACGGGGTCACCGCGGAGCTGCGCGCCTCGCAGCACGGCGGCATCGAGGGCCTGGTCGCCATTCCGGCGGCCCTGCTCCCCGAGGGCCCGCCGACCTCCCCGGTGCACACCTTCGCCGCGCCGGGCCTGCCGCGGTTCCAGCTCCCGGGCGTGGTCGCGGAGGCCAACGAGAACACCCTGCCGCCCCGGCTCCGGCCCGACCCGGAGCCGGCGGACCCGGCTGCCGCCCCGGCTGCGGACGCGGCCGGAACCCCGGTCTTCGACGCGGTGGCTTCCGAGGCCGCGGCCTTCGACGCGGTGGCGTCCGAAGCCGACGCCCCCGACGCCCCCGACGCCCCCGCCGACGCTCCCGGCCCTGAAGCCTCCGGCCCCGACGCCCCCGGCGCCGCGGTCGTGGACGCGGTTCCCGGTTCGGCTGCGGACGGGTCCGGCGCCGAGGCGCAGCCCGAGACGGCTCCCGAGCCCGCCGGCTCCGGCGGCGGCACCACCCCGGACGGGGAACTGCTGCCTCCGGCGGAGCAGGTGTTCACCGCTCAGGTTCCCGACGCGGCCCCCGCCGCCGACGCGGCCCCGGCTGTCCCGGCCCCGGCCGCCGCGCTGACCCCGATGCCGCTGCACGAGCGCGCCGCGCTGGAGGAACTCCCTCCCGCCGAGCAGGTGTTCACCGCGCAGGCCCCGGCCGACCGGGATCCGGGCGACGAACTCCTCGCGCGGGTCGTCCCCGACGCAGAGCCGGGCGCCTTCGCGGTGCCCGACCACGCCGGCCCAGCGGCCGCGGACGCGCCGGACGACTCCGCGCAGCCGGTCGACGTACGAAAGACAAGCCCCACGCTGCCCGAGCAGGCCGCCGCGCCCGCCGCCCCCGACGCGGAACGGCTGCCCCCGGCCGACCAGGTCCACACCGCGCACGGCGACGCACCGGCCGAGCCGCACGGGCACGCACCCGCCGAGGCCGACTGGGTCCCCCGCCAGGGGAGCCACGGCGACCACGACGGGCCCCGGGAAGCCGTCACCGCCAAGGGCCTGCCCAAGCGCACCCCCCGCACCCCGGCCGGCCGGGCCTTCCCCGGCTCCGGCGCGGGATTCGCGGCGGGCCCGGGCCCGGCGGCCCCCGTCCCGGGCCCGGGCACCACGTCCCCCGCGCCGCGCCGGGTCGACGCGGAGGAACTCCGCCGCCGGCTCGGCGGGTTCTACCAGGGGACGCGGGACGGTCGGCGCGTCGTCGCCGCCGAGCTCGCACAGGACACCGACCAGGGGGACACCGCACAGGAGGCACGCACATGACCGCGCCCAGTACGTACGGACTGAGCACCCAGGCCCGCAACCTGCAGTGGCTGCTCACCGACCTGGTCGAGGAGGTGCCCGGCGTCAACTCCGTCGCCGTCGTGTCCTCGGACGGGCTCCTGCTGCTGTCCTCCGACCCCGGAGGCGCGTCCGCCACCGCCGCCCCCGGCCAGGACCCCGCCCGGCCCAAGGGCCCGCGCGGCGCGTCCGCCGATCTCGCCACGATCGTGTCCGGGCTGGGCAGCCTCACCACGGGCGCCGCGGCCCTGATGGAGTACGGCGAGGTCAAGCAGACCATGGTGGCGATGGAGCACGGCTCCGTCTTCGTCATGGCCATCAGCGACGGTTCGCTCCTCGGCGTGCACGCCACGCCGGACTGCGACATGGGCGTCGTCGCCTACCACATGGCCCTGTTCGTCGGCCGCGCCGGACACGTCCTCACCCCCGAAGTCCGCAGCGAGCTGCGCCAGTCCATGGAGAACACCCCGTGAGAAGCACGGCCTCCGACCGGCTGCCGATACGCGGAGCCGATCGCCGTCCCGCCCGCGTCCGCCCGTACTCGCTCACGGGCGGCCGCACCCGTTTCACGCAGGTCCTGCACGTCGAGACCTTCGTCGCGGCCCTGGACACGCGGGCGTCCGAGCCGCAGCAGCCCGCCGCCGTCGCCGACGACCGGATACCGGAGATGCCCGCCATCGTCGAGGTCTGCCGCCGCATGCGCACGATCGCCGAGATAGCGGCGCTGCTGAAGCTGCCGCTCGGCGTGGTCCGCGTCCTGGTCAGCGATCTCGCCGACCAGGGGAAGGTCCGCGTCTACGGGACCGGGCACGGCCCCGGCCGCCCCGACCGCGCACTGCTCGAAAGGGTGCTCAGTGGTCTTCGCCGTCTGTGAAACCGACCTCGACGACGAGCCCGTCCAGCCCTGGCAGTACGACCGCTCCCGGTCCCCCGTAGCCGTCAAGGTGCTGGTCGCGGGCGGCTTCGGGGTGGGCAAGACCACCTTCGTCTCGGCCGTCTCCGAAATCGCCCCGCTGCGCACCGAGGCGGTGATGACCGAGGCCAGCATCCCCACCGACGACCTGTCGGCGACGCCGGAGAAAAACACCACCACCGTCGCGATGGACTTCGGCCGCATCACCCTCGCCGACGACCTCGTGCTGTACGTGTACGGGACCCCCGGCCAGGAGCGGTTCTGGTTCATGTGGGACGACCTGGTCCGCGGCGCCGTCGGCGGCATCGTCATGGCCGACACGCGCCGGCTGCGCGACTGCTTCCCGGCCCTCGACTACTTCGAGAGCTGCGGGCTGCCGTACGCGGTGGCCGTCAACCACTTCGAGGGCTCGCAGTCGTACGAGCCCGAGGACGTGCGCGAGGCGCTGACCGTCCCGCCCCACGTGCCGGTGCTGATCATGGATGCCCGGCGCCGGGAGACGGTCGTCGAATCGCTGCTGACGCTGGTCGGCCACGCCCTCGACGCGACGCCCGAGTAGCGGGCGCAACCGCGGCGGGCCGGCGCGCCCGTACCGCTGCACACCTGTAGGTCTGCACGCCTGTACGCCCGTACCCCTGCACTCCCCGAAACGAGAACGTGAGATGCGCAAGATACTCGTCGTGGGGGCCGGCCAGTCCGGTCTCCAGCTCGCCATCGGCCTCCAGGCGAAGGGGTACGAGGTCACCCTCATGTCCAACCGGACCGCGGACGAGATCCGCACCGGGCGGATCATGTCGACGCAGGTCATGTTCGACACGGCGCTCCAGCACGAGCGTGACCTCGGCCTCAACTACTGGGAGCGGCACACCCCGCGGATCGAAGGCGTGGGCGTCTCGGTCGCCGGCCCCGACGGCGGCCGCGCCGTGGACTGGCTGGGCCGGCTCACGGCGTACGCGCAGTCGGTGGACCAGCGGGTGAAGATGGCCGGCTGGCTCGACACCTTCGTGCAGCGCGGCGGCCAGCTGGTCGTCCACGGCGCGTCCGTCGCCGACCTGGACTACTTCTCCCGCGTCTACGACCTGGTGCTGGTCGCGGCGGGCAAGGGCGAGCTCGTGTCGATGTTCGGCCGGGACGCGGCACGCTCCCCGTACGGCACGCCGCAGCGCGCGCTGGCCGTCTCGTACGTGCACGGGCTCGAACCGCGCCCCGAACACCCGGGCACGGAGGCCGTGCGCTGCAATCTGGTCCCCGGCGTCGGCGAGCTGTTCGTCATGCCCGCGCTGACCACGTCGGGACGGGCCGACATCCTGTTCTGGGAGGGGCTCCCGGGCGGGCCGCTGGACGTGTTCCGCGGCGTGAACGACCCCGCGGAGCACCTGGAGCTCACCCTGGCCCTGATGGAGAAGTACACGCCCTGGGAGCACGCGCGGGCGACGAAGGTCGAGCTGACGGACGCGGGCGGCACGCTGGCCGGCCGGTACGCGCCCGTCGTCCGCAACCCGATCGGCCGGCTGCCGGGCGGCGGGGTGGTGCTCGGCGTGGCGGACGTCGTCGTCGCGAACGACCCGATCACGGGGCAGGGGGCGAACTCCGCCGCGAAGTGCGCGGCCTCGTACCTGTCGTCGATCCTGATGCACGGCGACAAGCCGTTCGACGAGGCGTGGATGAAGGCGACGTTCGACAAGCACTGGTTCGCGACCGGCAAGCCGGTGACCCAGTGGACGAACGCGATGCTGGCCCCGCCGCCGGAGCACGTGCTGGACCTGATCGGGGCGGCCGGGCGGTACCAGCCGGTGGCGGATCGATTCGCCAACGGCTTCGACCACCCGGCCGACTTCGACGCGTTCTTCTACGACCCGCAGGACGCGGCGGACTACCTGGCCGAGGTGGAGGCGTCCGCGGCCCCGGCGGACCCCTCTGCTGCGGGCGGGGCTTCGGCGGACGAGTAACCGGTGTCGTCGCCGTCCGCCGCCGACGCGGCGGCCTCGGGCAGCGCCGGCGGGCTGTAGGCGGCGAGCGGGACCCCGTCCGGGTCCGGGCGGACCGCCCCGAGCAGCGGGTTCGCCGCGATGGGCGAGACCTTGACGGAGGCTCCGGGACGCGGGGCCTGGATCACCTTCCCGTCGCCGACGTACAGGGCCACGTGGGTGGCGGTGGGGAAGTACACCACCAGGTCCCCCGGCCGCAGCCGGTCCAGCGGCACCTTCGGCAGCTGCGCCCACTGCTCCTGGCTGGTGCGGGGGATCGCCCGGCCGGCGTGCGCCCACGCCTGTGAGGTCAGCCCGGAGCAGTCGAAGGCCCCCGGCCCCTCCGCCCCCCACACGTACGGTTTGCCGATCTGGGCGGTGGCGTAGGCGAGGGCCGTGCTGCCGGCCGCCGTCGGCGTACGGGTACGGGACGCGGGGGCGCCCAGCCGGCCGGAGGCCAGCAGCTCCCGCTGCGCGCCCGCGGTGTCCGCGGCCTCGCGGGCGTCGACCTCGGCGAGCTGACCGGCGGAGAGCGCGGAGAGCATCCGCTCGACCTCCCGGAGGCGGAGGTCGGCCTCCTCCTTCAGCCGCTTCGTGCGGGCGGCCCCGGTCTGCTGGGCGTCCAGGGCCTTGCGGGCGGCCGTCGCGAGGACGTCGGCCTGCCGCTCGCCGCGGGCGAGGCGGGTCAGGATGCCGGCCTGCCGGGCGCTCTCGCGGGCGGCCAGCCGGCGCTGGTCCTGGGCCGCCCGCAGATCGCCGGTGAGCAGCATCCGGGCGTACGGGGACAGGCCGCGGGCCCCCCGGTACTGCTCGCGGGCGATCCGCCCGGCGGCGGCCCGCTCCGCGCCGAGCGCGGCCCGGGCCCGGCCGAGGTCGGTGCCGAGCCGCCGCTCCTCCTCCTGACGGGCCTTGAGCGCGGCCTCGTTGGCGTTGTAGGCCTCGGCGGCCTCCTCGGCCTGCCGGTACAGCGCCCGAAGCCGGGTGAGCAGCCCCCCGACGGAGTCGACGACGCCGCTCCGCGACGCCGGGGCCACGGCCCCCGCCGCCCCGCGGCCGCCCGCGGCCCCGGCAGCACCTCGGGCGGGGCCGGGGGTGGCGTCGGGCGAGGCCCCGGCGGTGCGGTCGGCGGCGACCCCGGGGGTGGCGCTCGCCGCGCTGCGGGTGGGTTCGGCGGCGCCGTCGGTTGCGCTCCCGGCGGAGGCCTCGTCAGTGGCATCGGCTGCGGACCCGGTCGGGGCACCGGCGGGGGCGTTCCGGGTGGCTCCGGCGGTGCCCTCGGCGGTGATGTCGTCGGCGATGTCGTCGGAGATGTCGGCGATGTCGGCGGTGGTTTCGTCCGCGCGCCGGGCGCCGCCCGCGCCGGCGGCCCTGCCCGGGACGCCGGTGCCGCCTCCGGCGGTCTTGCGCGCGCCTCCGGCTCGGACGTCGGCCGTGGCCCCACCCGAAGCGGTGCGGGCGGTCCTTCCCGGGGCTCCGGCGGTAGCGCCGGGCGCGGCCGTGGCCTCGGCCTCGGCGCGGCCGGTGGCTCCGCCCCCGACACCGCCGGCGCGTTCGGCCGCACCCCCGACGACCGCTCCGGCACCGGAACCGGTGCCGGCTCCGGCACTGGCCCCGGCTCCAGTTCCAGCAGTGGCTCCGGCTCCGGTATTGGCACCAGCTCCGGCTCCGGCGCCGGTATTTGCTCCGGCTCCAGTTCCGGCTCCGGCTCCGGCTCCAGTTCCGGCTCCGGCTCCGGCGCCAGCTCCCGCTCCGGCACTGGCTCCGGCTTCAGTTCCGGCACCAGCTCCAGTTCCGGCTCCGGCACCGGCACCGGCGGCGGCACTTGCTCCGGCACCCGCTCCAGCTCGGGCTCCGGCTCCGGCGGCGGCTGGGGGGGCCGCTTCGGCGGTGGCTCCTGCGGCGTCAGCGGCAGCGGCGGCGTCAGCGGCCCGGGCTCCGGCAGTGGCCTCGGCTCCGGCAGCAGCCCGGCCTTCGGCGGTGGCTCGGGGGGTGACCCCGGTTGCGGCCCCGGCGGTGGCGCGTGGCAGCGGCTCGGCGTGGGGAGCGGGCAGCGACCCGACCGCGAGGAGCAGGGCGGCGACACCGGCGGCGTGGAGCAGGCGGCGTGACATGGGATCACCTCCGGCCGCCGATGCTGCCACGCAAGATATGACAAACACCCCTATCCGCTGCGGCCCCGTCGCCCCGCTCACCCTCCCGGCGGTACCCGACCCGTCGCCCGAGGTCCCGGAGCGGTCCACGCAGGACGAACGTGCCCGCACGGCCCCTCCGCGGAAGGCCCGAGCTCCTCCGGCGGGCCGACCCAGCCCCTCGGCGGGCCGATCCAGCCCCTCCGGCGTTTGAGGAGCGGGGTCCGGGGCGGAGCCCCGGGATCCGGGCGCGCAGCGCCCGCTGCGCGGCGGCCGGGGTCGCAATCCCCGGTTTCGGGAAGGGGCGGGGCGGGGGAGATCTCCACGGCGGCCTGCCCTGCCGCCGGTCCGCGAACCGGGTCAGGGATTCAGGAGGCGGGCCTTGGCCGCGGAGAACTCCTCCGGAGTCAGCAGGCCCTCACGGGCGAGGGCGGCGAGCTGCGTCAGGTGGGCCGTGAGGTCGGCCCCGGTCTCCGGAGCCGCCGGCTCGGGAGACGCGCCCGGGGCCCCGCCGGGCGCGGGGCGCGGCGGGACGTCGCCCGGTTCCGCCTCCGCCGGACCGGCGGCTTCGGCCCGGTCGGCGGCTTCGGCCAGGCCGGCGGCTTCGGCCAGGCCGGCGGCCTCGGTCCACCCGGCCGGGGGCGGCGGTGCGGCGGCCCCGGCCGGACCGACCCCGGCCACCACCGCGTCAGCCCCGGCATCGCGCTGCGGCAGCCGCGGCGGCAGCTGGGCCACGTCCCAGACATAGGCACCGCGCGCCAGGCTGCCGCGCAGCAGCGGCCGTCCCGCGGGGCGGCGGGCCGGGTGGACGACGGGGCCGACGGGGCGGATGAACATCAGGCGACCCCCAGCCGCTCCGCCGGGATCCGGACCGAGCCCGCGATCCGCCCGCCCGCCGCCCGTACGGCGATCGCGGCGTCCTCGGCCCACACGTGCTCGACCACCAGCAGGAGCGCGCAGCTGCCGCGCTCCAGCAGGTCCGCGGCCTCCTTCACGTCCTCGGGGCCGATCAGCCGGGCCGCTTCCCGGTGGGCGAGCAGGCCCTGGAGTTCGACGAACTCGTCGAACTCCGCGGCCAGTACCTCGCCCCCGGCGGTCTTGGTGGCCACCAGGCCGTCGATCAGCCGCACGTTCCCGGTCTTCCGCAACCCCAGCACCGCCTCGACCGCCGGGACCCGCAGCTGTTCCTCCGGGAAGGCGAGGACGATGAACTCCACAGGTCCCATGGCCGCGGCTCCCACTTCTGACCGTTTCTGACGATTCTTCGGCACCCTATGACATAAGCGGACATGTCACCCGTCCACTTGCTACGTTTCCCGTATGACCGCTCTGACGGCTGAGGTGGCGGGGCCCTTCCCGCACCTGCCCCCCGGCGTCCGTCCGTCCCGGCGCGGGGGAGCCGAGCTGACGCTCCTCGCCGGGGCCGTCCTCATCTGCGTCCTGGGCCACCTCTACGTCGGCCTCGCCGCCACCGGCCGGCTGCCCGGGACGGTCGCCCACTACGCCGCCGGGCTCGGCGGCGCCGCCCTCCTCACCCACCTCGCCGTCCGCCTCCGGGCCCCGTACGCCGATCCGGTGCTGCTGCCGATCGCCTTCCTGCTCAACGGGCTCGGCCTGGTCCTCATCCAGCGCCTCGACCTGACCACCCCGGCCGCCCTCGCCGCCGCCGGGGGCCAGTTGCGCTGGTCCGCCCTCGGCGTCGCCCTGTTCGTCCTGGTCGTCGCGGTCGTGCGCGACCACCGGGTGCTCCAGCGCTACGCGTACGTGTCGGTGGCGGCGGCCCTCGTGCTGATGCTGCTCCCCGTCTTCTTCCCGGCGGTCAACGGGGCGCACATCTGGATCCGGTTCGCCGGGTTCTCGTTCCAGCCGGCGGAGTTCGCGAAGATCCTGCTGGCCGTGTTCTTCGCCGCCTACCTCGCCGCGAACCGCACCGCGCTCGCCCTCACCGGCCGCCGCCTCTTCTGGCGGCTGCGGCTGCTGCCCGGCCGTGTCCTCGGCCCGATCCTCGCCATCTGGCTGCTCAGCGTCGGCGTGCTGGTCCTGGAACGGGACCTCGGCACCTCCCTCCTCTTCTTCGGACTGTTCGTGATCATGCTGTTCACGGCCACCGGCCGGATCGGCTGGATCGCCATCGGCCTGGCCCTCGCCGCCGCGGGCGCGTACGCCGTCGGAAGCCTCGAACCGCACGTGCACGGCCGGGTGGACGACTGGCTGAATCCTTTTGCCTCCATCGAGCGCGGCGAGGGCCCCGGCCAGCTCGCCCAGTCCCTCTTCGCGTTCGCGGCCGGCGGGCTCCTCGGCGCCGGACTCGGCCACGGCCAGTCCTTCCTCATCGGCTTCGCCGCCAAATCGGACTTCATCCTCGCCACCGCCGGCGAGGAACTCGGCCTCGTCGGCCTCACCGCGATCCTGCTGCTCTACGGGATCCTCGTGGACCGCGGCTTCCGCGCCGGGCTCGCCCTGCGCGACTCCTTCGGGCGGCTGCTGGCCACCGGGCTCGCCTCCATCATCGCCCTCCAGGTGTTCGGCATCGCCGGGGGAGTGACCGGCCTGATCCCGCTGACCGGCATGGCCATGCCCTTCCTCGCCCAGGGCGGCTCCTCCGTCGTCACCAACTGGATCATCGTCGCGCTGCTGGTCCGGCTCAGCGACAGCGCCCGCCGACCCCGCCCGGCCGCCCCCGCCGGAGCGGGGGCCGGCCGGTGATCCGCTACATCCGCTGGTGCGCGTACTTCTGCGCCCTGCTCCTCGCGGCCCTGCTGGCCAACGTGGTCCGGGTGCAGGTCTGGGAGGCCGCGGCCTACGGGGCGAACCCGGCCAACAAACGCCCCGCCATCGAGCGCTACGCCCGGCCGCGCGGGGACATCGTGGTCGAGGGGCGGCCGGTCACCGGATCCCGGGACAGCGGCCAACTGCTGCGCTACGAGCGGACGTACGCGCAGGGCCCGCTGTACGCGCCCGTCACCGGCTTCTCCTCCCAGACCTACGGCACCAGCTTGCTGGAGCGCGCCGAGGATCCCGTCCTCGCCGGCACCGACCCGGGCCTCTCCGTCTTCCCGCTCTGGTACGACCTGTCCCGCGGCCGCCCCGACGGCGGCGACGCCGAGACCACCGTGCGGGCGGCCGTGCAGCGGGCCGGGTACACCGCACTGGCGGGCAAGCGGGGCGCGGTGGCCGCGCTCGAACCCGCCACCGGACGGATCCTCGCCCTGGTCAGCAGCCCCTCGTACGACCCGGGGGTGCTGTCCGGCACGGGCCCGACCGTCGCCGCGGCCTGGGCGCGGCTGAACGCGGACCCGGCCCGGCCGATGCTCAACCGGGCGCTGCGCGAGACGTACCCGCCCGGCTCCACCTTCAAGATCGTGACGGCGGCCGCGGCCCTGGACGCGGGCGTGGTCAGGGACGTGGACGCGCCGACCCGGACCCCGGACCCCTACCCGCTGCCGGGCACCAGCACCCTGCTGCCGAACGCGGGCACGGGCTGCCGGGACGCCTCGATGGCGGAGGCGGTGCAGTACTCCTGCAACACGGTGATGGCGAAGATCGGCGTGCAGGTGGGGCTGCGGAGGATGGCGGAGGCGGCCGGCCGGTTCGGGTTCAACGACGAGGGCCTGCGGGTGCCGGCCTGGGTGTCCCGGTCGAACTTCGACACCGACATGAGCCCCGACCAGCTCGCCCTGTCCTCGATCGGGCAGTTCAACACCAAGGCGACCCCGCTGCAGATGGCGATGGTGGCCGCCGCCGTCGCGGGCGGCGGCGAGCTCAGGGCCCCGTACCTGGTGGAGCGGACCGCCCAGGACGACGGGAGCCAGGTCCGGCGCACCGGTCGGCGCAGCCTCGGCCGCGCCATGAATCCGGCGACGGCACTGCGGCTCCAGAAGCTGATGGTGAAGGCGGTCGAGGACGGGACCGGGCGCAACGCGGCCATCCCGGGGGCGGAGGTCGGCGGGAAGACCGGCACGGCCCAGCACGGCGTCGGCAACGCGGGCACCCCGTACGCCTGGTTCATCGGCTGGGCCAAGGGCGCGGACGCACCGCTTCCGGGGGTGGCGGTCGCGGTGGTCGTCGAGGACGCGGCGGGCGACCGCGGGCACGTCAGCGGCAACAGCGCCGCGGCGCCGATCGCCCGGGCCGTGATGGAGGCGGCGCTGCGCGACGGGCCGCCGGCGGCCGGCTCCGCGCGCGGGTCGGCCCGGCGGGCCGCGTCCGGGACGGTGTCCGGGGAGTGAGGGCAGCCAGTGGCCGCGGCGAAGTCAACGGCGGTTCGGCAGCACCCCGAAGGGGTGCGGGGACCTGCGCGACCGGCCGCGACGGCCCGCAGGCGCTCGCCGGCCCCTCGCGGCACCTCCCGCGGCGCGCCTAGGCCCCGGCGTCGCCGGTGTCCCCAGCGTCCCCAGCGTCCCCAGCGTCCCCGGCGTCCCCGGCGTCCCCGGCGCCCTCGGTGACGGCGGCGGCGACCTCCGCCACCCGCGCCGCCTCCTCGGCCGCGAACCGTTCGCGGTCGAGGGCCTCGGCGACCTCCTCGTCCTGGCTCATCAGCAGGTCCAGGTTGGAGTCGCCCATCTCGAAGACGCCCATGTCCAGGTAGGCCTTCTGCAGCCGCGGTCCCCACAGTCCGATGTCCTTCACGCACGGCACGATCCGGCTGAACAGCAGCCTGCGGAACAGGTGCAGGAACTCCGACTGCTCCGTGAACTGCACCGCCTCCTGCCGCGGGATGCCGAAGTTCTGCAGCACCTCCACCCCGCGCAGCCGGTCCCGCATGAGGTGGCAGCCCTCGATCACGAACTCCTCGCGCTCGCGCAGCTCGGCATCGGTGAGCTGCCGGTAGTAGTCGCGCAGCGCCATCCGCCCGAACGCCACGTGCCGTGCCTCGTCCTGCATCACGTACGCCAGGATCTGTTTCGGCAGCGGCTTGTCGGTCGTGTCGCGGATCATCCCGAAGGCGGCCAGTGCCAGCCCCTCGATGAGCACCTGCATCCCCAGGTACGGCATGTCCCAGCGGGCGTCGCGCAGGGTGTCCCCGAGCAGTCCCTGCAGGCTGTCGTTGATCGGGTAGAGCAGCCCGATCTTCTCGTGGAGGAAGCGTCCGAAGACCTCGGCGTGCCGGGCCTCGTCCATGGTCTGGGTGGCGGAGTAGAACTTGGCGTCCAGGTCCGGGACCGACTCCACGATGCGTGCGGCGCACACCATCGCGCCCTGTTCGCCGTGCAGGAACTGGCTGAAGTTCCAGGAGGCGTAGTGCCGGCGCAGTTCGCCCTTGTCGTGCTCGGTGAGTTTCGGCCAGTAGGGGGTGCCGTGGAGGGTGAGGGCCTCGTCCGGGGTGCCGAGCGGGTTGTGCGGGTCGACCGGCAGGTCCCAGTCGATGCGCTTGGCGCCGTCCCACTGCTTGTCCTTGCCCTTCTGGTAGAGCGCGAGGAGCCGTTCGCGGCCCTCCGCGTACTCCCAGCTGAAGCGGGCGGCGCCGGTGGCCGGGATCTGCCAGACGTCCTCGTCCGGGACTGCGGTGTAGAGCTCGTGCGTCGACACTGACGCCCCCTCGCCTCGCGTACTGCCGTGCAGGACAGGATCGTTGGCAATGTCACACGTTGGTAGACGCGCAGTCAACAAGTGGCGCGCGGGGGATTGACGCTCTTGCTGACAAGCAGTCTCATAACTGGTGACCGCACCGTGGGCCGCAGCCGCAGCCGCAGCCGCAGCCGTGGCCACGACCCAACCCACCCCGGACCAGGGCGAGGTGCCCCGCCATGACGACCACGACCGACCCCGACCACACCACGGACCCCCAGCAGGTCCAGGTCCTCAAGGACGCCCTCGGCGTCCTCAGGGACCGCGAGGAGACCGCCGCCCGCCTGCTCGACTCCTCGGCCAAGCACTCCTTCGACCCCGACGAGGAACTCGACTGGGACGCCCCGCTGGTCGACGGTGCGTACTACTGGCCCCCCGAGCTGCTCTCCCTCTACGACACCCCGCTGTGGAAGCGGATGAGCGAGGAGCAGCGCATCGACCTGTCCCGCCACGAGGCCGCCTCGCTCGCCTCCCTGGGCATCTGGTTCGAGATCATCCTGATGCAGCTGCTGGTCCGGCACATCTACGACAAGTCCCTGACCAGCAATCACGTCCGCTACGCCCTCACCGAGATAGCCGACGAATGCCGGCACTCGATGATGTTCGCCCGCATGATCCAGAAGGCGGGCGCCCCCGCCTACCCGGTCTCCCGCCTCAACCACAACCTCGCCCGCGTCCTCAAGACCGTCTCCACCACCCCGGGCTCCTTCGCCTGCACCCTGCTCGGCGAGGAGATCCTCGACTGGATGCAGCGCCTCACCTTCCCCGACGAGCGCATCCAGCCGCTGGTCCGCGGCGTCACCCGGATCCACGTCATCGAGGAGGCCCGGCACGTCCGCTACGCCCGCGAGGAACTGCGCCGCCAGATGCTCACCGCCCCGCGCTGGGAGCAGGAGCTGACCCGCATCAGCTGCGGTGAGGCCGCCCGCGTCTTCTCCCTCGCCTTCGTCAACCCCGCGGTGTACGAGAACGTGGGCCTGGACCGCCGCGAGGCCGTCGCCCAGGTCAAGGCCAGCGGCCACCGCCGCGAGGTCATGCAGACCGGGGCGAAGCGGCTCACCGACTTCCTCGACGACATCGGAGTCCTGCGCGGCGTCGGCCGCCGGCTCTGGCAGAGCTCGGGACTTCTCGGCTGAAGCCGGTGTCGGGCGACGGCCCTGCGGCTGCGGCTGCGGTTGTGGCTGCGGCTGCGACGGCGGCCCCGCGGTGGCCGCCCCGCGGCGGCTACCCTGCGGGCATGACCGCACCCGCGTACCGCAGGCTGAGCGTCGAGGAACGGCGGGCACAGCTCCTCGACGCGGCGCTGTCGCTCTTCGCGCACCGGGCACCGGAAGAGGTCTCCCTCGACGACGTCGCCGAGGTCGCCGGCGTCTCCCGGCCCCTGGTGTACCGCTACTTCCCCGGTGGCAAGCAGCAGCTGTACGAGGCCGCCCTGCGCTCGGCGGCGGACCTGCTGGACCAGTGCTTCGCCGTACCCCGGACGGGTCCGCTGACCCAGCGCCTGGCCCGGGCCCTGGACCGCTACCTCGCCTTCGTCGACGAGCACGACACCGGTTTCACCGCCCTCCTCCAGGGCGGCAGCGTCGTGGAAACCTCCCGCACGACGGCCACCGTCGACGGCATCCGCCGCGCCGCCGCCCGCGAGATCCTGCTCCACCTGTCCGTCCCCGCACCCGGACCGGGGCCGCGGCTGCGCATGATGGTCCGCACCTGGATCACCGCAGTCGAAGCCGCCTCCCTGATATGGATCGACGAGGGCAAACAGCCCGACGCCGGCACCCTGCGGGACTGGCTGGTGGACCAGTTCATCGCCCTGCTGACCGCCACCGCCGCCACCGACCCCGAAACGGCGGCCGCGGCCCGGGCGGCGCTGGCCCTGGAATCCGCCGACGGCGCGGCCGGCATCCTGGCGCGGCGCGTGATCCCGGTGGTCTCCGAGGCCGCGCACCTGCTGTGACACTGGAAGGGTGAGAAGCGAACCCACCCCGTTCGAGGGCGGCCCGATGGACGGCCGCACCCTGCCGATCCTCGTCGGCCCGACCGGACACCCCCCGAAGTGGTACGAGATCCCGGTCCCGGCGCCGGACGGCGGGCCCCCGACGGTGCTGCTGTACCAGCGGGTGCCGGCGGGCTACACGAAGCGGCTGGGCCTCCAGAAGGGCTGGAAGTACGCGTACGCCCCGGACGCCGAGAAGCCGAAGCTCCGCTGGCCCTGGACCAAGCCCACCCCGCCGAAGACCCCGCCGACCGAGTAGGCCGTGCCGCCCCGTCGCCCCGCCGCCCTCGCCGACCGGGCGGGCCGTGGCGGCCGCGCCGCTCGACGCCGTGGCTCCGCCGGCAGCGCAGCCCCCGTACGGCGGGCGCGCCCGGTCCGGGACACGTCCCCACCTCCACGCCCGCGGCCCCGACGACGGCCCGGGCCCGTACCACGGGTGGCCCGGCCTGCCCGGCCCGGCGGACGTGGGGCCGGGCGGACGGGCGGACGGGCGGACGGGTACGCCTGCCCGGCCCGGTGGCCGCGCTGGGACCGCCGGGTCCCCCGCTGCCCGGGGCGTACGCCCGTGCGGGGGGCCGGTCGGCCGTCCGGGGCCGACGCCCCGCCCGGCGGCCGGCCGGACGCTTGCGCCCCAGCCACGGCCGCCTCACTCGCCCGGCCGCCCGCCGGGAAGGCCCGGCGGGTTCTCCGGAAGGGTCAGGGTCGCCAGGGCGCCGCCGTCCTCGGCGTTGTGGAACTCCAGTCGGGCACCGATCACCTCCGCCTGGCCCACCGCGATCGTCAGACCCAGCCCGTGCCCCCTGGAGCCCCCGCTGCGGAACCGCTCCGGCCCGTGTTCCAGCAGGTAGTCGGGGAAGCCGTCCCCATGGTCCCGGACCGTCACCACCGGCCCGTCCACGGTCAGCACGACCGGGGCCCGGCCGTGCCGGTGCGCGTTGGCCACCAAGTTGCCCAGCACCCGCTCCAGCCGCCGCCGGTCCGTCTCCACGTGCGCGTCCCGGACGACCACGACCTCCGTGTCCGTGCCGGACGCCCGCACCACCCGCCGGGCCAACGGCCCCAGCTGGTGCAGGTCGCCCTCCACCACCTCGCTGCCGGTGTCCAGCCGCGAGATCTCCAGCAGGTCCTCGGTCAGTCGCCGCATCGTCCGCACCCGCTCCTGCACCAGTTGCGTCGCCCGCCCCTCCGGCAGCAGCTCCGACGCCGCCTGCAATCCCGTCAGCGGGGTCCGCAGCTCGTGCGCGACGTCCGCCGTGAACCGCTGCTCCCGCAGCAGCTTCGCCTGCAGGGTCCCCGCCATCGTGTCCAGGGCCGCCGCCACCGTCGCCACCTCGTCCTGGTGGCGTGCGGGATCCTTCGTCCGCGGGTCGTCCACCCGCGCGTCCAGGTCGCCCTGAGTGATCCGTCGGGCCACGGTCGCCGTCTGGTGCAGCCGCCGCGTCACCCGCGTCACCGCGAAGGCGCCGAGCAGCAGCGTTCCGCCGATCGCCAGCGCCGAGGAGCCGATGATCGCCTTGTCGAGCCCGCTGATCGTCCGCGCGCCCTGTGCGTAGTCGACGTACGCGGCCAGGGCCTTCCCGTCCGCCGGTGCCGCCGCCCACATCACCGGCCGGTCCTCGTCGAGCATCGTCCCGCGCCGACCGGTCAGCGCCAGCTGCCGCAGCGGCGGCGGCAGGCCCACCGGATCCAGCCCCGCGTCGGGCGGCAGGGGCTCGCCCGCCTCGTACTCCAGGACCACGCCCCGCAGCTTGTCGAGCGCCTTCTCCCGCGCCGTGGCCACCGTCTGCCGCGTCACCTCCACGTGCACCAGCAGCCCGAGCGCGGCCGCCAGCGCACAGCACATGACGACGATGAAGCACGCCGACTTCCAGGTCAGCGACGCCGTCCACGCGGGAGCCCTCATGAGTGTGCCCCTGGCGCCGGCTGTGTCTCCTGCGCCGACGGGGACGTCTGTGGTGACGCCTGTGGCAGGCGGACGATCTGCTCCCGCGTCGGCAGCATCGTC
Organism: Streptomyces sp. NPDC127106; assembly: GCF_042677605.1. Taxonomy (NCBI): domain Bacteria; kingdom Bacillati; phylum Actinomycetota; class Actinomycetes; order Kitasatosporales; family Streptomycetaceae; genus Streptomyces; species Streptomyces sp. NPDC127106. The sequence continues at coordinate 39,170 of NZ_JBHXTC010000048.1, read as the reverse complement.
CGCTCCTTGGAGTCCCAGGACCACGCGGTGATCAGCTCGTAGCCCGGGTTGCCGCTCGGCACCCGCAGGATCACGTCCCGCCCGGCCAGCTCCACCCCCACCACGGACTCCGTGGTCGCCATGATCCGGTTGAGCAGCCCGTTCCGGTCAGCCGTGTACACCCGTACGGACATCATCCCGTCGGGCAGGTCGATCCCGACGACCAGCTCGTCCCGCCCGTTTCCGGTCAGGTCCCGGTAGTACGGCGTCAGCACCGGGCACGCCCCGGCCGGTTCCCGCCCGCAGGACGCGATCGCGGCCGCCGTCTGTGGGGGGATGCCGGCGCTCCCCGCCGCCACCTCGGCCCTGACCAGCGCGATCGGGTCGACCTCGTGCACGTTCTGGCCCCGAACGGGCGGCAGCCCCGGCACGTACACCGCGGGCGCGCCCGCCGGATCGGCGGGCGGTACGGTCGCCCCCTTGCGGCCCGGCCACAACTGCACGGGCCCGCTCGCGGTCGGCGCGGCCCCCGCGCTGACCAGGCCGCCGCTCTCACCACAACCGGCGAGCAGCAGCGCGACCACCGGTACGGCCAACGGCAGGACCGCCGCACGCACCGCCGCACGTACCGGCATACGCACCGGCGCACGCACCGGCACCGGCGTACGGGGTCCCGCATGCAGGAGAGACGCCCTCACGGCCCCCGGGTCCTCCTCTCCGCGGTACGACCGCACGCGGTACGACGACCTCGATCACGACCGCACGCAGAGATATGCCCCGCTTCCCCCGAAATCTCCCCGGAATCAGCCGTCGGTACGCCCGCGCCGCAGCATCGCGTACCCGAGGCCCGCAGCCCCCACCGCCGCGATGCCGCCGCCCGCGGCCAGCAGCAGCACCCCGTCCCCCGGCTCGTCGGCCAGGGTGTCCAGGCGCAGCACACCCGTGTCGGGTGCCGCGAGCACGACTCCGTCCCGGGTGCCCGTCTTGTGGCCGTCGGCGCCGTGCCCGTCGGGGATGCGTCCGTCGGGCAGCCGTCCGTCGAGCGTGTGCCCGGCGCCGTCGCCGGACCGCGAGTCGCCGACCCACGACGTGATCCGCCCGTCGGCCCGCAGGGCGGCGTGCAGCGCCCCGCCGCCGATCTCGACCGCGTCGTCGCCGCCGTCCAGGGTGGCCGCCTTGGCGCCGTCACCGCCGAGGATGTCGGCCTGGTAGGCGCCGCCCGCCACCTTGTAGACCTCGGCCCGGGACACCCCGTCCGCGAGGGCCACCCGCTTGACCAGCGTCCGCGCCGCCGACGCGGTGGGCATCCCCTCGGCGAGGGCCGCGGCCGCGGGCAGCACGAGCAGACCTCCCGCGCACGCGCTCACGGCGGCGACGCGGACCAGCGTACGGACACGGACGATGCTCACGCCCAACCCTCCTTCGTCATCGCCACCAACCTAGGAACCCGCCGTTGCGGTACCGCGATGAGCGTGTAACAGGAACCCGGCAGACTCCCGTAGAAGCCGTTACACGACCGAGAACTCCCCACGGGGGATTGCCCCCGGCCGCCCGCCCTGTTCCCATGGACCCGGGGGGTGAGGTCCATGCGCGGACTCACAGTGCTGCCGAGCGGCCGCCCCGGCCGCGGCCGGCTCTACGTGAACCTGCCCGACGGCCGGGCCGTGGCCTGGTACGACCGGCAGACCAACCGGATCAGCGTGCTCGCCGACCAGCACCGCGAAGCCGTCCTCACGGCCCTGCGGCCGTACCTGACCGGCGCCTGCACGGTCGGCCCGCCGCCCGTGCCCACCCGCGCGGAACTGCGCCGCCTCGCCCTGCCGCCCGACGAGGACCTCGCCCCGAACCGCCCGGGCGAAACCCTGCTCGGCGAGCTCGCCCACGGCTCCGCGGGCACCCGCGACCGCCACCGCCTGCGCCAGGAACTCACCGCCCAGCAGCGCATGGGCGACCTCCTCGACGGCCTCGAAGCGGACGGCTGGCGCGTCCTGCACTGCATCCCGTTACGCACGCTGGGCCGCCTCGACCACCTCCTGGACCACCTCCTGATCGGGCCCGCCGGCGTCTTCTGCATCCGCAGCCTCCCGGGCCGCCGCCAACGCGCCGTCGTCGGTGACCTCCTCCTCGGCGTGGGCCGCGCCGACCCGCGCCCCGATCCCCGCTGGATCCGCCGCGCGGCCTCTGCCGCCACCCGCGCCCTGGGCGTTCCGGCCACGCCGTCGCTGGCGGTGGTCGACGCCTCCCGCGTCGAGGTGGCCCCCACCGTCCGCGACATCCGCGTCCTCGAACCGGCGACCGCCACCGCCGCCCTCGCCTCGTCCCCGCCCAGCCTCAAACCGCCGGACGTCGAAGCCCTGTTCGCCTTGGCTCGCGATGCGCGTACGTGGCGGGGGCGCTGAGGGCTCGGGAGCCGGGTTCCGTACACCCCGCTCGACTACCCCGCTCGACCACCCCGCTCGACCCGGAGCGACCGCTCCGGGCGGGTTACGCAGAAGCCCGCTTCCTCGGCGCGGCCTTCTTCTTCGTCGCCGTCTTGCCGGCTGTCGACGCGGCGCTTCCGGCCGTCTTGGCCGACTTGGCGGTTTTCGCCGTCGTCTTCGCCGTCTTCGCCGTCTTCGTGGTTCTGGCCGTCTTCGCCGTCGACTTGGTCGCGGTCGCCTTCGTCGCCCCGGACCGTGTCGACGCAGCGGTGGACTTCCTGGCACCCGCCGTCTTCTTCGCCGCAGCCGTCGCCGCGGTCGACTTCTTCCCGCCCACCGCCTTCGGTGCAGCCGGAGCCCGCTTCCGCGCCGCGCCCTCGCGGATCGGCCTCACCTCGGCCGCGCCGGCCTCCGGCGCGGCCTCGTCGCCGCGGGCGGCCTTCGCCGCCCGTACGCTGTTCTCCAGCGCCGCCATCAGGTCGATCACCTTACCGCCGGCCGGTTCCACCTCCGCCTCCGACGGCGGTTCGAAGGCGCCCTCCGCCTTCGCCTCGATCAACGCCTCGACCGCCTCGCGGTACTCGTCCGTCAGCGACGCCATCTCGACCTCCCCGAGGGTCGCCATCAGCGCGTCGGCCAGGTCCAGCTCCGCCTCCCGCACCGACACCGACGCCTCGGGGGCGACCCCTTCCGGCGCGCGGATCTCGTCCGGCCACAGCAGGCCGTGCATGGCGATGACGTCGTCGACGACCCGCAGCATGCCCAGCCGTTCCCGGCCCCGCAGCGCGTACTTGGCGATCGCGACCCGCTGGCTCCGCTTGAGCGCCTCCCGCAGCAGGGTGTACGGCTTGGCCGCCGTGGCTCCGTTCGCCGCCAGGTAGTACGCGGAGTCCAGTTGGAGGGGGTCGATCTCGTCCGCCGGGACGAACGACACGATCTCGATCGTCTTCGCCGTGGCGATCGGCAGCTGGGCCAGGTCCTCGTCCGTGATCGGGATGATCGAGCCGTCCGCCTCCTCGTAGCCCTTGCCGATCTCGGCGCTCGACACCTCCTCGCCGTCCAGCTCGCACACCTTGCGGTAGCGGATGCGGCCGCCGTCGTCCAGGTGGATCTGGCGGAAGGAGATGGAGTGGCTCTCGGTGGCGTTCACCAGCTTGATCGGGATGCTGACCAGGCCGAAGGAGATGGCCCCGTTCCAGATGGATCGCACAGTTCCTCCCGTTTCGTGGCAGTCTCATCGTATGACGCCGATCACGATGGTGGAGGGGCGTCGCATCTCGCTCAGCAACCTGGACAAGGTCCTGTACCCCGAGACCGGTTTCACCAAGGGCGAGGTGCTGCACTACTACGCCACCGTCGCCGCTGCGCTGCTGGCCCACGTCCACGACCGGCCGGTGTCCTTCCTGCGCTATCCCGACGGGCCGGAGGGGCAGCTGTTCTTCACCAAGAACCCGCCGCCCGGTACGCCCGCCTGGGTGAGGACCGCCGCCGTGCCGCGGTCCGACGACCCCTCGGCCGAACAGGTGGTCGTCTCCGACCTGCCTTCGCTGATGTGGGCGGCCAACCTGGTGGTCGAGTTCCACACCCCCCAGTGGCCGGTGGGCAGTCCCGCTGTCGCCGACCGGCTGATCCTCGACCTGGACCCCGGTCCGCCCGCCACCGTCGTCGAGTGCTGCGGCGTGGCGCTCTGGCTGCGCGAGCGGCTCGCCGCCGACGGGCTGTCCGCGTACCCCAAGACCTCCGGGTCGAAGGGGCTGCACCTGGCCGCGCCCCTGGAGCCGACCCCGTCCGAGGTCGTGTCGGCGTACGCGAAGAAGCTGGCCCAGGAGGCCGAGCGGGAGCTCGCCGATCTCGTCGTCCATCGCATGGCCAAGTCCCTGCGCCCCGGCAAGGTCTTCGTCGACCACAGCCAGAACGCCGCCGCCAAGACCACCGCCGCGCCCTACACCCTGCGCGCGCGGGCCCGGCAGACCGTCTCCGCGCCGGTCTCCTGGACCGAGGTCGAGGCCTGCGGGAACCCGGCCGACCTGGTCTTCCTCGCCGACGACATCCCGCCGAGGCTGGAGCGGGACGGCGACCTCCTCGCGCCGCTCCTGGACCCGGCCGCCGCTCACCGTCTCCCCGGGGTCGGGCCGTGATCCAGGTGGCCCTGGCGGCCTCCGTACGGACCCTGCCGCGCGGGGCGGGCCTGGCGTACGAGCCCAAGTTCGACGGACACCGGCTGGTGGTGGTCCGCACACCCGCGGACGTGCTGCTGCAGGCGCGCTCGGGCCGCGTCGTGACCAGCGCCTTTCCCGACCTGGTGGCCGCGGCGCGCCGGCTGCCCGCCGGTACCGTGCTCGACGGCGAGGTGGTGGTGTGGCACGAGGGCCGCACCGATTTCGCCCTCGTACAGCGGCGGGCCGCCGCCACCGCCGCCAAGGCCGCCGTCCTCGCGCAGAGCCTGCCGGCCTCGTACGCCGCCTTCGACGTCCTCGAACTGGCCGGGCAGGACGTACGCGGGCGCCCGTACGAGCGGCGCCGGGCCCTCCTGGTGGAGCTGCTGCTCCCGCTCGGCCCGCCGCTCCAGCCGGTCCCGATGACCACCGACCCGGACGTGGCCGAGACCTGGTACGAGACCCTCCCCGCCAGCGGCATCGAGGGACTGGTCGTCAAGCGGCTGGACCAGGCGTACCCGGCGGGGCGCCGCGGCTGGCAGAAGCTGCGGCACACGGAGGTCCGGGACGCGGCGGTGATCGGCTACACCGGCACGCCGCGCCGTCCCCAGGCGCTGGTGCTGGTCCTGCCGGTCGAGGACGAGACACCGCTGGTGTCGAGCCCGCTGACGGCCGCGCAGCGGGCGGAACTGGCGGCCGAACTGGCCCGGCGGGCGGAAGACGCCGACGGCGCCGCACCCGCGGCAGGCGCCGGGGCCGCCACCGAGGCCGTCACCGCGACCGCCGCCGAGGCCGTCAGCGGGGCCGCCACCGAGGCCGCCACCACGACCGCGACCGCGACCGCGATGGGCGTCGGCGAGGTCCCGTACCGCCGCCTGGACCCGCCCCTGGCGGCCGAGGTCCGGCACACCTCGACCCGGCACCCGCCCCCCGAGGTGCTCAGGCTCCGCACAGACGTGGTGACTGCGACGCGGGCAAGAGGAGAAGGGTAAGGACGGGGGTGAGATGGGGGGTAGGTCCGGGGTGACCGGGGGGGGGGGGGCGGGGAG
>NZ_JBHXTC010000048.1:21049-33556 GCF_042677605.1 Streptomyces sp. NPDC127106 | reverse complement strand
CGGTGCACCGGCTCCGCACAGCCGTCTGCCGGGCGCGGCGGCCAGGCGGCGCAGGTCAGGGACGGGTGGACGAGGGGCGGGAGAGCCGGGGTGCCCGGGGCGGGGCGGGCGGTCAGGCGTGGGCGCCGCGTCCCGCGTTCGGGGGAGAGCCGGGCTGGGGGTGCGGTCCGGGGCCCTGGGGGCGCTCGTAGCCGGACTCGCGCCGACTGCGGACCTCGTCGGGGTGGGCGGAGGTGGTGTCGCCGAAGTTCCCGTAGCCCTGCATCTCGTGGGGGCGCAGGCCGCTTTCCGGGATCTCCACCTGGTCGCGCTCCTCGCGCACCTCGTGGACGGCGCCGCCGTTGGGCAGGTGCGGCTGGCTCTCGGGGGTGGGCGGCGGGGGCTCCTTGGCTCGGACGCGCTGGCCCAGCTTGAAGCCGGCGAGCAGGAACCCGGAGATCAGGATGCCCACGAAGAAGAACCACGCGATCCTGCCGAGGGTCGCGTCGACCGCGAGGTAGCTCAGTGTCGTGTTCATACTGGTCATATTCCCGGCTTTGCTCAGGATTCGCCCGATAAGGGCAAGAAAAATGGGTGCCGCGCGACTGACGGCCGGTACGGTGGGTAGGCGGGCAGGAGCCCGTATCGGAAGGGAGGGGTAAGGCCATGCCCCGCGGATCCTCCCCCCAGCGCGAAGACCACGACGAACACATCAAGGAGAGCGCCGAGGAACGCGGCGTCCCCGGGGACGAAGCCGCGAACCGCCTCTCCCTGGACGACCTCTCCCCGTCACGCCGCGGCGGCCCCTCCGACCCGGGCGCGGACGGCCCCACGCACGCGCAGCTCTACGAGGAGGCCAGGCAGCGCAATATCCGCGGCCGTTCGGAGATGACCAAGGCCCAGCTCAAGCGGGCCCTCGGCAAGTAGCGCCCGCCCCGGCCACCGCCCATCGCCGCAGCCGGCCGGCGCGGCCGGGAGCACGCCCGCAGCCGGCCAGCCGGCGCAGCCGGGGGCCACCGCCCGCAGGCGGCGCGGCCGAACAGCTACCGCAGAGGCCCGTCCGACTCCCGCAGCCCCGGCACCGCCCGCGCCCCGTGCCCGCTGAGCACCGCCAGGATCTCGGCGCAGATGGCGAGCGCGGTCTCCGCCGGTGTACGGGCGCCCAGGTCGAGCCCGATCGGCCCGTGCACCCGCGCCACCTCGGCCTCCGCCACCCCGGCGGCCTCCAGCCCCTCCCGCCGCCGGGCCGTGGTCTTCCGCGAGCCCAGCGCCCCGACGTACGGGATCCCGAGCGCGAGCGCCGCCCGCAGCGTCGGCACGTCGAACTCCGGATCGTGGCTGAGCATCACCAGGCAGGCCGCGTCGCGCCGCGCCGCCAGCAGCTCCTCGGCGTCCGCCACGGCGGCGACGTACTGCGCACCCCACCCCAGCAGCCGCGCCTGGGCGCCGATGAGCTGCGCCAGCTCCCCGGACTCGGGCCCGCCGATCACGACGTGGGGCGCCGACGGGTACGCCTCCACGAGCACGAGCCCAAAATCCCCGTACACGGCGTCCCGCCCGGGCCGCCGCGTGGCCAGCAGCTCACCGGCGCGCCGCCCGGCCTCGTCGGCGGGGGAGTCGACGGCCCGGACCACCTCGCTCACCGCCCGGTCGGCCCGCTCGTTCAGCCGCGTCACGAGCGCCACCCCGACCCCCTCCGCCAGCAGCTCCCACCACTCGTCCGGCACCGCCGCCAACGGCTGCAGCAGGATCTCCGCCCGGCCCCCGCAGGTCAGCTTCGCGTCCGCCGCCTCCTGCGCCCCGACCGACACCTCGCACACCCGGGCGGTGGCCCCGGGCGCCCACGCCCCGGCCTCCGCCACCAGCTCGGCGTCGAACACACCCCGGTACAGCGATCCGGCGCACTCCCCCCGCGCGTCCAGCAGCAGGGCCCCCGCCGGGTCCCGCGGCCCGAACCCCTGCTCGGCCACCGGCCGCGCCAGGAATCCCGTCCGCCCCTCGGCCGCCCACCGCCGCGCCGTCTCCACCAGTCCGCGCATCGCGCCGCCCCATCCTCGTAGTGGCCCCACCGCCAACCTATGCACGCCCCCCGCCCCTCCCCACCTTCGGATCCCACAGACTCGACACCCCTCCTTCGTACGGATCACCGGGACCACTTGCACAAACCCCCTCGATGAGTTCCTCTCGAAGAAGGGAAGGAACGAGAAGGAAGAGGCCGAACCGAACGCCAGGACGAGGCGGCGAGAGCAGGTGCTGTTCACCGACCGCGACGACGCGGGACGACGACTCGCCGAGGCCCTCCGGACGTACGAGCCGGAGAACCCCGTGGTGCTGGGCCTGCCCCGGGGCGGGGTGCCGGTGGCCTTCCACGTGGCCCACGCCCTGCACGCACCGCTCGACGTGATCGTGGTGCGCAAGCTCGGCGTCCCGTACCAGCGCGAACTCGCCTTCGGCGCGATCGGCGAGGGCGGCGTACGCGTCATCAGCGACGACATCGTCCGCCGCGGCCGCATCACCCCGCAGGACATCGCCGAGGTGGAGGCGGCCGAACAGGAGGAACTGGCCCGCCAGGCCCACCGCTTCCGAGCCGGCCGCGACCGGGTCCCCCTGCACGCCCGCACGGCGATCCTCGTCGACGACGGCATCGCCACCGGCGCCACGGCGGCCGCCGCCTGCGGGGTCGTACGGGCGCAGGGCGCGGCCAAGGTGGTCATGGCGGCCCCGGTGGCCCCGCCGGACGCGGCGGCCCGCCTGTCGGAGGCGGCCGACGACGTGGTCTTCCTGGCCACTCCGGCCGGATTCTCCGCCGTGGGCCAGTGGTACCACGACTTCTCCCAGACCCCCGACGAGGAGGTCGTCTCCCTCCTGACCCGCGCGGCGAAGGAAAGGACGACGCCCCACACCCCCCCGAAGGCACCGCCATGAGCACACCCACGACGACGATCGACGTCACGATCGACGCGGCGGGCTCCGCCCTCCCCGGGGAACTCACCCTCCCGCCGAACACCCGCGCGGTGGTCCTCTTCGCCCACGGCTCGGGCAGCAGCCGTCACAGCCCCCGCAACCGCCAGGTGGCGTCGGCCCTCAACCGGGCAGGCCTGGGCACCCTCCTCTTCGACCTGCTCACCCCCGCCGAGGAGCGGACCCGCGCCCACGTCTTCGACATCCCCACCCTGTCGGCCCGCCTGACCGACACCACGACCTGGCTCCGCACCCACACCCCGCAGGCCCACCTCGCCTACTTCGGCGCCAGCACCGGAGCCGCGGCAGCCCTCACCTCAGCGTCACTGCCGGACTCCCCGGTCTACGCGGTGGTCTCCCGAGGCGGCCGCCCCGACCTGGCGACCGACCTCCCCGCGGTCCGAGCCCCCACCCTCCTGATCGTCGGCGGCGACGACACCCAGGTCCTGGCCCTGAACCGCGAGGCCCAGGCCCGACTCCGCTGCGAGAACCGCCTGGAGGTCATCGAGGACGCCACCCACCTCTTCGAGGAACCGGGCGCCCTGGAGGAGGTAGCAACCCTGGCCACCACCTGGCTCACCACCCACCTCCCCCCGAAGTGAGGCACCGCCACGCCGCCGGCCCACGGCATGACCTGCACGTCGTCCCACCAGCGCGCGTCGGCCCGCAGACTCCTGCCGACGGGAATGGACGAGGCCGGCCCACGTGCGCGACCACCGTGCACGAGCTGTACCTGCCACGCTGAACGACCGTTCCCCCGCGCGTTGCCGAACTGCGCAAGAAGTCGGACATCGCCGGCACCGGGGCGACCGGCCGGGCCGCGGCCGAGTGCTCCGCCAAGAACCTGGCCCTGGGGTCGGAGCTGTCGGCGACCCTCTCCACCTGGGACTCGCAGGTAAAGACGGTGCTACAGATGTACGCGCACATCTCCAACCACCTCGACTACTCCAAGCAGGCCCACGCACGCGACGACGAGGCCATCGCCGCCAGCCTGCGCCACCGCGACGGCTCCGCCATGTCGGTCTCCGAGATACAGAGGTACGTGAAGTGACCCTGACCTGGACCGACCTCATCACGCTCGACCTCGCCAAGCTGGACGAAGCCGCCACGGAGTGGAAGACGGCCGCGGAGGAACTCGCCAAGCTGCACGGCACCGTGCGCGACGGCCTGGTGAAGAAGTCGGAGGCAGCCCGCTGGGAGGGGGTCAACGCCACCGTCACCCGGGAGTTCGTCCGCAGCGCCGCGAAGGAGGTGGACGACCTCCACCGTGAGGCCAAGAGCATCCACGCGGTCCTCACCGACGCGCATGCCGAGCTGGCCCAGATCCAGAAACGGGCGAAGGAGCTGGCCGACGAGGCGAGGCGGGGCGACCCGTCGCACAGGCCCGAGCCGGACCAGGGGCTGCTGGTGTCGGACGGCGGTGGCGGCAAGGTCCGGGTGGAACCGTCCATCTGCGAGGTGAAGGGCCCCAACCAGCGAACCAAGGACATGGTCCGTTGGTACGCAGAAACACTCACCGGCCTGGTCAGCCACGCGGCCGAGGTGGACGCGGCCGTCACCCGGGCCCTGCGCGCGTCACACGGCGCCGACCCGTACAACGCCGGCCACGCCGAATACACCTCGCTCGACCAGGACCAGCTGCCGCGGGCCATGAAGCTGGCCGCCCTGGGCGGGGACGCCAAGCCGGCCCAGCAGGCCGAGCTGCGCAGACTTTGGCAGTCACTCAGCCCCGATGCCCGCGCGCAGCTGTGGACCGCTCACAGGAACGACCTGCTCGCCGCCGGACTGTTCAACCCGTCGGTCAAGCAGGTGGCGCCCGACCGGGGATCCGGCAAGCACGGGGCGGACGACATCAACGTCTGGGACCGGTACAACTGGGACGAGGGCAAGGGCGTGACCATCGGGGATTCCAAGGTGTTCAAGGGGTTCTCGATACCCGACGGTGAACCGGCCCAGCAGCACAAGGTCGGTCTGGCCCAGGAGTTCAACATGGCGGGTAGCAGCTCGGTCAAGCACCACGAGCTGGGCGGCGGAACCGAATGGCCGTCCCCTGACGATCCCGGGCGTGCCGGTGAGCGCAGTGATCCGGGTCGCCATGGCCGGGACGGTGGAGGGGACGTCGATCGATGAGCCCTTCCGCGGTTCCGCCCCGTGCAGGGAGGCGGAAGCCCTGGCAGCGACGCCTCGCCATCGGCGCCTGGGTGTTCTCGGGCCTGTGTGTTCTCGGCGTCCTCAGCATGGGCCTGATGATCGCGTACGAGTTGCGCCATCCCAGCGAGGAGCAGAAGAAGTGCTGCTGGGAGGAGAACGTCACGCCCGACTGGATGGCGAGGACGATGGGCTTCCAGGTACCGAAGACGGCCACCGACCGACGGGCCGGGCTCCACACCAACGCTCAGTACGATGTCGCGCTGCTTGCCTTCACCGTGACGACCACGGAGGCGGACCGCTTCCTCAAGCCGCTGCAGCCCGAGGGCACGCAGATGGTCCGCAACACCCATCCCAAGGAGCCGGGGTACACCCGAAGCGACGGGTTCAGTCACCTTGGCCTCCCTGAGCCCGAGACCTTCGTCGATGGCATGCGCATCGGCGGCCTTTGCCGTGGTGACACCAAGACGCCAGAAGGAAACGCAGTCCAGTTCTGCACGGACATCTACGCACACGAGTTCCAGCCCGGCACCACCCGCATCTACCTCTGGGCCGGCAGCGACGCGGCAATCGAGAAGCCACCGGCCTGACCGCGGCATCTGACGCCGACCCGGACGCGGCTCAGACGCTGGTATCCGGGGACGGAATGCCGACCACTGCCACGTCGATGCCCTGCGCGCGTAGGGCGCGGGCAGCCTGGAGCAGGGAGACCTGGGCGAAGGCGAACAGGTTCGAGCTCAGGCTGCCGGCCAGCCGGCTCACCACTTCTCCGTACTCCTCGATCGGAAACGCGCGGATGCGCTGGCCTTGGGCGGCCGAGCTCCGGCCCGTGCGGCCTCTAGCGTCGGGCCGCGAACCGAGCTGCGCGGCGGTACTCGCTGTTCACGAGGAGGCGCAGGTTGTCGGCCCGCATCGTGCCGCTTGAGGGCGAGTGGCACTGCCGTCGGCCTGTACGGTTCCACGGGCCACCCCGACGGCGCTGGGATTCCCGGAAGGGCACGGCTGACGCGGGGCGCTCGCCGCGGTCCCGGCCGACGCCGGGGCGGCAAAAAGCTTGTGCGCGGGGCCGAGGGAACCGGGTAGCGTCGTCGTCATGTTCTTCCAGACACCGGTTTACGAGTGACAGCGTGACGGGCCCTGCTGACATCGTTCGACGTCGCCGCCCGTCACCCACCGATGAATCCGTAGATCACTTCACATCAGGACCGGGAGAACCCGTGACCAAGAGCAAGAACATCAACAACCCCGTGGGCCAGGGCGGCGGCCAGCGCAAGCGGCTGTCCCGCGCCGAACGGCAGAACAACGGTCCGCACCGCAACCTCGACCGCCAGGGTGCCGCCGACAAGAAGGCGGAGCTGCTGCGCAAGATGCGCGAGAAGACCGGCGCAGCCGAGGCCGCGGGGCAGGCGGGCGAGGACACCGCACAGAGCTGACGCACCGCCGCCCCAGGGCGGCACCGCACGGGGCAGGGCCCGGACCGCGACGAGCGGTCCGGGCCCTGCTGCCGGCCGTATCGGGGAGAGCGAACAGTCCCCCGTGGCGCCGAGGCGCGGCGTCCGGGTGTGAGCCGCTCACGCGCCACTCACGCGTGGATAGTGAGAGACAACGAGAAAGCCCCGGACTCAGTGGGACTGAGTTCGGGGCTTCGTCTTTGGCACTTGCGCTGGTCAGCGAGTGATTTCGCTGGTCCGGCAGAAGTGCCCCCGGCAGGATTCGAACCTGCGCACACGGCTCCGGAGGCCGTTGCTCTATCCCCTGAGCTACGGGGGCGTGTCGTCCGCGCTGCGGCGACGGGTTGAACACTACCAGCTTCCGCGGGGTGATCAGTAACCGTTTCCCGGGGCGGGGTGCCCGGGTCGCTCGGACGGGGTGGAAGTGGCGAAAACCCGGACGCGGGGGCGGACGCGGACCTACTCTCGAGTTGTGCCAGGCGCCTCGGGTCGGGTGCTTGTTGTCGACGACAACAAGGTCATCCGGCAGCTGATCAAGGTCAATCTCGAGCTGGAGGGCTTCGAGGTCGTGACCGCGAGCGATGGTGCCGAGTGCCTGGACGTGGTGCACGAGGTGGCCCCCGATGTGATCACGTTGGACGTGGTCATGCCGCGGCTGGACGGGTTCGGCGCCGCCGCACAGCTCAGGGCCGATCCGCGGACGCGGCACCTCCCCGTCGCCATCGTCAGCGCCTGTACGCAGCACGAGGTGGAGACCGGGATCGAGGCCGGGGTCGACGCGTTCATCGCCAAGCCCTTCGAGCCCGCCGAGCTGGTGCAGGTCGTGCGCAGGCTCGTCGAGCGGCGCGATCGGGAAGGGCGTGAAGGGGCTCCTGCCGGGAGGGGAAGGGGCTGACCCCCTTCGGCGCCCTCCTGTTCACATGCCGAAACCGTTCGCGTGAGCGTGGGGGGTCTCCCCTAGGCTGGTCCCGTGACCCCCGCCGATCTCACCCGTACCGTCGTGCGCGCCGTGCGCTGCGCCGTCGAGGACGGGGAGCTGCCCGCGGATGCCGCGGTGCCCGCGCGGGTGGTCGTCGAGCGGTCCCGCCCCGGTGGGGTGGGGGAGTACGCCACGCCCGTCGCCTTCCAGGTCGCCAAGGCCGCCGGCCGTGCCCCCGGTGAGGTGGCCCGGGTGCTGGCCGGGCGGCTGGGCGGCGAGGCCGGGATCGCCCGTGTCGAGGTCACCGGCGCCGGCTTCCTGAACTTCGTGTTGGAGGAGCGGTCCTCCGTTGACGTGGTGCGGGACGTGCTCCGTCTCGTGGCCGGCTTCCCCACCGCCGATCCTCTACCCGCCGGCGAGTTGCGTGCCGCCGTTGTCGGGCGTGCCGTCGGGCGGATCGTGCGCAGTCAGGGCAGCGCTGATGCGGGGCCGCCGCCGAACGTCGCGCCCGTCGCCCGGCGGGACGGGGACGTCGTCGCGCGGTTCGGGGGCGACGCCGCCGTCTGGGCCATGCTGTGCGTACCGGCTCATGAGACGCCGTCGTTCGGCGACGCGCTGCTCGTGCAGGACGAGTCCAGTGAGTTCTTCCGGGTTCGGTACGCGCACGCGCGTGCCGTCGCGCTGGTGCGCAACGCCCGGCTGCTCGGGTTCGGGCCTCAGCTGGTGCCCGCCCCGCACGGCGACGGTGCCCCGCTGCTGCGCGTGCTTGCCGACCATTCCCTCGTCCTTGAGGCCGCCGCGCACCACCGTGCGCCGGAGCGGCTGGCCAGGCACCTCGTCGAGCTGGCCGACGCGCTGCTCGACTTCCAGTACCGCGTCCTGCCCAAGGGGGACGAGAAACCCTCGGCCGCCCACCGCGCCCGGCTCGCCCTTGCCGAAGCCGCCGGGACGGTGCTGGCCGGCGGCCTGGCCCTGCTCGGCATCCACGCACCCGACTGCCTGTGATCCGCGAAGAGAGATACCGATGAGCCGTTCCGCGCACCCCGCCGGCCCCCGTCACGCCGACGTCCTGCCCGAGGGCCACTACACGCCGCCGCCCGCCGACCTCAACGCCCTCGACGAGAAGGTGTGGTCCCGGACCGTCCGGCGGAACGACGACGGGGTGGTGAGCGTCGGCGGCGTCGAGGTCACCCGGCTCGCCGAGGAGTTCGGGACCCCCGCCTACTTCCTCGACGAGGAGGACTTCCGGGGCCGGTGCCGGGCGTGGGCCCACGCCTTCGGGCCGGATGCCGATGTGTTCTACGCGGGAAAGGCGTTCCTCTCCAAGGCCGTCGTCCGCTGGCTCCAGGAAGAGGGACTCAACCTCGACGTGTGCTCCGGAGGGGAGCTGGCCACCGCCCTCGCCGCCGGGATGCCCGCCGGGCGCATCGCCTTCCACGGCAACAACAAGTCCGTGGCGGAGATCACCCGCGCCGTCGAGGCCGGCGTCGGGCGGATCGTCCTCGACTCCTTCCAGGAGATCGCCCGCGTCGCGCACATCGCCCGCGAGCACGGCGTGCGCCAGCCCGTGCAGATCCGCGTGACCGTCGGCGTCGAAGCGCACACCCACGAGTTCATCGCCACCGCCCACGAGGACCAGAAGTTCGGCATCGCCGTCGCCGACGGTTCGGCGGCCGAGGCAGTGCGGCGCGCCCTCGGGCACGACTCGCTGGAGCTGCTCGGCGTCCACTCGCACATCGGCTCGCAGATCTTCGACATGGCCGGCTTCGAGGTCTCCGCCCGCCGCGTGGTCCGCCTGCTGGCCGCCGTACGCGACGAGCACGGCATCGAGCTGCCCGAGATCGACCTCGGCGGCGGCCTCGGCATCGCCTACACCTCCTCCGACGACCCGCGCGAGCCCCAGGAGATCGCCAAGGCGCTGCACGAGATCGTCTCCCGCGAGTGCGAGGCCGCCGGGCTGCGCGCGCCCCGCATCTCCGTCGAGCCGGGCCGCGCCATCGTCGGGCCGACCGCGTTCACGCTCTACGAGGTCGGGACGATCAAGCCGCTGGAGGGGCTGCGCACCTACGTGTCCGTGGACGGCGGCATGTCCGACAACATCCGCACCGCCCTCTACGACGCCGAGTACTCCGTCACCCTCGTCTCCCGCACCTCCGACGCCGAACCGGTGCTCGCCCGCGTCGTCGGCAAGCACTGCGAGAGCGGTGACATCGTGGTCAAGGACGCCTACCTGCCGGCCGACCTGGCCCCCGGAGACCTGATCGCGGTACCCGCCACCGGGGCGTACTGCCGCTCCATGGCGAGCAACTACAACCATGCGCTCCGCCCGCCCGTCGTCGCCGTGCGCGACGGGGCGGCGCGGGTGATCGTCCGGCGCGAGACGGAGGAAGATCTCCTGCGTCTCGACCTCGGATGATGGAATAGCTGTCTCATCCAATGGACCGAGGATGGAAACTTGTGTCCATTGGGTGAGACTGGTTCAAACCCGGCGCGCAATACCGCCCGCCGGGAGCCGAAGGAAGATCGAAAGGCGTAGGTCGAATGATGCGTACGCGTCCGCTGAAGGTGGCGCTGCTGGGCTGTGGAGTGGTCGGCTCAGAGGTGGCGCGCATCATGACGACGCACGCCGACGATCTGACGGCCAGGATCGGCGCGCCCGTCGAGCTGGCGGGCGTCGCCGTGCGCCGTCCCTCCAAGGTGCGCGAGGGGATCGACCCGGCGCTGATCACCACCGACGCGACCGCCCTGCTGAAACGGGGTGACATCGACGTCGCCATCGAGGTCATCGGCGGCATCGAGCCGGCCCGCGGCCTCATCACCACCGCGTTCGACCACGGCATCTCCGTCGTCTCGGCGAACAAGGCGCTCCTCGCCCAGGACGGCGCCGCCCTGCACGCGGCCGCCGAGCAGGCCGGGCTGGACCTCTACTACGAGGCCGCCGTCGCCGGCGCCATCCCGCTGATCCGCCCGCTGCGCGAGTCCCTCGCCGGCGACAAGATCAACCGGGTGATGGGCATCGTCAACGGCACGACGAACTTCATCCTCGACAAGATGGACTCGACCGGCGCCGGTTACCAGGAGGCCCTGGACGAGGCCACCGCCCTGGGCTACGCCGAGGCCGACCCGACCGCCGACGTCGAGGGCTACGACGCCGCCGCCAAGGCCGCCATCCTGGCCGGGATCGCCTTCCACACCCGGGTCCGGCTCGACGACGTCCACCGCGAGGGCATGACCGAGGTCAGCGCGGCCGACTTCGCCTCCGCCAAGCGCATGGGCTGCACCATCAAGCTGCTCGCGATCTGCGAGCGGGCCGCCGACGGCGAGTCCGTCACGGCGCGCGTGCACCCGGCGATGATCCCGCTCAGCCACCCGCTCGCCTCCGTCCGCGAGGCGTACAACGCCGTCTTCGTCGAGGCGGAGGCCGCCGGGCGGCTCATGTTCTACGGGCCCGGCGCGGGCGGTTCGCCGACCGCCTCGGCGGTCCTGGGCGACCTCGTCGCCGTCTGCCGGAACAAGCTCGCCGAGGCAACGGGGCCCGGCGAGTCGGCGTACACCCAGCTGCCGGTCAGCCCCATGGGGGACGTCGTCACCCGGTACCACATCAGCCTCGATGTGGCCGACAAGCCGGGCGTCCTCGCCCAGGTGGCGACCGTCTTCGCGGAGCACGGCGTGTCGATCGACACCGTCCGGCAGAAGGGCAAGGACGGCGAGGCCTCCCTCGTCGTCGTCACTCACCGCGCACCCGACGCCGCCCTGTCCGGGACCGTCGAGGCGCTGCGGCAGCTGGACACCGTCCGCGGTGTCGCCAGCATCATGCGTGTTGAAGGGGAGTAAGGACCCATGAGCAGCAATCGCACCCACCAATGGCGCGGCATCATCGAGGAGTACCGGGACCGTCTGCCGGTCACGGAGACGACGCCCGTGGTGACGCTCCGCGAGGGCGGTACGCCCCTCGTCCCCGCGCAGGTCCTGTCCGAGCGCACGGGCTGCGAGGTGCACCTCAAGGTCGAGGGCGCGAACCCCACCGGTTCCTTCAAGGACCGCGGCATGACCATGGCGATCACCAAGGCCAAGGAGGACGGCGCCAAGGCCGTCATCTGCGCCTCCACCGGCAACACCTCGGCCTCCGCGGCGGCGTACGCGGTGCGCGCCGGGATGGTCTCCGCCGTCCTCGTGCCCCGCGGGAAGATCGCGCTCGGCAAGATGGGCCAGGCGCTCGTGCACGGCGCGAAGATCCTGCAGGTGGACGGCAACTTCGACGACTGCCTCGACCTGGCCCGCGCGCTCTCCGACAACTACCCGGTGGCGCTGGTCAATTCCGTCAACCCGGTGCGCATCGAGGGCCAGAAGACGGCCGCGTTCGAGATCGTCGACGCGCTCGGCGACGCCCCCGACGTCCACGTGCTGCCCGTCGGCAACGCCGGCAACATCACGGCGTACTGGAGGGGCTTCAAGGAGTACAAGGCCGACGGCCTGGCCTCCCGTACGCCCCGCGTGTGGGGTTTCCAGGCCTCCGGGTCCGCACCCATCGTGCGCGGCGAGGTCGTCAAGGAGCCGCAGACCATCGCCACCGCGATCCGCATCGGCAACCCGGCCTCCTGGGAGCACGCGCTCGCCGCGCGCGACGAGTCGGGCGGCTTCATCGACGAGGTGACGGACCGCCAGATCCTGGCCGCCTACCGGCTGTTGGCCGCACAGGAGGGCGTCTTCGTCGAGCCCGCCTCGGCCGCTTCGGTGGCCGGCCTGCTCAAGGCGGCCGAGCTGGGCCTGGTCGACCCCGGCCAGAAGATCGTGTGCACGGTCACGGGCAACGGCCTGAAGGACCCCGACTGGGCGGTCGCCGGCGCTCCGCAGCCCGTCACCGTTCCGGTGGACGCGGAGGCCGCGGCCGTCCGCCTCGGGCTGGTCTGACCGGCCGCTCACCGCGGCCCGGCCGACCGGCCGGGCCGCCGTCCGCCCCGCCGGCGGGCCGGGGGTGTGGCCACGTCGCGGTGTCGCGGCGGCGGCACCGGGGGGCGGGCCCCGCACGCCGCCCCCGCCCCGGCGCGG
>NZ_JBHXTC010000048.1:0-21039 GCF_042677605.1 Streptomyces sp. NPDC127106 | reverse complement strand
CGCCGGCGCGCCCCCGCCCGCGCGGGGTGCGGGGGGGGGGGGGGCGGCGCCCGCGCGGGGGGGGGGGGGGGGCGGCGGGGCCCCCCCCCCCCGCGCCCCCCCCGCCCGCCCCCCCGTCCGCCCCGCCGGCGGGCCGGCATTGAGGCACCGTCACGGTGTCGCGGCGTCGTCACGGTGCTGCGGCACCGTCACGCAGCCCCGGCGCCGTCGCGGGCGGGCCCGAAGCCTCGGCGATCCACGCCGAGTTGCCGGATTCCGGCCCCTCCCGGGGCCTTCCCGGTCGTTCCGGATCCGCTCCGGACGCCCCGCGGAATCCGGCAACTCTGGTCGTACGACGGCAAAACCCGGCGGAATCCGGGGCCGGGGAAGCGACACGCATCGTGCGCCTCCTGTGCGCCCTATGTCGCGGGAGAACCTTCCTTCGATACGCTGTACTGACATCCGCCACCGCGCACATGCCCGCGGTGCTGCCCCGAGGGCCTCCGGGTGTCGTACCTTCTCCAGTACATTCACAGCGAACTTCTCGCACAGTCACAAGGAGTGTCATCGGACGATGGCCGGTCCAGCGTTCCGCGCCGCCGCCGTACGGGTGCGCGTCCCCGCCAGCAGTGCCAACCTCGGCCCGGGCTTCGACGCCTTCGGTCTGGCCCTGGGGCTCTACGACGACGTGGTCGTCCGAGTGGCCGACTCCGGCCTGGACATCGACATCGCGGGTGAGGGCGCCGACACCCTCCCGCGGGACGAGAGCCACCTGCTCGTACGCTCCATGCGCACCGCTTTCGACCTGCTGGGCGGGCAGCCGCGCGGCCTGGAGGTCGTCTGCGCCAACCGCATTCCGCACGGCCGCGGCCTCGGCTCCTCCTCCGCCGCCATCTGCGCCGGCATCGTCGCGGCGCGCGCCGTCACCATAGGCGGAGAGGCCCGGCTCGACGACGCGGCCCTGCTGGAACTCGCCACCGAGATCGAGGGACACCCCGACAACGTCGCCGCCTGCCTGCTCGGCGGATTCACCCTGGCCTGGATGGACGGCGGCAGCGCCAAGGCCATCCGCATGGAGCCCTCCGACTCCATCGTTCCGGTGGTCTTCGTCCCCGCCAAGCCCGTCCTCACCGAGACCGCGCGCGGCCTGCTGCCGCGCACCGTCCCGCACGTGGACGCGGCCGTCAACGCGGGCCGCGCGGCCCTGCTCGTGGAAGCCCTGACCAGGCGCCCCGAGCTGCTGCTGCCGGCCACCGAAGACCGGCTCCACCAGGAGTACCGGTCCCCGGCGATGCCCGAGAGCGTGGCACTCGTCAACCGACTGCGGGCGGACGGCATCCCCGCGGTCATCTCCGGCGCGGGCCCCACGGTCCTCGCGCTGGCCGAAGGCGGCGCGGCCGACAAGGTCGCGCAGCTCGCGGGCGAGGGGTGGGCGGCCAACCGGCTGGCCCTCGATGCCGCGGGCGCGAGCGTACTTCCGCTGGGAACCCAGAACGGCTAGCCGTAGGGCCGGTCGGTCAAGGGGCGGGCGGCCAGGGCAGGCCGCCCGCGCGGATCGCGCGATTGCCGGTGATTGAGAGGGGGAATATCTGTTGGATCCGGTAGTGTTACTCTCAAGTGCGCAGCCGAAGCCGCCCTGGCTCGGCGCTCAGTGTCCCCATCAGGGACCACCTTTCTTCCGGGAGCCTCCCCGACTGCTTTGATCACTTCCGGCAGTTTCGAGCACGCTCCGGAATCGGAATCGGCGTGAATTTCCCACGCTTCCAGCTCGGGGGCCTCTCGCCGGAACCACTTATGCACGTTTCTCTCCGCCGTACCTCTACCGGCGGACCACCGCCCCGGCGTAGTCCACACACCTAGGACTGCTGCCGGACAGCACAACCGGTCGCCGAGCCAGACAGGCCGACGTCCGCTCCAGGGAAGGACCCTTCGTGAGCGACACCACCGATCTGATGGGCGCTGCCGACACCTCTGTCGACACCAGCGCTCCCGCCGCGGCCTCCGCGCCCAAGCGCCGCCGCTCCGGCACCGGCCTCGAGGGCATGGTCCTGGCCGAGCTGCAGCAGGTCGCGTCGGGCCTCGGTATCAGGGGCACCGCGCGCATGCGCAAGAGCCAGCTGATCGAGGTCATCAAGGAGGCGCAGGCGGGCGCCGGCGCCGCCAAGGCCGCGGCTCCCGCCGCCGACGCCGCCGAGGCCAAGCCGAAGCGCCGCGCCACCAGCAAGGCCCGCACGGGCGAGGCCGCCGCCGAGGCGCCCGCCGAGAAGGCCGCCGCTCCTGCGCAGATCGAGATCCCGGGCCAGCCGGCCGGTGGCACCGCCCGTACCAGCGAAGCCGAGCGCGGGGGAGACGAGGCCCCGGCCGGCGAGCGCCGCCGCCGTCGCGCCACCGCCCCCTCCGGCAGCCCGGAGAACGCGGCCGCCGCCACCGTGACCGTCGAGGCCAAGCCCGAGACCGCCACGGCCGCCGCGCCCGCCGAGACCAAGGCCGAGGCCTCCACCGCCGTCTCCGCGCCCGCCCAGGGCGGCCAGGAGGGCGAGGGCCGCGGCCGCCGTGACCGCCGTGACCGCGGCGAGCGCGGCGAGCGCGGGGAGCGCCAGCGCGACCGCCGCGAGCGCGGTGCCAAGGCCGACGACCAGGGCCAGGGCGCCCAGGGTCCGGGCCAGGGCCAGGGCGGCGGCCGGGGCGACCGCCAGCAGGGCGGGGGCCGCGGCCAGGGCCAGCAGGGCGGTCAGCAGGGCCGCCAGGACGCCGGTCCGCAGGACGACTTCGACGACGAGGGCGGCCGTCGTGGCCGTCGCGGCCGCTACCGCGACCGCCGGGGCCGTCGCGGCCGTGACGAGTTCGCCCCGGGCGAGCCGCAGGTCGCCGACGACGACGTCCTGATCCCCGTCGCGGGCATCCTCGACATCCTCGACAACTACGCGTTCATCCGGACCTCGGGCTACCTGCCCGGCCCCAACGACGTGTACGTCTCCCTCGCCCAGGTCCGCAAGGCGGGTCTGCGCAAGGGCGACCACATCACCGGTGCCGTGCGCCAGCCCAAGGACGGCGAGCGCCGCGAGAAGTTCAACGCGCTCGTGCGCCTGGACTCGGTCAACGGCATGGCGCCCGAATCCGGCCGCGGCCGCCCGGAGTTCCAGAAGCTGACCCCGCTCTACCCGCAGGACCGGCTCCGTCTGGAGACCGACCCGGGCGTGCTGACGACGCGCATCATCGACCTGGTGTCGCCGATCGGCAAGGGCCAGCGCGGTCTGATCGTGGCTCCGCCGAAGACCGGCAAGACCATGATCATGCAGGCGATCGCCAACGCGATCACCACGAACAACCCCGAGTGCCACCTGATGGTCGTCCTCGTCGACGAGCGTCCGGAAGAGGTCACCGACATGCAGCGGTCGGTCAAGGGCGAGGTCATCTCCTCGACCTTCGACCGCCCGGCCGAGGACCACACGACCGTCGCCGAGCTGGCCATCGAGCGCGCCAAGCGCCTCGTCGAGCTGGGTCACGACGTGGTCGTCCTGCTGGACTCCATCACCCGTCTGGGCCGCGCGTACAACCTCGCGGCGCCCGCCTCCGGCCGCATCCTGTCCGGTGGTGTCGACTCGACCGCGCTGTACCCGCCGAAGCGCTTCTTCGGTGCCGCGCGCAACATCGAGGACGGCGGCTCGCTGACCATCCTGGCCACCGCGCTGGTCGACACCGGCTCGCGCATGGACGAGGTGATCTTCGAGGAGTTCAAGGGCACCGGCAACATGGAGCTCAAGCTCGACCGGAAGCTCGCCGACAAGCGCATC
This sequence comes from Streptomyces sp. NPDC127106, assembly GCF_042677605.1. Taxonomy (NCBI): domain Bacteria; kingdom Bacillati; phylum Actinomycetota; class Actinomycetes; order Kitasatosporales; family Streptomycetaceae; genus Streptomyces; species Streptomyces sp. NPDC127106. The sequence goes on along the minus strand of NZ_JBHXTC010000048.1, from coordinate 17,266 downwards.
TTCCCGGCCGTCGACGTCGATCCGTCGGGCACCCGCAAGGAGGAGATCCTCCTCAACAGCGAGGAGCTCTCCATCGTCTGGAAGCTGCGCCGGGTGCTGCACGCGCTCGACTCGCAGCAGGCCATCGAGCTGCTGCTCGACAAGATGAAGCAGACGAAGTCGAACGCCGAGTTCCTGATGCAGATCGCCAAGACGACCCCGTCGGGCAAGAACGACGACTGACGCCGTCGCGGCACCTCACCGGGACCGCCCCCACCGCAGCCGCGGCGGGGGCGGTCCCGCGTTCTGCGCCCGTACGGGGCTGCGGGGCGGGTACGGGCACTGCCGGGCGCAGCCGCCCGCGTACGGCAGCCAGCGCGGCCCCTGTGGCCCCGTACGGCCCTTCCGGCGCTGCCGCCCCACCCGCCCCGGCGCCGGGTGCGACCTTCGCCACATCCGCAGCTCCGCGGGGCGGGTACGGCCGGGCCGTGGAACCCCCGGAGGCGTTCCCCCGTCTGTGTCAGGGGGCAGGCGGGGGTAGCCCGAGGCCGGACGGACGGCCGGGCCCGCACCCAGGACTGAGGAGAGCATGAGCGAGGAGAGCAGGGGCGGGGGGCGGCGCGCCGCCGCGGACCGGCGCCCACAGAAGCCGGCGAAGCGGAAGGCCCTGGCCATAGCCGCCTGGAGCGCGGTGGGCGTGGTTCTCCTCGGCGGGGCGGGGCTCGGCTGGTTCTACTTCAAGATCAACGGGAATCTGAAGACGGTCGACATCGACCAGGCGCTCGGCGCCGACCGCCCCCAGAACGTGAACAACGGCTCGATGGACATCCTCGTCCTCGGCTCCGACTCGCGCGCCGGCGCCAACGGCGAGTACGGCCGCGACGACGGCGGCTCGGCCCGCTCCGACACCGCGATGATCGTCCACCTGTACGAGGGCCACAAGAAGGCCACCGTCGTGTCGATCCCCCGCGACACCATCGTCAACCGGCCCTCGTGCACCACGAGCAACGGCAAGACCGACCGCGGCAGCTCGCGCTCGCAGTTCAACGAGTCGTTCACCATCGGCGGGGCGGCCTGCGCGGTCAAGACCGTCGAGAAGATGTCGGGGATCCGCATGGACCACTACATCGAGGTCGACTTCACGGGCTTCAAGAAGATCATCGACAACCTCGGCGGCGTCGAGGTGACCACCACCAAGCCGATCAAGGACGACGGCAGCCACCTGAACCTGCCGGCGGGCACCAACCGCCTCAACGGCGAGCAGGCCCTGGGACTGGTCCGCACCCGCAAGAGCGTCGGCGACGGCAGCGACCTCGGCCGGATACAGCTCCAGCAGGCCTTCATCAAGGCCCTGATCAAGCAGGTCAAGAGCATCGGCATCTTCGACAACCCCAAGCGGCTGCTCGACCTCGCCGACACCGGCACCAAGGCCCTCACCACCGACAAGTCGCTCGGCGACGTGAAGTCCCTCATGGGCTTCGCCCAGAGCCTGCAGGGCATCGACGCCCAGAACATGCACATGATCACCCTGCCGGTGGCCCCGGACCGCTACGACCCCAACCGCGTCGCACCGCTCGCCAAGGAGTCCAAGATGGTCTGGGACGCCCTCCTGGCCGAGCAGTCGGTCCCCGCCGAGGCCACCGCGAACTCCGCCGGCGACAAGGGCCAGGCCGGCGACATCGTCCGCTAGCGCACCGCCCCCCCGCACCGCCCCCGCGGCGCGGCCCGTCACCGGCGCGGAACCCCCGCCCGGAGGGGATCGCGGGGGAGCGGAATAGATGCCGGGCCCTCCTGGTTGAGGAGGTCGTTCCCGGAATTTTGACAGGCAGCCCGGTCCTGGCAGACTGGTCTGTCGGCCCCGGTTCACGCACGCGGCAATTCGGCCCCTGCGACCCGGCGCCCTCCCGAATCTAGGAGACACCTTGAAGCGCGATGTTCACCCCGAGTACGTCGAGACCCAGGTCAGCTGCACCTGCGGCGCGTCGTTCACCACCCGTAGCACCCTGACCGAGGGCACCATCCGTGCCGAGGTCTGCTCCGAGTGCCACCCGTTCTACACGGGCAAGCAGAAGATCCTCGACACCGGTGGCCGTGTCGCCCGCTTCGAGGCCCGCTTCGGCAAGGCTGCCGGCTCGAAGTAGCGAGCCCACGGCGCCGGACCCCGGCCGCACCCCGCTCACGCGGGCGCGGCCGGGCCGGCGCCTTTGTCGTCCCGCAGCCCTTTTTTCGTACTTTTCACCCCAGGAGCCCCCGATGTTCGAGGCGGTCGAGGAACTGGTCGGCGAGCACGCCGACCTCGAGAAGAAGCTCGCCGACCCTTCGGTCTTCTCCGATCAGGCGAACGCGCGCAAGCTGAACAAGCGCTACGCGGAGCTGACCCCGATCATCGCCACCTACCGGGCGTGGAAGCAGTCGGCGGACGACATCGACACGGCGAAGGAGTTCGCCGCGGACGACCCCGACTTCGCAGCCGAGGTCAAGGAGCTCACCGCACACCGCGAGGAGCTCACCGAGAAGCTCCGCCTGCTGCTCGTCCCCCGCGACCCCAGCGACGACAAGGACGTGCTGCTGGAGATCAAGGCGGGCGCGGGCGGCGACGAGTCCGCCCTCTTCGCCGGTGACCTGCTGCGCATGTACCTGCGCTACGCCGAGCGCGTGGGCTGGAAGACCGAGATCATCGACTCCACCGAGTCCGAGCTCGGCGGCTACAAGGACGTCCAGGTCTCCGTCCGCACCAAGGGCGGCAACGGTGCCACCGAGCCCGGCCAGGGCGTATGGGCCCGCCTGAAGTACGAGGGCGGCGTGCACCGCGTCCAGCGCGTGCCGGCCACCGAATCGCAGGGCCGCATCCACACCTCCGCCGCAGGCGTGCTCGTCACCCCGGAGGCCGAGGAGGTCGAGGTCGAGGTCAACCCGAACGACCTGCGCATCGACGTGTACCGGTCGTCCGGCCCCGGCGGCCAGTCCGTCAACACCACGGACTCCGCCGTCCGCATCACCCACCTGCCCACCGGCGTGGTCGCGTCCTGCCAGAACGAGAAGAGCCAGCTCCAGAACAAGGAGCAGGCCATGCGCATCCTGCGCTCCCGCCTGCTGGCCGCCGCCCAGGAGGCCGCCGAGCAGGAGGCCGCCGACGCCCGCCGCAGCCAGGTCCGCACGGTCGACCGGTCCGAGAAGATCCGTACGTACAACTTCCCGGAAAACCGGCTCTCGGACCACCGGACCGGTTTCAAGGCGTACAACTTGGACCAGGTGCTCGACGGCGACCTCGACCCGGTCATCCAGTCGTGCGTCGACACGGACTCGGCCGCCAAGCTCGCGGCCGCGAACCCGAACTGACCCACCCCCCCGTACGACAGCAAGCCCGGAGGACCAGCGTGAACTTGCTGCTTGCCGAGGTGGCCCAGGCCACCCAGCGGCTGGCCGCCGCAGGTGTGCCCTCACCGCGCTTCGACGCCGAGGAGCTCGCGGCCTTCGTCCACGGCGTCAAACGGGGGGAACTGCACCGCGTCAAGGACGCGGACTTCGACGCCCGCTACTGGGAGGCCGTCGCCCGCCGCGAGGCGCGCGAGCCGCTCCAGCACATCACCGGCCGCGCCTTCTTCCGGTACCTGGAGCTCCAGGTCGGGCCCGGGGTGTTCGTGCCCCGGCCCGAGACCGAGTCGGTCGTGGACTGGGCCATACAGGCCGTCCGGGCGATGGACGTCGTCGAGCCGCTGATCGTGGACCTGTGCACCGGGTCGGGGGCCATCGCGCTGGCCATGGCCCAGGAGGTGCCGCGCTCGCGCGTGCACGCCGTGGAGCTGTCCGAGGACGCCCTGCGCTGGGCCCGCAAGAACGCCGAGGGCTCACGCGTCACCGTCCACCAGGGCGACGCCCTTCAGGCCCTGCCCGAGCTGGACGGCCAGGTCGACCTGGTGATCTCCAACCCGCCGTACATCCCGCTCACCGAGTGGGAGTACGTCGCCCCCGAGGCCCGCGACCACGACCCGGAGATGGCGCTTTTCTCCGGCGAGGACGGCCTCGACACCATCCGCGGCATCGAGCGGACCGCCCACCGGCTGCTGCGGCCCGGCGGCATCGTCGTCATCGAGCACGCCGACACCCAGGGCGGCCAGGTTCCGTGGATCTTCGCCGAAGAGCGGGGCTGGGCCGACGCCGCCGACCACCCCGACCTCAACAACCGCCCGCGCTTCGCGACCGCCCGCAAGGCACTGCCGTGAGCGCCCCCCTTCCCGCCACCCACCTGCTCCACGAGGAGACCCGCTGATGGCCCGGCGATACGACTGCAACGACGCGACGGACCGTGCGACGGGCCTGCGTGAAGCCGCATCCGCCGTGCGCCGCGGCGAGCTGGTCGTGCTGCCCACCGACACCCTGTACGGGATCGGCGCGGACGCCTTCAGCGCGGAAGCCGTCGGTGACCTGCTCGCCGCCAAGGGCCGGGGCCGCAACATGCCCACCCCGGTGCTCATCGGCTCCCCTAACACCCTGCACGGCCTGGTCACGGACTTCTCCGAGCAGGCCTGGGAGCTCGTCGACGCCTTCTGGCCGGGCGCACTGACCCTCGTCGCCAAGCACCAGCCCTCGCTGGCCTGGGACCTGGGTGAGACCCGGGGGACGGTGGCCGTGCGCATGCCGCTGCACCCCGTCGCGATCGAGCTGCTGACCGAGGTCGGCCCGATGGCCGTGTCCTCCGCCAACCTGACCGGCCACCCGGCGCCCGAGGACTGCGACGCGGCGCGCGCCATGCTCGGCGACTCCGTGTCGGTGTACCTGGACGGCGGTCCCACCCCCGGCATCCAGCCGTCGTCGATCGTCGACGTCACCGGGAAGGTTCCCGTCCTGCTGCGCGAGGGCGCGCTGACCGCCGAGCAGCTGCGGGAGGTCGTACCCGACCTCGAGGTGGCCCCGTGAGCCCTCGGGGGCGTGGCATAGCCGACGGCGCGGGCACCTTCCGCATCCTCCACGTCAGCACCGGCAACGTGTGCCGCTCGCCCATCACCGAGCGGCTGACCCGGCATGCGCTGGCGCACCGCCTGGGCGACGTCCCGGCGAGCAGCCTGATCGTGGAGAGCGCCGGCACGTGGGGCCACGAGGGCGCCCCGATGGAGGCGAACGCGGCGGCCGTGCTCGCCGACTTCGGCGCGGACGCCACCGGGTTCACCGGGCGCGAGCTGCTCGACGAGCACGTCATACGCGCCGACCTGGTCCTGACGGCCACCCGGGACCACCGGGCGCAGGTCATCTCCATGGGGCACTCGGCCGGGCTGCGGACGTTCACGTTGAAGGAGTTCACCCGTCTGGTGCGGGCGATAGACCCGGCGACGCTGCCGCCCCTGGACGACGGGGTCGTCGAACGTGCGCGGGCGCTGGTACGGGCCGCGGCGGCGCTCCGCGGCTGGCTCCTGGCCCCCTCGCAGGACGCGGACGAGGTGCACGACCCGTACGGCGCGCCGATCACCTTCTTCCGCTCGATCGGCGACGAGATCAGTCAGGCCCTGGACCCGGTCGTGACGGCCCTGACGGGAGTGACGCCACCGCGCTAACCCCGGGCGCGGCGCGGCGCCGCGCTGATCATGGTCGACAGGGCCCCGGCGGGGGTCTCGGGGGCTGGTCGACGGCCGCTGGCCCGCCCCGGGGCCGTCCCGCAGGGCGCGACGGCCCCGGCGGGCCTACAGTGGCGGTACCCGGTACCGCCACTGGAGTCGCGCCATGAGCGTCATCACCCCGCCCCCGGACCTGCTGCGGCAGCAGGACCCGCAGATGGCCGACGTGCTCGCCGGGGAGGCGCAGCGGCAGGCCACCTCGCTGCAGCTGATCGCCGCCGAGAACTTCAGCTCGCCCGCCGTCCTGGCGGCCCTCGGCTCGCCGCTCGCCAACAAGTACGCCGAGGGGTACCCCGGCAAGCGCTACCACGGCGGCTGCGAGTACGCCGACCTCGCCGAGCGGACCGCCGCGGAACGGGCGCGGGCGCTGTTCGGCGTCGAGCACGCCAACGTGCAGCCGCACTCCGGCTCCGCCGCCGTCCTCGCCGCGTACGCCGCGCTGCTGCGGCCGGGGGACACCGTGCTGGCGATGGGCCTCGCGTACGGCGGACACCTCACCCACGGCTCCCCGGCCAACTTCTCCGGCCGCTGGTTCGACTTCGTCGGCTACGGGGTCGACGCCGACACCGGCCTGATCGACTACCACCAGGTACAGCAGCTGGCGCGGGCGCACCGGCCGAAGGCCATCGTCTGCGGCTCGATCTCCTACCCGCGGCACCCCGAGTACTCGGTCTTCCGGGAGATCGCCGACGAGGTGGGGGCCTACCTCATCGCGGACGCCGCCCACCCGATCGGGCTGGTCGCCGGCGGGGCGGCGCCCAGCCCCGTCCCGTACGCCGACATCGTGTGCGCGACCACCCACAAGGTGCTGCGCGGCCCCCGCGGCGGGATGGTGCTGTGCGGCGCGGAGTACGCCGAGCGGATCGACCGGGCGGTGTTCCCGTTCACCCAGGGCGGCGCCCAGATGCACACCATCGCCGCCAAGGCCGTCGCCTTCGGCGAGGCGGCCCGGCCCGCGTTCACCACGTACGCCCACCGGGTGGTGGCCAACGCCCGCGTGCTGGCGGAGGCGCTGACCGCGCACGGCTTCGCCGTGACGACGGGCGGCACCGACACGCACCTGATCACCGCCGACCCGGCGCCCCTCGGCCTCGACGGCCCCACCGCCCGCGGCCGGCTCGCCGCGGCGGGGATCGTGCTCGACACCTGTGCCCTGCCGTACGGGGACCAGCGCGGGATCCGCCTGGGCACCGCGGCCGTGACCACCCAGGGCATGCGGGAGCCGGAGATGGCGCGGATCGCCGCGCTGTTCGCCGCCGCGCTGCACGGCGAAGCGGCGAAAACCCGTAGGGAAGTAGCCGATCTGACGCACTCCTTTCCCCCTTACGGTGGGTAATCGGGGCAAGCGCGGCGTACTGAAACCGCTGCCGGGGTTCCTCGCGTCCTCGCCACCGGGGACATCGCAGCTAATGTGTGGGGCTGAGATGGCCGGCGATACATCTGGGGCAGCCCGTGCGTGAATATCTGCTGACGCTTTGCGTCACGGTGGCGGTGACCTACCTGCTCACCGGGCCCGTGCGGAGGTTCGCGATCGCGGCCGGCGCGATGCCGGAGATCCGCGCGCGCGACGTGCACCGCGAGCCCACTCCGCGGCTCGGCGGCATCGCCATGTTCGGCGGTCTGTGCGCGGGCCTGCTGGTCGCCGACCACCTGCCCAACCTCAACGGCGTCTTCGAGCTGTCGAACGAGCCGCGGGCCCTGCTCTCGGGGGCCGCGCTGATCTGGCTGATCGGCGTCCTGGACGACAAGTTCGAGATCGACGCGCTGATCAAGCTCGGCGCGCAGATGATCGCCGCCGGCGTGATGGTCATGCAGGGCCTGACCATGCTGTGGATCCCGGTCCCGTGGATCGGGACGGTCGCGCTCACCCAGTGGCAGGGCAACCTGCTCACGGTGGCCCTGGTCGTCATCACCATCAACGCGGTGAACTTCGTCGACGGCCTCGACGGCCTGGCCGCCGGCATGGTGTGCATCGCCTCCGCGGCGTTCTTCCTGTACGCCTACCGGATCTGGTTCGGGTACGGGATCGAGGCGGCGGCGCCCGCGACCCTCTTCGCCGCGATCCTGATGGGCATGTGCCTGGGCTTCCTGCCGCACAACATGCACCCCGCCCGGATCTTCATGGGCGACTCCGGCTCGATGCTCATCGGCCTGGTCCTCGCCGCCGGCGCCATCTCGATCACCGGCCAGGTGGACCCGGACACGATGGCCCTCTTCGCGGGCGGCGAGCGCAACGCGACGCACGCGATGCTCCCGGTCTTCATCCCGCTGCTGCTGCCGCTGACGATCATCGCGATCCCGATGGCCGACCTGATCCTGGCCATCGTGCGGCGCACCTGGAAGGGCCAGTCGCCGTTCGCGGCGGACCGCGGGCACCTGCACCACCGCCTGCTGGAACTCGGCCATTCGCACAGCCGCGCCGTGCTGATCATGTACTTCTGGTCCGGCCTGATCGCCTTCGGCGCGGTGGCCTACTCGGTGCACTCCGCCTCGATGTGGATCGTGCTCGTGATCGCGGCCCTCAGCGCCCTGGGCCTGGTCCTGCTGCTCCTGCCGCGTTTCAGGCCGCGCGCCCCGCGCTGGGCGGAGTTCCTGGTCCCGCCGCGCTACCGGCACGCGGAACGGGCCGCCGAGGCCGCCGCGCAGGACGCCTCGGGCCGCGAGCCGGAGCCCGCCCGGCGGATCGCGGTGGGTGTCTCGGGCGTCAACGGAGCGACCGCGGTGGGCCCCCGTTCGCGCTTCCCCGACCGGCGTAAGGCCGAAACGACGCGCTGACGGCGGTGGAGCATGTCGGACATGGGACGCCATTACCACGCAAGCTGAGGGGTTGTCGCGCACACACGGGCGGGTTCACACTCATGTGTGACAGTCGGCACACCCCCCAGGTAAAGCTCTCATCAAATAGTTTGTGATACCGTTCACTAAACCCGGCGACACAGCCGAAGGACCGTAGTGCGACGGCCCTTTGACTCGAGGTTCTCTCTCGGTCCGGGCCTACGCTCGTCCCCGTACGAGTCCCGTACGAGTCCGTGCCCCCACCACCACCGCGGAGCCAAAGCGCCATGCTGTCTGATGACGCCCGATCCCTCCTGCACGCCGCAGTACCCACCGCTGCCGCCGGCGCCATTGCCGCCGTTGTCAGTGCCGTGGTCGCGGGCGGCAAGGGAGCCCTCGGCGCAGCCATCGCCACGGTGGTCGTGATGCTGTTCATGGGCATCGGCTTCATCGTTCTGCAGCGCACGGCGAAATCACTGCCGCACCTGTTCCAGGCGATGGGGCTCATGCTCTATACGGCGCAGATTCTTCTGTTGTTCATCTTTGTCGCCGTGTTCAAGAACACCACGCTGTTCAACCCCAAGGCCTTCGCCATCACGCTCGTCGCGACCACCCTCGTGTGGATCGCGGCGCAGACGCGTGCCCATATGAAGGCCAAGATCCTCTACGTCGAACCGGACTCGGTGAAGGGCGACAAGCCCGAAAACTCGGGGCCGAAGTCGTGAGGGGTAGGGCCGGGATAAAGGCGCGTTCGAGATCCTGCTATCGTCCGGTGCCAACTGCGGCACTGCGGGCGCGGGCATCCGAGCTGACGCCTGTTCCAACGCGAGGCTCCATGCCTGAACGCCGCCCCATCATCCGTAACACCAGTCCAGTGCCGAACCGCGGCTGCGCGCCGCGCCGACACAACGAGGTTGCCGTACCTATGCGCCACGCTGAAGGAGCCCGCGGTGAGTGCTGACCAGATGACGCTCGCCTTCGAGGCCGACTGTCAACTCAACTCCGGTTGTGGCTTCCCGGCCCCCAGCCTGTACTCCTTCATCTTCGAGCCCATCGCCGGAGATGCAGACGGCTGGTACCTCAACAAGCCGATGCTGCTCGCCCTGCTGGGCACGATCATCATCCTGGGCTTCTTCTGGGCCGCCTTCCGTAAGCCGCAGGTCGTTCCCGGCAAGCTCCAGATGGTCGCCGAGAGCGGTTACGACTTCGTGCGCCGCGGGATCGTGTACGAAACGCTGGGCAAGAAGGAGGGCGAGAAGTACGTCCCCTTCATGGTGTCGCTGTTCTTCTTCGTCTGGATCCTGAACGTCTGGTCGATCATCCCGCTGGCCCAGTTCCCGGTGACCTCGATCATCGCGTACCCGGCCGCCCTCGCCCTGATCGTCTACGGCATCTGGATGTCGGTGACCTTCAAGCGCCACGGCTTCGTCGGCGGCCTGAAGAACCTGACCGGCTACGACAAGTCGCTGGGCCCGGTCCTCCCGCTGGTCATGGTGATCGAGTTCTTCTCGAACGTCCTGGTCCGCCCCTTCACCCACGCGGTCCGACTGTTCGCGAACATGTTCGCCGGCCACACCCTCCTGGTCCTCTTCACCGTGGCCAGCTGGTACCTCTTCAACGGCTGGGGCATCCCGGCCGCGGGCGTGTCGTTCGTCATGGTCCTCGGCATGACCGTCTTCGAGCTCTTCATCCAGGCTGTCCAGGCATACGTCTTCGTCCTCCTGGCCTGCAGCTTCATCCAGGGCGCGCTCGCCGAGCACCACTGATCGCCCACCCCAAAGCCCCCATTCGTCCGGTGGCCAACCCCCACCGGTCCGTGAAAGAGAAGGAAGAACTGGCATGTCCCAGACCCTTGCCGCCGTCACCGGTTCCCTCAGCTCCGTTGGTTACGGTCTCGCGGCCATCGGCCCCGGCGTCGGCGTCGGCATCATCTTCGGTAACGGCACCCAGGCCCTCGCCCGCCAGCCCGAGGCTGCCGGTCTGATCCGCGCCAACCAGATCCTCGGCTTCGCCTTCTGTGAGGCGCTCGCCCTCATCGGTCTGGTCATGCCGTTCGTCTACGCCTGACGAACGCATACCCGTCCGATTCGACGAAAGGCACTGATGTGATTTCCCTGGTGCACCTGGCGGCAGAGGAGCCTCAGAACCCTCTGCTCCCGCCGCTCCCGGAGCTCATCGTCGGCCTGGTCGCCTTCCTGATCGTCTTCGCCATCCTCGCGAAGAAGCTGCTCCCGAACATCAACAAGGTTCTGGAAGAGCGTCGCGAGGCCATCGAGGGTGGCATCGAGAAGGCGGAAGCCGCCCAGACCGAGGCCCAGAGCGTCCTGGAGCAGTACAAGGCCCAGCTCGCCGAAGCCCGGCACGAGGCCGCCCGCCTGCGCCAGGAAGCGCTGGAGCAGGGCACTGCGCTCAAGGAAGAGCTGCGCGCAGAGGGCCAGCGGCAGCGCGAGGAGATCATCGCTGCCGGCCACGCCCAGATCGAGGCCGACCGCAAGGCCGCTTCGCAGGCGCTGCGTCAGGACGTGGGCAAGCTCGCCACCGACCTGGCCGGCAAGCTCGTCGGTGAGTCCCTCGAGGACCACGCCCGGCAGAGCCGCACCATCGACCGGTTCCTCGACGAGCTCGAGGCGAAGGCCGAGGCTGCCCGATGAACGGAGCGAGCCGCGAGGCGCTGCACGCCTCCCGCGAGCGTCTCGACGCGCTGACGGACAACACGTCCGTCGACGCGGCGAAGCTCGCCGGTGAGCTGGCCGCCGTCACCGCGCTGCTCGACCGCGAGGTCTCGCTGCGTCGGGTCCTCACGGACCCGGCGCAGCCGGGTGAGGCCAAGGCCGAGCTGGCCGCACGGCTGCTGGGCGGCCAGGTGAGCGGGGAGACCCTCGACCTGGTGTCCGGCATGGTGCGCTCCCGCTGGTCGCAGTCCCGCGACCTGGTGGACGCGCTGGAGGAGCTGGCGGACACCGCCGACCTCACCGCCGCGCAGAAGGCCGGCGCGCTCGACGACGTCGAGGACGAGATCTTCCGCTTCGGCCGGATCGTCGCCTCGAACACCGAGCTGCGCGCCGCCCTGACCGACCGCAAGGCGACCGCCTCCGCCAAGGGCGAGCTGCTCCGCAGCCTGCTCGGCGGCAAGGCCAACGCCACCACCGAGCGCCTGGTGACGCGTCTGGTCACCCACCCGCGTGGACGTAGCCTGGAAGCGGGACTCGAGTCCCTTTCCAAGCTCGCCGCCGAGCGCCGTGACCGCATGGTCGCCACCGTGACCACCGCGGTTCCGCTCAGCGACGTGCAGAAGCAGCGTCTCGGCGCGGTGCTGGCCAAGCTGTACGGCCGCCAGATGCACCTGAACTGCGACGTGGACCCCGCGGTCCTCGGCGGGATCGTGGTGCAGGTGGGCGACGAGGTCATCGACGGTTCCAGCGCGAACCGACTGGCCGAGGCCGCTCGCCGCATGGCCGGCTGACCAGCCGAGCAGTCACCAAAAGAACACAGCATTCCTAGCGGCCCGGTTGGGCCGTGCAGAACTTGCAGAAGATTCCTGGGGGTCGCCCCCAGACCCCTAAGAAACTTCGGGCCCAACAAGGAGAGCAGGGAACCCAGATGGCGGAGCTCACGATCCGGCCGGAGGAGATCCGGGACGCACTGGAGACCTTCGTCCAGTCGTACCAGCCGGACGCGGCCTCGCGCGAGGAGGTCGGCACGGTCAGCGTTGCCGGTGACGGCATCGCGAAGGTGGAGGGTCTGCCCTCCACCATGGCGAACGAGCTGCTGAAGTTCGAGGACGGCACCCTCGGCCTCGCCCTCAACCTCGAGGAGCGCGAGATCGGTGCCATCGTCCTCGGCGAGTTCAGCGGTATCGAGGAGGGCCAGCCGGTGCAGCGCACCGGTGAGGTGCTCTCCGTCGGCGTCGGCGAGGGCTACCTCGGCCGCGTTGTCGACCCGCTCGGCAACCCGATCGACGGCCTCGGCGAGATCGCGACCGAGGGCCGCCGCGCCCTCGAGCTGCAGGCCCCGGGCGTCATGGCGCGCAAGTCCGTGCACGAGCCCATGGAGACGGGCTACAAGGCCGTCGACGCCATGACGCCGGTCGGCCGCGGCCAGCGTCAGCTGATCATCGGTGACCGCCAGACCGGCAAGACCGCCCTGGCCATCGACACGATCATCAACCAGCGTGACAACTGGCGCTCGGGCGACGTCAACAAGCAGGTCCGCTGCATCTACGTCGCCATCGGCCAGAAGGGCTCCACCATCGCTTCCGTGCGCGCCGCGCTGGAAGAGGCGGGTGCCCTGGAGTACACGACCATCGTCGCCGCCCCGGCGTCGGACCCGGCCGGCTTCAAGTACCTGGCGCCGTACACCGGTTCCGCCATCGGCCAGCACTGGATGTACCAGGGCAAGCACGTCCTGATCGTCTTCGACGACCTGTCGAAGCAGGCCGACGCCTACCGCGCCGTGTCCCTGCTGCTGCGCCGCCCGCCGGGCCGTGAGGCCTACCCGGGTGACGTCTTCTACCTGCACTCCCGTCTGCTGGAGCGCTGCGCCAAGCTCTCCGACGAGATGGGTGCCGGCTCGATGACCGGTCTGCCGATCGTCGAGACCAAGGCCAACGACGTCTCGGCGTTCATCCCGACCAACGTCATCTCCATCACCGACGGCCAGTGCTTCCTGGAGTCCGACCTGTTCAACGCCGGCCAGCGTCCGGCCCTGAACGTCGGTATCTCGGTCTCCCGTGTCGGTGGCTCCGCCCAGCACAAGGCCATGAAGCAGATCTCCGGCCGCCTGCGCGTGGACCTCGCCCAGTACCGCGAGCTGGAGGCGTTCGCCGCCTTCGGTTCCGACCTGGACTCCGCGTCCAAGTCCGCGCTGGAGCGCGGCAAGCGCATGGTCGAGCTGCTCAAGCAGGCCCAGTACGAGCCGATGCCGGTGCAGGAGCAGGTCGTCTCCATCTGGGCCGGTACCACCGGCAAGATGGACGACGTCCCGGTCGAGGACATCCGTCGCTTCGAGTCCGAGCTGCTGGAGCACCTGCGCCACAACCGCAAGGAGCTCCTCACCTCGATCCGCGAGGGCGGCAAGATGTCGGACGACACCCTGCAGTCCGTCGCCGACGCGATCGCCGACTTCAAGAAGCAGTTCGAGACCTCGGACGGCAAGCTTCTGGGCGAAGACGCGCCGGTGGCCAAGTAACGACGGAAGGGACCTGACTCATGGGAGCCCAGCTCCGGGTCTACAAGCGTCGCATCCGATCCGTTACCGCGACCAAGAAGATCACCAAGGCGATGGAGATGATCGCCGCCTCGCGCATCGTCAAGGCGCAGCGCCAGGTGGCGGCCTCCATGCCGTACGCGACCGAGCTCACCCGTGCGGTGACCGCGGTGGCGACGGGGTCCAACACCAAGCACCCGCTCACCACGGGGGCCGAGACCCCGGTGCGCGCGGCCGTGCTGCTGCTCACGAGCGACCGTGGTCTGGCCGGCGGCTACTCGTCCAACGCCATCAAGGCGGCGGACCGGCTGACCGAGCGGCTGCGCAGCGAGGGCAAGGAGGTCGACCACTACATCGTCGGCCGCAAGGGCGTCGCCTACTACGGCTTCCGTGAGCGCAAGGTCGCGGACAGCTGGACCGGCTTCACCGACAGCCCGACCTACGCGAACGCGAAGGCCGTGGCCGCACCGCTCATCGAGTCCATCTCCCAGGAGACGGCCGAGGGCGGCGTGGACGAGCTGCACATCGTCTTCACGGAGTTCGTGTCGATGATGACGCAGAACCCGGTGGACGACCGGATGCTGCCGCTCAGCCTTGAGAAGGCGCAGGAGGAGACGGCCGGCAAGGGCGAGATCCTGCCGCTGTTCGACTTCGAGCCGTCGGCGGAGGACGTCCTCGACGCCCTGCTGCCGCGCTACGTCGAGAGCCGCATCTACAACGCGCTGCTGCAGGCCGCTGCTTCCGAGCACGCCGCCCGCCGCCGTGCGATGAAGTCGGCGACCGACAACGCCGGTGAGCTCATCACGAACCTCACCCGGCTTGCCAACGCGGCCCGCCAGGCCGAAATCACCCAGGAAATCAGCGAGATCGTCGGTGGCTCCGCAGCCCTGGCCGACGCGAACGCGGGGAGTGACAAGTAAGTGACGACGTCTACTGATAACGCAGTGGCGGCCGCTGCCACCGGTCGCATCGCGCGGGTCATCGGCCCGGTCGTCGACGTGGAGTTCCCCGTCGACGCCATGCCGGAGATCTACAACGCGCTGACCGTCCAGGTTGCCGACCCGGCCGAGGAGGGTGCGCTCAAGACGCTGACCCTCGAGGTCGCGCAGCACCTCGGTGACGGCGTTGTCCGCGCCATCTCCATGCAGCCCACCGACGGCCTGGTCCGCCAGGCCGTGGTGACCGACACGGGCGCGGGCATCACCGTCCCGGTCGGTGACTTCACCAAGGGCAAGGTGTTCAACACCCTCGGCGAGGTGCTGAACGAGCCCGAGGCCAACGGCACGGAGTCCGAGCGCTGGGCGATCCACCGCACGGCCCCGAAGTTCGAGGACCTCGAGTCGAAGACCGAGATGTTCGAGACGGGCCTCAAGGTCGTCGACCTCCTCACCCCGTACGTCAAGGGTGGAAAGATCGGTCTGTTCGGTGGTGCCGGTGTCGGCAAGACCGTTCTGATCCAGGAAATGATCATGCGTGTGGCGAAGCTGCACGAGGGTGTTTCCGTCTTCGCCGGCGTGGGTGAGCGCACCCGTGAGGGCAACGACCTCATCGCGGAGATGGAGGAGTCCGGCGTTCTCGACAAGACCGCGCTGGTCTTCGGCCAGATGGACGAGCCCCCGGGCACCCGTCTGCGCGTCGCCCTGGCCGGTCTGACCATGGCGGAGTACTTCCGCGATGTGCAGAAGCAGGACGTGCTGTTCTTCATCGACAACATCTTCCGCTTCACGCAGGCCGGTTCCGAGGTCTCGACCCTGCTCGGCCGCATGCCCTCCGCGGTGGGCTACCAGCCGAACCTGGCCGACGAGATGGGTCTCCTCCAGGAGCGCATCACCTCGACCCGTGGTCACTCGATCACCTCGATGCAGGCGATCTACGTCCCCGCCGACGACCTCACCGACCCGGCGCCGGCGACCACCTTCGCCCACCTCGACGCGACGACGGTTCTGTCCCGTCCGATCTCCGAGAAGGGCATCTACCCGGCCGTGGACCCGCTGGACTCCTCGTCCCGCATCCTCGACCCGCGGTACATCGCGAAGGACCACTACGCGGCCGCGACCCGCGTCAAGGGGATCCTGCAGAAGTACAAGGACCTCCAGGACATCATCGCGATCCTCGGTATCGACGAGCTGGGCGAGGAGGACAAGCTCGTTGTCCACCGTGCCCGCCGTGTCGAGCGCTTCCTGTCCCAGAACACCCACGCGGCGAAGCAGTTCACCGGTGTGGACGGTTCGGACGTTCCGCTCGACGAGTCGATCGCCGCGTTCAACGCGATCTGCGACGGTGAGTTCGACCACTTCCCGGAGCAGGCCTTCTTCATGTGCGGTGGCCTTGAGGACCTGAAGAAGAACGCCAAGGAGCTGGGCGTCTCCTGACCCGGGGCGCTCCTGAGAGCGCCGTCGGTTCGACGGTTCCCTCCCGGTCACGGCCGGGAGGGGCCGACGGAGAGGGGCGGGTGTGTCCCGTCCCTCTCCCCACGCCCATTAGAATTTGACCCAACACCCGGCTGACCCGCCGGGTGGTGACCCGAGGAGCCACCTTGGCTGCTGAGCTGCACGTCGAGCTGGTCGCGGCGGACCGGAGTGTCTGGTCCGGTGAGGCCACCCTGGTCGTCGCCCGCACCACGTCCGGCGACATCGGCGTCATGCCCGGTCACCAGCCGCTTCTCGGTGTGCTGGAATCGGGCCCGGTGACCATCCGTACCAGCGAGGGCGCCACTGTCGTCGCCGCGGTGCACGGCGGATTCATCTCGTACGCGGACAACAAGCTGTCCATGCTGGCCGAGATCGCCGAGCTCGCGGACGAGATTGACGTCCAGCGGGCGGAGCGGGCACTGGAGCGCGCGAAGGCGGAGGACGACGCGTCCGCCGAGCGTCGCGCGGATGTCCGGCTGCGCGCGGTCGCGGGGCGCTGAGCCCCGTACCGAACAGGTTTGAAACCTCAGCCGCGGTCCGTTCCGGAATTTTCCGGGACGGGTCGCGGCTGAGGCGATGTACGTCCCTTTTTCACGTGCGGTGTGTCGATGAGCGAGGAGGTCGGTGAAGATGCTCCTCGCTCTGCTTGTGAGCGGCCTGGTCGTAGCCCTGGTGGTGATCGGGCTGTTCGTGTTCGGGCTGCGCCGCAGACTGATCCAGCGTTCCGGCGGCACCTTCGACTGTTCCCTGCGCTGGGGTGTGGCCGACAAGCCGGACCTCTCCGGCAAGGGCTGGGTGTACGGGGTCGCCCGCTACAGCGGTGACCGCATCGACTGGTTCCGCGTCTTCTCGTACTCGCCGCGGCCGCGCCGGCTGCTGGAGCGGGACTCCATCGAGGTGATCTCGCGCCGGGCTCCCGAGGGCGAGGAGGAGCTGGCGCTGCTGTCCGACGCCGTCGTGCTCGGCTGTACCCACCGGGGGACCCGCCTGGAGCTGGCGATGAGCGAGGACGCGCTGACCGGCTTCCTGGCCTGGCTGGAGGCGGCGCCTCCCGGACAACGGGTGAATGTCGCCTAAGAATTCCTTGCCCGTTGGGTGGGGGTCCCCCCGGACGGAGTCTGGGGGAGGGTGAATGTCGCCTAAGAATTCCTTGCCCGTTGGGTGGGGGTCCCCCCGGACGGAGTCTGGGGGAGGGTGAATGTCGCCTAAGAATTCCTTGCCCGTTGGGTGGGGGTCCCCCCGGACGGAGTCTGGGGGAGGGTGAATGTCGCCTAAGAATTCCTTGCC
>NZ_JBHXTC010000047.1:57731-61200 GCF_042677605.1 Streptomyces sp. NPDC127106 | reverse complement strand
GGGGACCCTGTGGGAGAGTAGGACGCCGCCGAACAATCATTGCGGGAAGCCCCGCACCAGCCCGTTCAGGGTGTGGTGCGGGGCTTTTCTGCGTTCAGGAGGGACGCGCCTTCCTGCTAGGGTCGAGTGGCATCGTTCGTACGTTCAACAGTGGAGGCCCCCGGGTGGAGGTCCAGGAGACTCGGGTTCAGACGGACCGAATTTTCACCATTCCGAACATCCTGAGCATGGCCCGCCTCGCCGGCGTGCCCCTGTTCCTCTGGCTGATTCTGGAGGAGTACGACGGTTGGGCGCTCGCCGTCCTCATGCTCAGCGGGGTCAGCGACTACCTGGACGGCAAGCTGGCTCGGCGCTGGAACCAGATCAGCAGCCTCGGACGGCTGCTGGATCCCGCCGCCGACCGGCTGTACATCCTCTCCACCCTCTTCGGTCTGACCTATCGAGACATTCTGCCGCTCTGGCTCACCGGGGCCCTGCTGGCACGCGATCTGATGCTGCTCGTGATGGTCGGGATCCTGCGTCGCCACGGCTATCCGCCGCCGCAGGTCAACTTCCTCGGCAAGGCCGCCACCTTCAACCTGATGTACGCCTTCCCGCTGCTGTTGCTCAGTGACGGTACGGGGTGGTTGGCCTGGATGGGGGCAGTTTTCGGATGGGCGTTCGCCGGATGGGGTACAACGCTCTACTGGTGGGCAGGAATCCTTTACGTGGTGCAGGTCCGCCGTCTCGTGAAGGCGGATGCCGCGGCCGATTGAGCCCGCTCGGTGCCGGTCCGACACGGAAGAGTCACGGAGTCACCGCCCGGGCCGGGTGAGGTCGGCTGGAACGTCGTCTCCCAAGGAGGACTCTTCCGACATGAAGGCCGTCGTGATGGCCGGTGGCGAAGGCACACGTCTTCGCCCCATGACCTCGAGCATGCCCAAGCCGCTCCTGCCGGTCGCCAACCGGCCGATCATGGAGCACGTGCTCAGGCTGCTCAAGCGGCATGGGCTCAGCGAAACCGTGGTTACCGTCCAGTTCCTGGCATCACTCGTCAAGAACTATTTCGGTGACGGCGAAGAGCTCGGAATGGAGCTCACCTATGCCAATGAGGAGAAGCCACTCGGCACTGCCGGCAGCGTGAAGAACGCCGAGGAGGCCCTGAAGGACGACGCATTCCTCGTCATCTCCGGCGATGCGCTGACCGACTTCGACCTCACCGACCTCATCCACTTCCACAAGCAGAAAGGCGCACTCGTCACGGTGTGCCTCACCCGGGTGCCCAATCCACTGGAATTCGGCATCACCATCGTCGACGAGGAAGGAAAGGTCGAGCGCTTCCTCGAGAAGCCGACCTGGGGCCAGGTCTTCTCCGACACCGTGAACACCGGCATCTACGTCATGGAGCCCGAGGTCTTCAATTACGTGGAGCCGGATGTTCCAGTGGACTGGTCCGGTGACGTCTTCCCGCAGCTGATGAAGGAAGGCCGGCCGATCTACGGCTACGTCGCCGAGGGTTACTGGGAGGACGTCGGCACGCACGAGAGCTACGTCAAGGCCCAGGCCGACGTACTCGAGGGCAAGGTCCAGATCGAGATGGACGGCTTCGAGATCTCGCCCGGCGTGTGGATCGCCGAAGGCGCCGAGGTGAGCCCCGACGCCGTCCTGCGCGGGCCGCTGTACATCGGGGACTACGCCAAGGTCGAGGCCGGCGTCGAGATCCGCGAGCACACGGTCGTCGGATCCAACGTCGTCGTCAAGAGCGGAGCCTTCCTGCACAAGGCCGTCGTCCACGACAACGTGTACATCGGCCCCCACAGCAACCTCCGCGGTTGCGTCATCGGCAAGAACACCGACATCATGCGGGCCGCCCGGATCGAGGACGGCGCCGTCATCGGTGACGAGTGCCTCGTCGGCGAGGAGTCGATCGTTCAGGGGAACGTGCGCGTCTACCCCTTCAAGACGATCGAGGCAGGCGCCTTCGTCAACACCTCGGTCATCTGGGAGTCCCGCGGCCAGGCACACCTGTTCGGAGCCCGCGGCGTCACCGGGATCCTGAACGTGGAGATCACTCCCGAGCTGGTGGTGCGGCTGGCGGGCGCGTACGCGACCACCCTCAAGAAGGGCGCGATCGTCACCACCGCCCGTGACCACTCCCGCGGCGCCCGCGCGCTCAAACGGGCGGTCATCTCGGCGCTCCAGGCCAGCGCGATCGACGTACGGGACCTGGAGAACGTGCCGCTTCCCGTCGCAAGACAGCAGACCGCACGGGGCAGCGCCGGCGGGATCATGCTGCGGACCTCGCCCGGTGTCCCGGACTCCGTGGACATCATGTTCCTCGACGAACGGGGAGCCGACCTCTCGCAGGCGCAGCAACGCAAGCTGGACCGCGTCTTCGCACGTCAGGAATACCGGCGGGCGTTCCCCGGCGAGATCGGCGACCTCCAGTTCCCGTCCAGCGTCTTCGACTCCTACACCGGTTCGCTGCTGCGGCGCGTCGACACCACCGGCATCGCCGACTCCGGGTTGAAGGTGGTGGTGGACGCCTCCAACGGCAGCGCCGGACTGGTCCTGCCCAGCCTCCTGGGCCGGCTGGAGGTGGACGCGCTGACGATCAACCCCGGGCTCGACGAGTCCCGGCCGACGGAGACCGCGGAGTCCCGGCGGGCCGGGCTGGTCCGGCTCGGCGAGATCGTGGCCTCGGCCCGGGCCGCGTTCGGGGTGCGGTTCGATCCCGTCGGCGAGCGGATCTCGCTGGTCGACGAACGCGGCCGGATCATCGAGGACGACCGGGCACTGCTGGTGCTCCTGGACCTCGTGGCCGCGGAGAAGCGCAGCGGCAAGGTCGCGCTGCCCGTCACCACGACCCGTATCGCCGAGCAGGTGGCGGCCTACCACGGGACGCAGGTCGAGTGGACGACGACCTCGCCCGACGACCTCACCCGGGTGGGCCGGGCCGAGAACACGATCTTCGGCGGGGACGGGCGGGGCGGGTACATCGTCCCGGAGTTCAGCAGCGTCTTCGACGGCTCGGCGGCCTTCGTGCAGCTCATCGGGCTGGTGGCGCGGACCCAGCTCACGCTGAGCCAGATCGATGCGCGGATACCACGTGCGCACGTGCTCAAGCGGGACGTGCCCACCCCGTGGGCGGTCAAGGGGCTCGTCATGCGGCGGGTCGTGGAAGCCGCCGGAGACCGGCAGGTGGACACCACCGACGGGGTGCGGGTGGTCGAGGCCGACGGACGGTGGGCGCTGGTCCTGCCGGACCCGGCGGAGGCGGTCACCCACCTGTGGGCCGAGGGCCCCGACGACGCGTCCGCGCAGGCCCTGCTGGAGGAGTGGGCCGGCGTGCTGGACGGCGCCGGGCACTGACCCCGGGCCGGTAGGACCGTGGGGGGGCGGGGGGGGGGCGTGGGCGCCGGGGCGCCGCCCGTGGGGCGGGGGGGGGGGGGGGGGCGCCCGGGGGGGGTGAGCGGTCTCTAGGCGACCC
>NZ_JBHXTC010000047.1:13696-57721 GCF_042677605.1 Streptomyces sp. NPDC127106 | reverse complement strand
GGGGGGGGGGCGGGCGGCCGGGCCCGGGGCCCGCCCCCGGGGCGGGATGCCCGGGGGGGCCCGGGGGGGGGCGCGCCGCCCCGGTACCACCGTTCGGGCGCATTCGGTACGGGCGGCGCCGACGTGCGACGATGAGCGACATGTCGCAGCCGCCCCACAACCGGAGCTCTGCGCCGACGCCGTCGGCGCGCCCGGACGCGTCCATGTCGCTGCTGACGCACGTGATGGACCACAGTCTCGACGAGGGCTATGCGGAAGCGTCGGCCCGGCGTGAGGCCGAGGGCACGGCCGGACTCCCGCGGACCCTGAAGTCCAAACTGGCGCTGGCAGCCGGACTCGTCCTGGCCGCCATGGTCGTCACCCTCGGCGCCGCCCAGACGCAGTTCACCGCTCCGGTGCTCGCCAAGGAGCGCCAGGAACTGATCGACCGCGTACAGGTGGCCGACGAGCGGGCGGACGGCCTGGAACAGGACATCGAGCGGCTGCGTGCGGACGTCGCGCGGCGCCAGCGCCAGGCGCTCAAGCAACACGGCGGGGACCAGGGGCAGCTGGTGACCTTGCTGTCCGGTGCCTCGGAGGTCCGCGGTCCGGGGCTCAAGCTGGTCGTGGACGACGCGAAGGGCTCCTCCGCGGCCGGTGGGGGCAAGCCGCGGGAGAACACCGGGTTCTCCGACACCGGGCGGCTCAGGGACCGCGACATGCAGCGGATCGTCAACGGGCTCTGGCAGGCCGGGGCCGAGGCGATCTCCATCAACGGGCAGCGGCTGACCGCGCTGTCGGCGATCAGGGCCGCGGGTGACGCGATACTGGTCGACAACAGGCCCCTGGTGCCGCCGTACGAGGTACTGGCGGTGGGGGACAAGAAGCGGCTCGGCACCGTGTTCCAGGACTCCGTGGACGGCCAGTACCTGCGCGTCCTCCAGGAGAGCTACGGGATCCGGTACTCCCTGTCCCCGACGGACGAGGTGCGGCTGCCCGCCGCGTCCAGCCTGACCGTACGGACAGCCACAGCAGAAGAGCCGAAGAAGGGTGCATCGTGATCGCGGTACTGGGCCTCGTGGCCGGAGTGGTGGTCGGACTTCTGGTCCGGCCCGAAGTGCCGGCCGTCGTCGAGCCTTATCTGCCGATCGCCGTGGTGGCGGCGCTGGACGCGGTGTTCGGCGGCCTGCGCGCGATGCTGGACGGCATCTTCGTGGACAAGGTCTTCGTGGTGTCGTTCCTGTCGAACGTGGTCGTGGCCGCGCTGATCGTCTTCCTCGGCGACAAGCTGGGCGTCGGCTCGCAGCTGTCCACGGGTGTCGTGGTCGTGCTCGGCATCCGCATCTTCTCCAACGCGGCGGCCATCCGCCGGCACGTGTTCCGGGCGTGAGGCCGATGAGTACGAACGACACCCCGCCCGAGGAGCCGAAGGTCCCGGAGCAGCCCCCGCGGGAGATCCGGAAGGGTCCGCAGCCCGGGGAGCAGTCCGCAGCCCCCTCCGCGCCCCGGCCTGGCGAGCCGGCGGCCGAGCCCTCCCCGCCCGCGGCGCCGGGCCCGCCGGCCGGGCCGGCCGAGTCCGCCGGGCCGGCCGAGTCCGCCGAGTCCTCCGGGCCCGCCGAGTCAGTCGAGCCCGCCGAGTCCGTCGAGCCGGAGATGACCGGGCGGCAGCGGCTCGCCGCCGGGCTGTGGCCGCTCCGGGCGAGCCGGGCCCAACTGATCGTGGCGCTCCTGCTGTTCGTGCTGGGACTGGGCCTGGCCATCCAGGTGCGGTCGAACAGCGACTCCGGCGCGCTGCGCGGAGCCCGCCAGGAGGACCTCGTCCGGATCCTCGACGAGCTGGACAGCCGGACCAAGCGCCTGGAGGACGAGAAGCAACAGCTGGAGGATCAGCGCAAGGAGTTGGAGAGCAGCTCCAACCAGGCCGAGGAGGCGCGCCGGCAGACCGTCGAAAAGGAACGCCAACTGGGGATCCTGGCCGGTACGGTGGCGGCGCAGGGCCCGGGCATCACCATGAAGATCACGGACCCGAGGGGGCAGGTGGAGTCCGACCAGCTGCTGGACGCGCTCCAGGAGCTGCGGGCCGCCGGGGCCGAGGCGATCCAGGTCAACGGTGTGCGAGTGGTGGCGGGCTCGTACTTCTCGGACGAAGGCGGCCAGATCGCGATCGATGGTAAGAAGATCGCACAGCCCTACGAGTTCAAGGTGATCGGCAAACCGCAGGACCTGGAGCCGGCGCTGAACATCCCGGGCGGTGTGGTGCAGACACTGGAGAAGGAACAGGCCACTGTTGCCGTCACACGGTCGGCGAAGATCGTTGTGGATGCCTTGCGGGCTGCGAAGCAGCCTGACTACGCTCGGTCGTCATCGTCGTGATGCGGGACGGAGAGCGGAGGGTCCTGCGCGGGCTGCTGCCTGCGGGGGGTCGGCGCACTGAAGTCGTGGTGCGTGGTGGAAACTGTCTGGTGGTTGCGGACGTTGAGAGGGTGTCCGGGTCGGCAGGTGTGTGCATTCGGAGTTCGTCCTGCCCCACGGGCGGGTCTGTTTCGTTCAAGGGGAATCGCCCGTGAAGTTGTTTGAGAAGTTGTTCGGCAAGAAGAACCGCGAGGAAGGCGGCGCGGCAGAGCCCCGTGCCGGCCACGAGGAGACGCAGAGCCGGGGGGACCGGCCGCTCTTCCGGGACGAGGTCGCGGGTGCGGGGGGTGTTCAGGGCGCGCCGGGCGCGTCGGCTGTTGACCCTGCCGGTACCGGACGCATAGGTTTCGGTGAATCATCAACCTCGAGTACGGGTGGCGGGTTTGCTCCCGACCCGTATGCCACCGACGCCTCCGCGGGGTACCCGCGGCACGAGGAGCCGTCCATGTCGGCCGAGCAGGTTTGCAGCAGGTGCGGGCACCGTAGCGATGCGGCCAGCCGGTTCTGCTCCAACTGCGGGGC
Organism: Streptomyces sp. NPDC127106; assembly: GCF_042677605.1. NCBI lineage: Bacteria > Bacillati > Actinomycetota > Actinomycetes > Kitasatosporales > Streptomycetaceae > Streptomyces > Streptomyces sp. NPDC127106. Next base: position 54,808 of record NZ_JBHXTC010000047.1, on the reverse strand, counting down.
GCCGCTGCGGGCGGGTCTGACGCCGGAGCGTGCCTCGGAGACCACGTCCACCATCTCGATCTCGGGCCTGGAGGCCTATGAGGCCGAGGTGACGGGACAACAGCACGTGTCGTCGGCGCTGTCCCCCGAGGCCCAGGCCGCGGTGGAGGCCCTGCCTCCGGGTTCCGCGCTGCTGATCGTGCGGCGCGGCCCCAACTCCGGCAGCCGTTTCCTGCTGGACGGCGAGCTGACCACGGCGGGCCGGCACCCGCAGAGCGACATCTTCCTGGACGACGTCACCGTCTCCCGGCGGCATGTCGAGTTCCGCAGGAGCCAGGACGGCGGCTTCACCGTCGCCGATGTCGGCAGCCTGAACGGCACGTACGTCAACCGTGAGCCGATCGACTCGGTCCCGCTGCACAACGGCGACGAGGTCCAGATCGGCAAGTACCGGCTGGTCTTCTACGCGAGCCTGCGGGGCGTCTGACCCATCCCGGACTCCGTCCGGGGGGAACCCCAGGGAGGTCCTGTGCTGCGTACTCCGACGGGCGGTGCCGGGAACGGCACCGCCGCCTCGGCCGGGCGGCTGGTGAGCATCGGCACGGTGCTCACGATGCTGCGCGACGAGTTCCCCGAGGTCACCATCTCGAAGATCCGGTTTCTGGAGGCGGAGGGGCTCGTCGAGCCCCGACGCACACCGTCCGGGTACCGCAAGTTCAGTACCGAGGACGTCGAGCGGCTGGGCCGCATCCTGCGCCTGCAGCGCGACCACTACCTGCCGCTGAAGGTCATCCGCGAGCAGCTGGACGCGCTGGACCGCGGTGAGCAGGTGCGGATCCCGGCGCCCACGGCGCACGGGGACGGCGCGGAACCCGCCGCTCCCGGGGCCCTCCCGGGCAGTCCGGGGCAGGAGCTCCCGGCCGGAGCCCGCGTCGGGCGGGCGGAACTCATGGCCGCCGCCGAGGTGGACGAGGCCCAGTTGGCCGAATGGGAGTCGTACGGGCTGCTCGCGGAGGCCGCGGGCGGCGGGTACGACGCGGATGCGCTCACCGTGGCCCGGCTGGTCGCAGATCTGGGTCGCTTCGGGCTGGAGCCCCGGCACCTGCGCGCCATGAAGGCGGCCGCGGATCGGGAGGCGGGGTTGGTGGAACAGGTCGTGGCCCCGCTGCGGCGCCACCGCAACCCTCAGACCAGGGCGCATGCGGAGGCCACCGTGAAAGAGCTCGCGGGGCTGTCCGTACGGCTCCACGAGGCTCTGGTCCAGGCCGCCCTCGGGGTGCGGCTGCACTGACCGGCGGGGTCCCGACTACCCAAACCTGCCGGGCAGGTCCTAGGGTTGCTGTGTGAACGAGCTCGACGTTGTGGGTGTCCGGGTGGAAATGCCCTCCAACCAGCCGATCGTGCTCCTGCGTGAAGTGGGAGGCGACCGGTATCTCCCCATCTGGATCGGACCCGGGGAGGCGACCGCGATCGCCTTCGCGCAGCAGGGCATGGCCCCCGCCCGTCCGCTGACCCACGACCTGTTCAAGGACGTGCTGGAGGCGCTCGGTGAGGAGCTCACCGAGGTCCGGATCACGGATCTGCGGGAGGGCGTCTTCTACGCGGAGCTGGTCTTCTCCAGCGGGGTCGAGGTGAGCGCGCGGCCCTCCGACGCCATAGCGCTGGCCCTGCGGACGGGAACGCCGATCTACGGCAGCGACGGCGTGCTGGACGACGCCGGAATCGCCATCCCGGACGAGCAGGAGGACGAGGTGGAGAAGTTCCGCGAGTTCCTCGACCAGATTTCCCCGGAGGACTTCGGCACGGGGCCGCAATGAGACAGCGGTCTTGTCAAAGTCGATGAGACCGTCGCCCCATTCAGTTAGCCTTGCCCCTTCAAGAGGCACGGGAAACCACTCTCAGGGTGATTATCACTCGGCGTGCCGAGTGTGGCGATCGTTGACGCACCCCGGGTGACTGCCTACCTTCGAGGGGGCAGGTCAAGGACGGAGGGTCGGCGTGAGAGTCACGGGCGACGGTACGACCGGGGGCATCCCCGCACGGACTGACGGTGGGCCGTACCCGCTCCTCGGGAGTGCGTCGGGCTCCGCGCGCCGTCAGCCGGAGACCTCGCCGACGGCGTCGGCGGCCGGCTCCCCGGCGGCCGAGCAGGTGGGCTACCGCGGGCCGACCGCGTGCGCGGCGGCCGGCATCACGTACCGGCAGCTCGACTACTGGGCGCGGACCGGGCTGGTGGAGCCCACGGTGCGGCCCGCGTACGGCTCCGGCACCCAGCGCCTGTACAGCTTCCGTGACGTGGTCGTCCTCAAGATCGTGAAGCGTTTCCTGGACACCGGGGTCGCGTTGCAGAACATCCGCAACGCGGTGCAGCACCTGCGGGACCGCGGTTTCTCGGACCTGGAGCGCATGACGCTGATGAGCGACGGCGCCACCGTGTACGAGTGCACCTCGCCGGAGCAGGTGGTACGGCTGCTCCAGGGCGGTCAGGGGATCTTCGGCATCGCGGTGGGCGTGGTGTGGCGGGACGTGGAGAACGCCCTGTCGCAACTGCACGGCGAGCGGGTCGATACCGGCGAGACGGTGATCGGGCACAACCCGGCGGACGAGCTGGCGGCCCGGCGCAACCGGGCCGGCTGAGACGCCTCACGCACCGGCGCGCGTAGCCCGGCGCGCGCTGCCCCCTGCGGCCTCGGCATTGTCAGCGGCGTAAGGCAGCATCGGTGCTGTGAGAGCCGCGCCGACCATCCTCCATCTCGACATGGACGCCTTCTACGCCTCGGTGGAGCAGGCGTCGAAGCCGAGCCTGCGCGGGAAGGCCGTGATCGTCGGCGGGCTCGGGCCGCGCGGGGTCGTTGCGACCGCCTCCTACGAGGCCAGGCGCTTCGGGGTGCACTCGGCGATGCCGACGGCCCAGGCGAGGCGGCTCTGCCCGAACGGCGCCTACCTGTTCCCCCGCTTCGAGCTGTACCGGTCGGTCAGCGACATCGTGATGGGTCTGCTGCGGGAGCTCTCCCCGCTCGTGGAGCCGCTGAGCCTGGACGAGGCCTTCGTGGACCTGGAGGCGGGCGGCGGCGTCTGGGACTCCCGCTCCGCGCGGGAGACCGGGGAGCAGCTGAGGGCGGACATCCTGGCCGCGACGAGCCTGACCGGGTCGGTGGGGCTCGCCGGATCGAAGATGCTCGCCAAGGTGGCCTCCGAAGAGGCCAAGCCGGACGGGCTGCTGATGATCGAGCCGGGCACCGAGCGGGAGCTGCTCGCGCCGATGTCCGTACGCACCCTGCCCGGGGTGGGGCCGGCCACCGGTGAGCACCTGCGGCGGGCCGGGATCTCCACGGTCGGGGAGCTCGTCGAGGCCGGGGAGGACGAGCTGGTCCGGCTGATCGGGCGGTCGCACGGGGTGGGGCTGTACCAGATGGCGCTGGGCCTGGACGACCGGCCGGTGGTCGCCGAGCGCGATGCGAAGTCGGTGTCGGTGGAGGACACCTTCGACGTGGACCTCCACGACCGGGTGCGGATCCGGACCGAGGTGCAGCGGCTCGCCGACCGGTGCGTGGGACGGCTGCGGGCCTCAGGGCACTCGGGGCGCACGATCGTGCTGAAGGTGCGGCGGTACGACTTCTCGACCCTGACCCGTTCGGAGACGCTGCGGGGGCCGACGGACGATCCGACGGTGGTGCGGGAGGCCGCGGCCCGGCTGCTGGAGGCGGTGGACACCACCGGCGGGGTGCGGCTGCTGGGCGTGGGCGTGACCGGCCTCGCGGACTACACGCAGGAGGACCTGTTCGCGCAGTTCCAGGCCGCCGCCTCGGCCATCGGGGGCGCTGGGGGCACCCCGGACGCGTCCTCGGGGGCCGCAGGGTCCGCGGGGCTTCCCGGGGTCGGCGGGGGCGAGGGGTCGGAGGGGGCCCAGGGGGCTCCTGAGGCGCCTGCGGCGGACGGGTCTACCGGATCGACCGAGGGGCCGACTGACGGTCCGGAGCGGGCCCGTGAGCGGCACTGGGCGGCCGGGAAGGACGTCCGGCACGCCGTCTACGGGCCGGGGTGGGTGCAGGGCAGCGGACTCGGCCGGGTCACGGTGCGGTTCGAGCAGCCCGGATCGGCCCCGGGCCGGGTCCGCACCTTCCAGGTGGACGACCCGGACCTGGAGCCGTCCGATCCGCTGCCCCTGGTGGGCCGGGCCGGGTGACCAGTGCCCGCGGGCGGGCGGTCGTCCTCGCCGGCGCTACTCCTCGTTCTGCTCGCCCTTCGCCAGACGGCCGAAATCGGCCTGGAACGTGAAGTCGGACGGGAGGGACACGTCCAGTCCGTAGTGGTGGTAGAGCTGCAGCTCCTGCTCGGGGGACAGGTGGCGGCCCACCCCGAAGTCCGGGGCGTCCTTGATCAGGGAGCGTTCGAAGGGGACGCGCAGGGTGTCGTCGACCAGCTCGCTCGGCTCCAAGGGGACGAAGGCGTCCCGGCTGAACAGGCCGGTCCGGACGGCGGCCCACTCCGGCACTCCGGTGGCATCGTCGAGGTAGACCTCGTCGACCGTTCCGATCTTGGTCCCGTTGCGGTCGAACGCCTTGCGGCCGATCAGGCTGCGGGGATCGATATCTGTCTGCACGGTCCCTCCACGTGGGTCGCAACTCCTCCGTAATGACTACAAAAGGCCATTTCCCTGATGGGGGCCACTCGAAAGAGGTCCGGGAACCTCGCTGGTAGGCTGGGTGGTGGCTGCTGACCCTGTGCGGGAGAGTCCTCCACCGAGTTCGACGGAGGCGCCGAAGGAGCAAATCCTCCCCGGAATCTCTCAGGCATACGTACCGCACGGACGAGGCCACTCTGGAAAGCAGGGGCGGTGCCGGGCCCGCAGTGCCGGTTCCACTCCTCACCGACGGTGAAAGCCGGACCCCGCGGACGACCTCCGCAGGAGCCGGTGAAGCTCTCAGGTTGAGATGACAGAGGGGGAGGCCGTCCGGGCGCCCGCGCCGTGGTGCCCCTCGCAGGTCGTACGACCCAGGAGGCCTCCGTACATGACCGCCAACCGCATTCCGCTCTCCCAGCTGGAGCGAGGCATCCCCTTCGAGCAGCGCCACATCGGCCCGGACGCCGAGGCGCAGGCCAAGATGCTCGCCCAGGTGGGCTACGGCTCGCTCGACGAACTGACCGCCGCCGCGGTACCGGACGTCATCAAGACCGCCGAGGCGCTGAACCTGCCCGAGGCGCGGACCGAGGCCGAGGTACTGGCCGAGCTGCGCAGCCTGGCCGGCCGCAACCAGGTCATGACCTCGATGATCGGTCTCGGCTACTACGGGACCTTCACCCCGCCGGTGATCCTGCGCAACGTGATGGAGAACCCGGCCTGGTACACCGCGTACACGCCGTACCAGCCCGAGATCTCCCAGGGCCGTCTCGAGGCCCTGCTGAACTTCCAGACCGTCGTCGCCGACCTGACCGGCCTGCCGACCTCGGGCGCCTCCCTCCTCGACGAGGGCACCGCCGCCGCCGAGGCCATGACCCTGGCCCGCCGCGTCGGCAAGGCCAAGGGCAACGTGTTCCTCGTCGACGCCGACGCCCTGCCGCAGACCATCGCCGTGGTCGAGACCCGCGCCGAGCCGATCGGCATCGAGGTCGTCGTCGCCGACCTGTCCGACGGCATCCCGGCCGAGATCGCCGAGCGTGGCATCTACGGTGTCCTCGTCCAGTATCCGGGCGCCTCCGGTGCCGTCCGCGACATCAAGCCGGTCATCGACCAGGCCCACGGGCTCGGCGCGATCGTCGCCGTCGCCGCCGACCTGCTCGCGCTGACCCTGCTGACCTCCCCGGGCGCCCTGGGCGCGGACATCGCCGTCGGCACCACCCAGCGCTTCGGCGTCCCGATGGGCTTCGGCGGACCCCACGCCGGCTACATGGCCGTCCAGGACAAGCACGCCCGCTCGCTGCCCGGCCGCCTCGTCGGCGTCTCCGTGGACGCGGACGGCAACAAGGCGTACCGCCTGGCCCTGCAGACCCGCGAGCAGCACATCCGCCGCGAGAAGGCCACCAGCAACATCTGCACCGCGCAGGTGCTGCTCGCCGTCATGGCCGGCATGTACGCCGTCTACCACGGTCCCGAGGGCCTGAAGACGATCGCCCGCCGCACGCACCGCTACGCGGCGCTGCTCGCCGCCGGTCTGACGGCCGGCGGGGTCGAGCTCGTGCACGGTTCGTACTTCGACACCCTGACCGTCCGGGTGCCTGGCAAGGCCGCCGAGGTCGTCGCCGCCGCCCGCGAGGGCGGGGTCAACCTGTTCCAGGTCGACGCCGACCACGTCTCCGTCTCCGTCGACGAGACCACGCTGCGCGCCGACATCGAGGCCGTCTGGGCCGCCTTCGGCGTCACGGCGGACGTCGAGGCACTGGACGGGACCGCCGCCGACGCGCTGCCCGAGGGTCTGCTGCGCTCGGACGCGTACCTCGCGCACCCGGTCTTCCACCAGCACCGCTCCGAGACCGCGATGCTGCGCTACCTGCGCAAGCTCGCCGACAAGGACTACGCGCTGGACCGCGGCATGATCCCGCTGGGTTCCTGCACGATGAAGCTCAACGCGACCACCGAGATGGAGCCGGTGACCTGGCCCGAGTTCGGTCAGCTGCACCCGTTCGCCCCGGTCGAGCAGGCCGAGGGCTACCTCACGCTCATCAGCGAGCTGGAGGAACGTCTCTGCGAGGTCACCGGCTACGACAAGGTCTCCATCCAGCCGAACGCCGGCTCCCAGGGCGAGCTCGCCGGCCTGCTCGCCGTCCGCGGCTACCACCGCGCGAACGGCGACGAGCAGCGCACCGTCTGCCTCATCCCGTCCTCCGCGCACGGCACCAACGCCGCCAGCGCCGTGATGGCCGGCATGAAGGTCGTCGTCGTCAAGACGGCGGACGACGGCGAGGTGGACACGGACGACCTGCGCGCCAAGATCGAGCAGTACCGCGACGAGCTCGCCGTGCTGATGATCACCTACCCGTCCACGCACGGTGTGTTCGAGGAGCACGTCGCCGACATCTGCGCCCAGGTCCACGAGGCCGGCGGCCAGGTCTACGTCGACGGTGCCAACCTGAACGCCCTGGTCGGCCTCGCCAAGCCGGGCCACTTCGGCGGCGACGTCTCGCACCTGAACCTGCACAAGACCTTCTGCATCCCGCACGGCGGTGGCGGTCCGGGCGTCGGCCCGGTCGGTGTCCGGGCCCACCTGGCCCCGTACCTGCCGAACCATCCGCTGCAGCCGACCGCCGGCCCGGAGACGGGCGTCGGCCCGATCTCGGCCGCGCCGTGGGGCTCGGCCGGCATCCTGCCGATCTCCTGGTCGTACGTGCGGCTCATGGGCGGCGAGGGCCTCAAGCGCGCCACCCAGGTGGCCGTGCTCGGCGCCAACTACATCGCCAAGCGCCTGGAGCCGCACTACCCGGTGCTCTACACCGGCCCGGGCGACCTCGTCGCGCACGAGTGCATCATCGACCTGCGCCCGCTGTCGAAGGAGACGGGCGTCAGCGTGGACGACATCGCCAAGCGTCTGATCGACTACGGCTTCCACGCCCCGACCATGTCCTTCCCGGTGGCCGGCACGCTGATGATCGAGCCGACGGAGTCCGAGGACCTCGTCGAGATCGACCGGTTCTGTGACGCGATGATCGCCATCCGCGCCGAGATCGAGCGGGTCGCGGCCGGCGAGTGGCCGGCGGACGACAACCCGCTGCGCAACGCCCCGCACACCGCGACGGCGCTCGGCGGCGAGTGGACGCACGCGTACACCCGGGACGAGGCCGTCTTCCCCGGCGGCGTCTCGGCGGCGGAGAAGTACTGGCCGCCGGTGCGCCGCATCGACGGCGCCTTCGGTGACCGGAACCTGGTCTGCTCCTGCCCGCCGCTGGACGAGTACGACGCCTGATCCGCGCGACCTGACACAAAAGTGTGAGGTGACTGCACGCTGAAGGGGCCGGTCCGGGAGAATTGCTCCCGGGCCGGCCCCTTCGGTTCGGGCTGTTCCGGCGTTCCGTCGAGCCGTGTCGGCTAGGCCGCCTGCGCCGCCGCGAGCGGGCGGTGCGGTGCGATGATCTGGCCGTCCGGCAGCAGCTCACCGGTGTCCTCGAAGAGCAGGACACCATTGCACAGCAGGCTCCAGCCCTGTTCCGGGTGATTGGCCACGGGCTTCGCGGCCTCCCGGTCGGCGGAGTCGGCTGACGGGCACGCTGGCTGGTGCTGGCACATGGATGCGTTCTTTCGCTGCGGTGTGGTCTGTGTGCTGCGGCTCGATGCCTGGTTCATGGCCGCCCCCCGTGGTCGACGACTAGATGCGGTCAGTCCCAGTGTTGCCCTCCGGACCTCGGACCGCAGGGATTTCCGGTAGCTGTCCTCACAGATTGATGACGCATCACCCGTGCGGGCGGTTCAGCCCAACTCCCCTGTCATTTTGGGTGGTTCACGGGTGGCCCGGCAGGACTACGCCGGATGGGCCGTACGGGGGAGGGGCTCTGCCGAGCGGCCTGCCGAGCGGCCTGCCGAGGGGTCTGCCGAGGGGCCTGCTCAGGCAGCCGGAGCGGCCAGCGGAGGCCTCATCGGCGGGGCCGGAGGGGTGAGCCGGTGCGTCATCACGGGCAGCAGCTCCGATACCGGATGCGGCCGGTACGCGGCGATGCCGGGCGGGGCCGGGGCCAGTGGCACCAGCAGGTCCGCGGCCGCGGGCAGACCGGCGGAGGCATCGGCTCCGACCGCACCGTGCAACCAGAGCGTCAGCATGTACAGCTCCGGCACGGACAACAAGCGGGGCTGGTAGTTCTTGCCGAGCGCCTCCGCCTGGCGCAGCGCCCGCTCGGTGGCGGCGACGTAGGGGCCCTCGAAGAAATGGGAGAAGACCCAACCGTCCGCGGTCAACCGGGTGTCCGCGGCGGCGATGTGCCGGTCTCCGCTGCGGATCAGGAACCGCCAGCCGGTCAGCCGGGTGCGGGGCGGACGGGCCGGGGTGGCCGGCTGGGCCATGCCGAGCCGGTCGAGGACGTGGACCGGCAAGGGCAGCTCGGCAGTCAGCGGACCCTGCACGGCGCGCAGGGCGGGGGTGCCCGCCGCGACGGCTGCGGGGGAACCGAGTGCCGCGAGGACGCTGCGCAGGGCAGGCGCGGGAGCCGGGGGGACATGCAGCGGCATGGTGGGTCGCCTCTCACTTGGGAGACCTGTGGATCGGGGGGCAGTGCGGACGGCGCTGTCGCATTCTGGGGCCAGAGGGGGGCTGAGGGGCAATGGCCGCGCGCCAACTCTCTGCCTCGTTTGCGGAGTTTATACGACATGTGTTCACGCAGTGTTTCGGGTAGCCGGCCCGCCTATTGCAGGCAAGGCGCTTACCGGTCCCGCTGACATGGCATGCATGCCGGATACACGCGAACACGTCGCGCTGACCTCGGAGGTTACCTGACGGGGGCTCGGCTGGAAAGCGTCGATTATCCGGAACCGGCAAAACCGATGCGGAATTTGCATACGGACGGTTGCCAGGTGAATGTGCCATGGCGCCCTTCGGCCAAACCGGCGCACGCTCCCCGTCCCGCTCCACCCCGCCGCGTTATCGATCTCGCCTCCGGGGCATCATCGACCGTACACGCGCGTCCGGGTGCCCGGGCGATGCCCACTCGAGGAGGGACGCTTCGATGGGGGAGAAGGTCGTGGCGGGCGGATTCGACCTGTCCGATCGCCGGCGGTATCGGAGGAAGCTCCACGAGTGCCTGGAGGGACTGGAGCGGCTTCTGGCGGAGAAGCGGTTCGACCGCCCCAAGAACATGATGGGGCTGGAGATCGAGCTGAATCTGGCGGGGGCCGACGGGATGCCGAGAATGGTGAATGCGCAGGTTCTCGAGCGCATTGCGAGCCAGGATTTCCAGACCGAACTCGGAATGTTCAACCTGGAGGTGAACGTCCTTCCGCACCGACTCGGCGGCCGGGTTTTCGACCAGCTCGCCGAAGAACTGAGCGCGGGGCTCGGCTATGCGCACCGGCAGGCCGCCGCGATCGACGCGGGCGTGGTGATGATCGGCATCCTGCCGACGATCACCCGCTCCGACCTGGTCACCGCCAACCTCTCGGCCGTGGACCGCTACTCGCTGCTCAACGAGCAGATCCTGATGCTGCGCGGCGAGGACTTCCTCCTCGACATCGACGGGGTGGAGCGGCTGACCTGGAGCACCGGGTCGATCGTCCCGGAGGCCGCCTGCACCTCCGTACAGCTGCACCTGCAGGTGACGCCGGCCCGGTTCTCGGACGTGTGGAACGCGGCCCAGGCGGTGACCGCCGTCCAGATAGCCGTCGGAGCCAACTCGCCCTTCCTGTTCGGGCACGAGCTGTGGCGGGAGTCGCGCCCGCCGCTGTTCACGCAGGCCACCGACACCCGGCCGCCCGAGTTGCAGGCGCAGGGAGTGCGGCCGCGGACCTGGTTCGGGGAACGGTGGGTGGATTCGGCGTACGAGCTCTTCGCGGAGAACGTCCGCTTCTTCCCCGCCCTGCTGCCCATCTGTGACGAGGAGGAGCCGCTGCGGGTGCTCGCCGAGGGCGGGGTCCCGACCTTGCAGGAGCTGGTCCTGCACAACGGCACCATCTACCGGTGGAACCGGCCCGTGTACGGGGTCGCCGACGGGGTGCCGCACCTGCGGGTGGAGAACCGCGTGCTGCCGGCCGGGCCGACGGTCGCCGACGTCGTCGCGAACGCCGCCTTCTACTACGGGCTCGTCCGCACCCTCGCCGACGAGCAGCGCCCGGTGTGGACCCGGCTGCCGTTCGCCGAGGCGGAGGCCAACTTCGACGCGGCCTGCCGGTACGGGATCGACGCCCGGCTGCGGTGGCCGCGCCGCGGCCGCGGCGGCGGCCTGGCCAGCGTCCCCGCCGTACGACTGGTCCTGGACGAGCTGCTGCCGATGGCGGCGGCGGGGCTGGACGCCTGGGGCATCGAGCGCGCCGACCGGGACCACTACCTCGGCATCATCGAGGAGCGCTGCCGGCGGCGGGCGAACGGGTCGACCTGGCAGGTCGACACCTACCACCGGGCGCTCGCGGCCGGCCTGGATCGGGACGCGGCGCTCGCCGCGATCACCCGTCGCTACAGCGAGCTCATGCACAAGGGCGACCCCGTGCACACCTGGCCGGTCGGTCTCCCGGCCCAGGAGAGGGGAGCGCCGGTACCGGCCCGGAGGCCCTGAGCCGGGCCGGGCCGGGCCGCGTTGCAGCAGCCGGTACGCCGTCCGCTGATCCCGTTCCGCCGCCGAGGAGGCAGTATGGGGTGGTCGGAACGGGATGGCGGAACGGGAGTCGGACGTGCGGGCGCAGCCGGAGCCGGTGGTCGGGTCGTTGGACGAGGACGGGCGGCGGAGTCTGCTGCGCACCGAGACGCTGCTCGTGCTGGCGCTGTCGCTGGGCGCGAGCGCCGCCTCCTCGCTGATCAGTTTCATCGGTTCGCTGACCAAGCCCGGCGGCCTGAAGGACCAGGCCGCCACGCTCAACGGTTCGTACGCACCCGGCCGGCCCTGGCTCGACCTGGCCTGGCAGCTGTTCGGGATCTGCACCGCACTGGTACCCGTGCTGCTCGTCGCCCACCTGCTGACCCGGGAGGGGGTGCCGGGGCTGCGGGTGCTGGGCTTCGACCGTACCCGGCCCGGCTGGGACCTGGCGCGCGGGGCGTTGGTGGCGGCGGGGATCGGGAGCGCCGGGCTGGCGTTCTACCTGGCGGCGCGGGCGAGCGGGTTCAACCTCACGGTGGTGCCCGAGGCGCTGCCGGACGTGTGGTGGAAGTTCCCCGTGCTGGTCCTCTCCGCGGTGCAGAACTCCGTGGTGGAGGAGGTCATCGTGCTGGCCTACCTGCTGCGCCGGCTCGACCAGCTGGGTTGGTCGCCCACGGGTTCGCTGGTGGCCAGTTCGGTGCTGCGCGGTTCGTACCACCTGTACCAGGGCGTCGGCGGCTTCATCGGGAACATGGTGATGGGCGCGGTCTTCGTGCTCGCCTACCGACGGTGGGGGCGAGTGATGCCGCTCGTCGTCGCACATGCCCTGCTCGACGTCGTGGCCTTCGGCGGGTACGCGCTGCTCGCGGGCAAGGTGGGCTGGCTGCCGACCCCCTCGTAGCCCCCGGTTCCCGGAGCCGGCGCCGCACGGGGGGCTCAGGGCCGGGTGAGCAGCTCGCCGTCGATGACGGTGACCGCGTTCCCGGTCAGGAGGGTGCGGTCGCCCGCCAGGGTGACCCGTACCAGGCCGGTGCGGGCGCCGCCCTGGAGACCGGTCAGCTGCGTGCGGCCCAGACGTTCGGCCCAGAACGGGGCGAGAGCGGTGTGGGCGCTGCCGGTGACCGGGTCCTCGTCGATCCCGAAGGCCGGGAAGAAGCCGCGGGAGACGAAGTCGTAGCCGCGGGCGGGGTCCTCTGCGGGAGCGGTGACGATCACGCCGCGTCGGGCGTAGCCGCGCAGGGCGGCGATGTCGGGGGTGAGCCCGCGCACGGTCCGCTCGTCCGCCAGCTCGACGAGCAGGTCGCCGACGTGCGCGGACGTGTCGTGGACGGACCTGATCTCGGCGCCGAGGGCCGCGCGGACGGCGGTCTCGGTCGCGACGGGCGTCAGCTCGGAGGTCGGGAAGTCCAGGGTGATGCCGCCGTCCTCGGCGGCTTCGGCGGTGAGGATGCCGCAGCGGGCGGTGAACCGGATCAGGCCCCGGGCGAGGCCGCCGGTGGCGAGGACGTGCGCGGTGGCCAGCGTGGCGTGGCCGCACATGTCGACCTCGGCGGTCGGGGTGAACCAGCGTAGGGCCCAGTCGGCGTTCCCGCCGGGCGGCAGGGGGTGGGCGAAGGCCGTCTCGGAGAGGTTGACCTCGGCGGCGACCTGCTGGAGCCAGGGGTCCGGGGGGAAGCCGTCCGCCAGGAGCAGCACCCCGGCGGGGTTCCCGGCGAAGGGGCGGTCGGTGAAGGCGTCGACGATTCGGAGGCGCATGGCCCGACGGTAGGCTCGTTCCTTGATCGCGGACAAACGCCGATCCGGGAGGACTGGTGTCCGGTCTCACTGAACCTTGACCCGTCTCACTGAACTGTGACCGCTCGCCGCCAGTCAGCTGGCTGTGGTCCGGCCACGGGCGACCGGCGGCTGACCCGACTCCGGGCTCTTGTGGCTAGTCGGTCAGGGGGTGCCGGGGGCGGCGTCGAACAGGGGGGCGAGCGGACCACCGTCGTACCCGACGACGAGGCAGTCCGCCGCGACTGGTCCCCGGGAGAGCTCCACGAGTCGGGTCAGGGCCGCAGCCTCGGACGGCAGCCCGGCCGGATCGAGACCGAGCGCCTGGGCCGCGCGGTCGCGCCGCCGGTCGAAGTCGGGGCGGTCCTCCCGGTACTCGTCGGCGACCACCCGGAGCCCTTCGGCCGTCCTCCCGGGAGCGTCCCGCCACCACGGCGCCACGAGACACAGCCTCACCAACTCCGGCAGCCCGAGCGCGAGCAGTCCGGCCCCGCCGTCGAGGCTCACGTACACCACCGGGCGTTCCTCGCCGCCGTCGCCGACGAAGCAGAACGCGTCCCCCGAGCCGGCCCGAGCGAACTGCTCCAGTCGGGCTCCGGATGCGAGCCGGATCCCGTCCCCCAGCTCGTGGGAGGCCGGGTCCGTCGCGTCGAGGTCCGCGACCCCGGCGAAGAACGCGATGACCTCCTCGTCGGTGCCCAGGAGGGGCAGCAACGCGGCCGGCACATCGGGAGAGGTCGGTACGGCGGGTCCGGCTGGTGGATTCGATCCGTTCACCCGGCCACCGTATCCAGGGTCCCCGACACCGGCTGCGGCGGGCTGTCAGGGGCCCCTGTGGGCTCGTTGCGGTGACGAGGTGGCGCGACGCGCAGTCGAGGGGGTGCCGCCTGATCCACAGGGGGCAACGTCGACTGGACTGGTCACAGGGGTGTTCGGTACGAGTTTCCGATATATCGTTGACGCATCGCGAGCGATTGGCGATAGTTGAGACATCGCAGGAGCGATACACGGAGCACCGGAACCACGGATGGCGAAAGGAGCGCAGTCATGCGTTCACGCGGACAGCACGGATACGGCCACGGCCACGAGCACGGTCGGGGCCACGGGCACTGCGGGCCCGATCGTCGCGAGGAGTTCATGAAGCGCGCCGCCTTCGGCCCGTTCGGCCCGCCCTTCGGGGGCGGCCCCTTCGGCGGGCGGGGCGGGCGCGGCGGGCTGCGCGGCCGGGCCCGGCGGGGCGATGTGCGCGCCTCGATCCTGGCGCTGCTCAAGGACCGGCCGATGCACGGCTACGAGATGATCCAGGAGATCGGCGAGCGCAGCGGCGGGGCCTGGAAGCCCAGCCCCGGCTCGGTCTACCCGACCTTGCAGCTGCTGGAGGACGAGGGGCTCATCGCGAGCGAGAGCGAGGGTGGCAAGAAGCTCTTCACGCTCACCGACGCCGGGCGCGCCGAGGCCGAATCGGGGTCGGAGGCCCCCTGGGCCGAGGCCGGGCGCGGCTTCGACTTCGAGGCGATGCACGAGGTCCGGACGGCCGGGATCGGCCTGATGGAGGCCTTCGGGCAGGTCTTCAAGACCGGCACCCCCGAGCAGCGCGAGAAGGCCCTCGCGGTCATCAACGACGCCCGCAAGAAGCTCTACCTGATCCTGGCCGACGAGCACTGAGCCGGCGGGTGACGGGTGACGGGTGACGGTCAACGGCGCGGCGCGCCCCCCCGGGGCCCCCCCCGGGGGGGCGGGGGGCCCCCCCCCCGGGGGGGGGGGCGGGCCGGGGGGGGGGGGGCCCGGGGGGGGGGGCGGGGGGCGGGCGGTCGCGCCCGGGCGGGGCCCCCCGCGCGGCGCCCCCCCCCGGCGGGCCCCCCGCGCCCGCACGGCCCGGGGCGGCGGCGTCCCCGGTGGGGGGCGCCCCGGAGGCGGTCAGGTGACCAGGCCGGCGAGCTTGCGCAGCGATTCGTTCAGGGCGGCGGTGGCGGAGTCCTTCAGCTTGCCCGCCATCAGGGAGACGGCCGCGCCGGTGAACTCCCCGTCGATGCGGACGACGGTGGCGCCGTCGTCGGGGGCCAGGGTGTAGCGGGTGAGGACGGCGACCCCCATCGGGCCCTTGCCGGTGATGGCGAAGAGGCGCTCCTCCTCCAGCTCCGAGACGGTCCAGACGACTTCGGCGGGGAAGCCCATCATCTTCATGTTCTCCTCGAAGGTCGCCCCGACCGCGAGGGTCTCGGGTCCGCCCTTCGGGAAGCTCGTGTGCGTCGCGCTCCACCGGCCGTACGCCGGCCAGTCCGTCAGCTGGGCCCAGAGCCGCGCCGGGGACGCCTCGATGCGTGACTCCGCGGTCACCTCTGCCATGCCGCCACCACCCTTCTCGTCGGGTACGTGCGGCGGAACGTATCCCCGGCGGGCGGAACATTCAATACTGACGACTCGTCAGATAACAGGAGCTGATCACGGCGGGTATCACATGTGTCTCAACAGGTGTCATGGTCGTGACGGTCCTGACAAGCCCTGACATGATGGCCCGATGCAAGCGTCTGGGAGGAACGCCGGACTCGGCCTCGCGCTGGTCTCCGCGTTCGCGTTCGGTGGTTCGGGAGTGGCGGCGAAGCCGCTGATCGAGGCGGGGTTGGACCCGCTGCACATGGTCTGGCTCAGGGTGGGCGGCGCGGCGTTGGTGCTGTCCCCGCTGGCCTGGCGGCACCGGGCCCTGCTGCGCCGCAAACCGCTGCTGCTCGCAGGCTTCGGCATCGTCGCCGTAGCGGGCGTGCAGGCCTTCTACTTCGCCTCCCTGTCCCGGATCCCCGTCGGCGTGGCCCTGCTGCTGGAGTACCTGGGGCCGGCGCTGCTGCTCGGCTGGATCCGCTTCGTGCAGCGCAAGCCGGTGACCCGGGCGGCCGCGGCCGGCGCCGCGGTCGCCGTCGTGGGGCTGGCGTGCGTGGTCGAGGTGTGGGCCGGGCTGAAACTGGACGCGCTGGGCGTGCTGCTCGGCCTCTGCGCCGCCTGCTGCCAGGCGTTCTACTTCGTCTTCGCCGACCAGGGTGCCGACGGTGACGACGCGCCCGACCCGATCGGCGTGATCGCGTACGGCATGCTCATCGGCGCGCTCGTGATGTCGGTGATCGCCCGCCCCTGGGAGATCGACTGGCAGGTGCTGGGCGGTCATGCCCTGATGGGGGACACGCGGGTCCCCGCGCTGCTGCTGCTCGGGTGGGTCGTGCTGGTCGCGACCGTGTTCGCGTACCTGACGGGTGTCGTGTCGGTGCGCAGCCTCTCGCCCCAGGTGGCCTCGGTCGTGGCCTTCCTGGAGGCCGTCGTCGCCACCGTGTTCGCCTGGATCCTTCTCGGCGAGCACCTTTCGACGCCGCAGGCCATCGGCGGTGCGCTGGTGCTGGGCGGAGCCTTCATCGCCCAGACCGCGCGGCCGGCGCCCGCGCCGCCGCAGGCAGCGCCGCCGCAGGAGCAGCCGCAGGGAGCGGAGCAGCTCGTGCCGGTTCCGGTGGACCGGGAGGCGACCACCGCATAGGCTGGCGCCCATGCTTTCGACCGTGCTCCCGCCGCCCGCCGCCTAGCGCGGGCGGCCCACACCGTCTGAACGAGAACCCGGCCCGGGGGCTCCCGGGCCGAGTCGTGCTGCCCGCGATGCGATGAGTCGTCTCCTTCGTCCTTTACGCATGCGCGGAGAACCACGTGTCGAATCCCTCGCCCGCTTCCGGGCGCAGTCTGCTGTCCCTCGTCGTCGCCGGTGCCGCCTGGGGCACCGCCGGCGCCGCCGCCTCGCTCCTGTACCTGGCCAGTGACCTCGGCCCGCTGGCCCTGACGTTCTGGCGCTGTGCGGGCGGCCTCGCCGTGCTGCTGGGCGTGCTCGCCGTACGTCGGGCACACCGGGCACACCGGGCGCGCCGGACCCGGTCCCGCGGCGCGGCGGCCGCCCCCCGCCCGTCCGTGCGCTCGCTCGTCGGTACGGGGCTGCTGTTCACGCTCTTCCAGGCCGCGTACTTCGCCGCCGTGCAGGAGACCGGCCTCGCCGTCGGCACGGTGGTCACCCTCGGCGCGGGGCCGGTGCTGATCGCCGTCGGGGCCTGGTACCGGATGGGTGAGCGGCTCGGCGCGGGCGGCGTGGCCGCCGTCGCCGGGGCCCTCGCCGGGCTCGCCGTCCTCGTCCTCGGCGGAGGGTCCGGGGAGGTGCGGCCGCTGGGCGTGGGCTGGGCCCTGGCCTCGGCCGCCGGGTACGCGGGGATGACCCTGCGGGCCCGCGCGCTCGGGCGCCGCGGGGCGGCGGGCGACCCGCTGGTCACCACCGCCTGGTCGGCCGCGGTGGGCGCGCTGTGCCTGCTGCCGCTCGCGGCCGTGGAGGGGCTGCTGCCGCACACCGCGGAGCCGGCGCGGGTGCTGTGGCTGCTGGTGTACGTCGCCACCGTGCCGACGGCACTGGCGTACGCCCTGTACTTCACCGGGGCGGCTGCGGTGCGGGCCGCGACGGTGTCGGTCATCATGCTGATCGAGCCGGTCAGCGCGGCGGTGATCGCCGTGTTCGTGCTCGGGGAGCGGCTGACCGGTGCGGTGGTGCTCGGCACCGTACTGCTGCTGAGTGCGGTGGGCGGGCTGACAGCCGCTGAGGCGCGACGGCCGGCGGGCGGTGACCTCGCCGGCGGTGTGGTCGCGGCCGGCGGGCCGGCGGCCGGTGCTCCGGCGGACGCCCGGCCCGTGGAGGAGCCTGCGGCCGGCGGGGGCGCTTCCGGGCCCGCCGCCGTACCGGCTCAGAGCGCCGCGAGGTAGTCCGGAGCGGCGATCCCGGGGGCCAGCCCGTCGGCCGGGACGGGGGTCCCGTACGCCGGCGCGACCGGGACCACGCCCGACCAGTAGGGCAGGTCCAGGTCCTCGGGGTCGTCGTTCGGGCCGCCGGTCCGCAGCTTCGCGGACACCTCGGCCAGGTCCAGGCGGATCACGGCGGTGGCGGCGAGCTCCCTCGCGTTCGCGGGCCGGCAGTCGGCCGAGCGGCCCGGCACCACGTGGTCGACCAGGGCGTCCAGCGCCGTGCGGCGCTCGTCCTCGTCGGTCACCTGGTGGGCGGTGCCGTGCACGATCACCGAGCGGTAGTTCATCGAGTGGTGGAACGCCGACCGGGCCAGCACCAGGCCGTCCACGTGCGTCACCGTCAGGCAGACGGGCAGTCCGGCGTCTGCCTTGCCCGCGGCGAGCAGGGGACGGGAGCCGGTGGAGCCGTGGACGTACAGGGTCTCGCCGACCCGTGCGTACAGCGTCGGCAGGACCACCGGCGCGCCGTCGCGGACGAAACCGAGGTGGCAGACGTAGGCCTGGTCGAGTATCGCGTGGACGGTGGCGCGGTCGTAGCGCGCCCGCTCGCGGGAGCGGCTCGGGACGGTGCGGTCGGTGGGCTCGTAGGCGCCGGCCGGCGCGGTCGGCTCGGCCGACCCGGTGGTCCCCGTGGTCTCGGTCGTGGCGGTCATTGGCGCACCCCATTGCACTAGTGCATAATCGACTTTGTGCTAGGAGAGTATCGGATCACGGGCCGCCGCGCATCGGACATTGCGGCCAGCGTCGAGACGGGTGTGGGGTCGGGCGCGCTCCCGCCCGGCACGCTGCTGCCCCCGATGCGGGAGCTCGCCGGGGTGCTGGGCGTGAACCCGAACACGGTGGCAGCCGCCTACCGCACGCTGCGCGAGCGCGGGGTCATCGAGACCGACGGGCGGCGCGGCAGCCGGGTGCGGGGCAGGCCGGCCACCGCCCCGCGGGACGCGCTGCGGCCCGCAGTGCCGCCGGGCACCCGCGATGTCGCGTCCGGCAATCCGGACGTGCGGCTGCTGCCGGGGCTGGCCGCCGCACTGGCCGCGGCCGCGGCGCGCCACGCTCAGGAGCCGACCCTGTACGGGCACGACCCCGTCGCGCCGGAGCTGGCGGGTCCGGCCCGGGCGGGGTTCGACGCGGACGGGGTGCCGGCCGGTCCGCTGGCAGTGACCTCGGGCGCGCTGGACGGGATCGAGCGCGTGCTGAACGCACACCTGCGCCCCGGGGACGCGGTCGCCCTGGAGGACCCGGGCTGGGGAAGCGTGCTGGACCTGGTGGCGGCGCTGGGCCTGCGGGTGGAACCGGTGGCCGTGGACGACGAGGGGCCGTCGGCCGCGGGCGTCGAGCAGGCGCTCCGGCGCGGGGCGCGGGCGCTGGTGGTGACCGCCCGGGCACAGAACCCGACCGGAGCGGCCGTGAGCGGGCAGCGGGCCGCGGAGCTGCGGGCGGTGCTGGCGGCCCACCCCGAGGCGCTGGTGATCGAAGACGACCACGGGCACGGCATCGTCGACGTCCCGCTGCACCCGCTCGGCGGGGTCACCCGGCACTGGGCGCTGGTGCGGTCCACGGCGAAGGCCTACGGGCCCGACCTGCGCCTGGCCGTGCTGACCGGCGACGGCGTGACCCTGGACCGGGTGCGCGGGCGGCAGCGGCTCGGGCCGGGATGGGTGAGCCGGGTGCTCCAGTACGCGGTGGCGGACCTGTGGTCCTCGGGGCTGGTCGACCCGGCGGCGGTGGTGCGCTCGTACGGGGAGCGGCGGGACGCCCTGGTCGCAGCCCTGGCGGAGCGCGGCGTACGGGCGCACGGGCGCAGCGGGATGAACGTGTGGGTGCCCGTCGCCGACGAGACGGGCGTGGTGACGCGGATGCTGGCGGCCGGATGGGCGGTGGCGCCGGGCAGCCGGTTCCGGATGCAGGCGGGGCCGGGCGTGCGGGTGACGGTGTCCGGGCTGGACCCCGCCGAGGTGGCCCCCCTCGCCGAGGCCCTCGCGACGGCGGTACGCCCCGCCCCCGCCGGCCGCTTCGACTGACCGGTCGCTTCGACTGACCGGCCGCTTCGACTGGTCGACCGGTCGGCCGACCGGCCGACTGGCCGGGGCCGGGCGGACGCGGGTCCGGACGCGTGCGTCAGGCAGTGCCGTCGGCCGTCGGGGCCGGGCCCATCAGGACGAGGAGCGTACGGAAGGCGCCCCCGAGCCATCCGGGTTCCGCGCCGCCGTGGCAGGCCGTGACGACCTGCGCCGGCGCGTCGAGGAGGCCCCGGGCGTGACGCACGCCCCCGGCGGTCGAGCGCTGCGGTCCTGGCCCGGCCGGAGAGCCTAGCGGCGGCGGGTTTGGGTGAGGGCCGCGCCGGCCAGGACGATCGCCGCGCCCACGGGGGTGTTCCAGTGGAGCTGCTCGCCCAGCAGGAGGACGCCCGCCGTGGTGGCGATGACCGGGATGAAGTACGTGACCATCTGGGCCGTGGTCGGCCCGACTTCCGCCACCAGCCCGTACTGCATCTGCAGGGCCATGCCCGTGCCGAGTGCGCCGAGGGCGATCACGGCCAGCGTCGGCCACAGCGGCAGCCCCGCCGGCGCCGCCGTGAACAGGGAGCTGACCAGCAGCAGCTGGAGCGTGGAGATCAGCAGCTGCCCGGCGGTCAGGGCCGCCGGGGAGCCCGGCACCGAGGCCAGGGTGCGGCGGACGTAGATCCAGCCGACGGGGTAGCAGAGCGAGGCCAGCAGGGCGTAGGCCGTGCCCTCGGCGTCGACGCCGGAGAAGCCCTGCCAGGCGCCGAGGACCGTCAGCACCCCGAGGAAGCCGAGGCCGAGCCCGGCGACGCGGCGCCGGGTCGGGCGGTCCTCGGACAGCGCCACGAGCGACAGCGCCATCCCCCACAGCGGGGAGGTGGCGTTGCAGATGCCCGCCAGGCCGGACGGGATCGTCAGCTCCGCGTACGAGAAGAGCGAGAACGGCAGCGTGTTGAGCAGCAGCGCAGCCACGGTGAGGTGGACCCAGGTGCGCCGGCCCCGGGGGAGCGCCTCGCGCCGGACCAGGAGCACCGCGAGCAGGGCCAGCGCCCCGAAGAACACCCGTCCCAGGGCGACGTGGAACGGGGCGTAGCCCTGGGTGCCCACCTTGATCAGGAGGAAGCTGAAGCCCCAGACCACCGAGAGGAGCGCGAAGCGGAGTCGCCAGTCCACGAGGGCGGACCGGGCGGATCGGGCGGACCGGGCGAAGGGGGACGGCTGGGTTGCGGCCTGGGACGGCGGCGCGGGGCGGGGTGTGGCGGGGGCGCTCATGAGGAGTACTCTGCTCGGCTCAACCTCGTAGGACAAGCGAGATTTCTTTGGGGTGACGGCGTAGCATCGCTTACATGTTGAACCTGGAGCGCCTGCGCACCCTCGACGCCCTCGCCCGCCACGGGTCGGTCAGCGGCGCGGCCGACGGCCTGCACGTCACCACCTCCGCGGTGTCCCAGCAGATGGCCAAGCTGGAGCGCGAGGTCGGCCAGCCGCTGCTGGCCAAGAACGGGCGCGGGGTCCGCCTCACGGACGCCGGGCGGCTCCTCGCCGACCACGCCGCGCGGATCCTCTCCCAGGTGGAGCTGGCCCAGGCCGACGTCGAGGCCCAGCGCGGCCGCGCCGTCGGCGAACTGCGGATCGGAGCGTTCCCCACCGCGATGCGCGGGCTGCTGCCGAGGACGCTGAACGCACTGGCCGCCGCCCACCCCGGGCTGCGGCCCCTGGTGCGCGAGCAGGAGCCCGAGGAGAGCATGGCGGCGGTCGTCCGCGGCGACCTCGACCTGGCCCTGGCCATCGACTGGCACAACAAGCGGATGCCGGTCCCGGCCGAGCTCGTCCGCATCCACCTCCTCGACGACGCCTGCGACATCGCGGTGCCCGTCGGTCACCCGCTGGCCGACCGGGCGCGCATCTCCCTCGGCGAGTTCGCCGCCGACGAGTGGATCTCCTGGAACGAGGGCCAGTTCTGCTACGAATGGCTCGTCTACACCCTGCGCGGCCTCGGGGTGGAACCCTGCATCCGGCACATCGCCGAGGAGCACCACACCCAGCTGGCCTTCGTGGAGGCGGGGCTCGGGGTGTGCGTGACCCCGCGGCTCGGACGCGGGCCGGTGCCGCCCGGCGTCCGACTGCTGCCGGTGTCCGACGCCGTCCGTCGGCACGTCTACGTGGTCTGGCGGGCCGACGCCGACCGGCGGCCCTCGATCCGGGCCGCCGTCGACGCCCTCCGCGAGGTCGCCGCGGGGCTCTGAAGCGCGTACGGGGCCGGGCTGCCGGGCCGCAGGTCGCGCCCCCTACAGCTTGCGGAAGTCCCAGGAGACCACCGCGTCCGGGGTGAGGCGGATCCACGCGTGGCGCCCGTCGTGCGGCATCTCGGCGACGCCGAAGTTCTTGGCCGGGAAGATCCGCTCCACCTCCACCAGCTCCGGGCACGGCTCGCCCGTGCGCGGGGCCTCGCCGACGAAGACGGCGCGCCCCGACAACTCGACCCCGCGCAGCTCGTCGTACGCCTCGCCCGCGTCCACGACCACCGAGATCCGCGGGTTCCGGCGCAGGTCGGACCAGCGGCGGCTGCGCGTGATCGAGTACAGCCACAGCGAGGTGCCGTCCCAGGCGAACCACAGGGCGCCCACGTGCGGGCCGCCGTCCGGCGAGACGGTCGCCACCCGGCAGGTGCGCTGTTCCCGCAGGAAGGCGTCGACCTCCTCGTTCGTCATCATGATGCGGCGGCCCCGCCGCTGGGTCGCGCGTGTGCTCTCCGTCCGTTCCATCCGTACCGCACCCACCCTTCACATCTGACTGTGTGTCAGGAATCATGCGGGCTCGTCGGCCGCCACGCCAGGGGGAGCCATGACCCGACCCGATCCCGCCGGAGGAACCGGCCCCGCCACCCGACCCGATCCCGCCACCCGACCCGATCCCGCCACCACCGCGCTGCTCACCGTCGAGTGCCAGAACGGCGTCGTCGGCGAGGAGAGCGCGCTGCCCGAACTGGCCGAGGAGGCCCGGGACTCCGGGATGCTGGAGCGGGTCGCCGCGCTGGTCGACGCCGCCCACACGGCGGGCGTCCAGGTGCTGCACGCCGTCGCCGAACGGCGCCCCGACGGCCGCGGGGCCAGTGCCAACGCCCGGCTGTTCCGTGCCGCGGGCCGGCTCCCGGTGCGCCAGCTGTCCGGGAGTCCGGCCGTGCGGATCGCGCCGCCCATCCGGGTCGCCGAGGAGGACCTGGTGGTACGCCGCCTGCACGGCCTCTCGCCGATGGCGGGAACCGAGGTGGACGCCCTGCTGCGCAACCTCGGCGTCCGCACCCTCGTCGTCGCCGGCGTCTCGTCCAACATCGCGATCCCGAACACCGTCTTCGACGCCGTCAACCTCGGCTACCGGGTCGTGGTCCCCGCCGACGCCATTGCCGGGGTGCCCGCCGCCTACACCGCGGAGGTGGTCCGCCACTCGCTCTCCCTGGTCGCCGAGCTGACCACCACCGCCGCGCTCGTATATGCGTGGTCTCCCGCGGGCTGACCGCCGTAACCTGGGCGGATGCTGTCCGAAGTGATCGCGACCCGCTACGTCACGCCCCTGCGTGAGGGCGGCTCGCTGCCGGGGATCGTCGAGGCCGACGACCTCGGAACCTACGTCATGAAGTTCACCGGAGCCGGCCAGGGCCGCAAGACCCTGGTCGCCGAGGTCATCTGCGGCCGCCTCGCCCAGCGGCTGGGACTGCGGGTGCCCCGCCTGGTGCAGATGCAACTCGATCCCGTCATCGGGCTCGCCGAGCCGGACCAGGAGGTGCAGGAGCTGCTCAAGGCCAGCGGCGGCCTCAACCTCGGGATGGACTACCTGCCCGGGTCGCTCGGATTCGACCCGCTCGCCTACCAGGTCGATCCGGTCGAAGCCGGCCGCGTGGTCTGGTTCGACGCCCTCGTCAACAACGTCGACCGGTCCTGGCGCAACCCGAACATGCTGGTCTGGCACGGGAAGCTGTGGCTCATCGACCACGGCGCCACCATGATCTGGCACCACAACTGGCCCACCGCGCAGAGCGCCGCGGCCAAGCCCTACAACGCCTCCGACCACGCCCTGGCCCCCACCGGCCCGGACCTCGCGGCGGCCGCCGCCGAGCTCGCGCCCCTGGTGACCGAGGAACTGCTGACCGAGGTGGCCGCCGACGTCCCCGACGAGTGGCTGGTCGACGAGCCCGGCTTCGACTCGCCCGGCGCGGTGCGACGCGCCTACGTGGCGGCCCTGCTGCCGCGCGCGGCCACGATCCACGAGAGGATCTCCATGGAGCCGCAGGTGAAGGCGGAGCAGAAGCCGCCGGGCTGGCTGACCGACCACCTCACCGAGTGGCCCCACAAGACCGGGAACAAGCAGAAGAGCGGCGACGAGTGACCGAGCGGGACGTGTTCGAGTACGCGCTGGTGCGCGTGGTGCCCCGGGTGGAGCGCGGGGAGTGCTTCAACGCCGGGGTGATCGTCTATTGCCGGGCGCGCTCTTACGTCGCCGCGCGCACCCATCTCGACGAGGCGAAGCTCCTCGCGTTGGACCCGGAGGCCGACGTGACCGGCGTGCGGGCCGCACTGCGCGGGGTCGAGGGCGTGTGCAGCGGCGGTGAGCGGGCCGGCCAGGCGGCGGGCGACGACCCGGGCCGCCGGTTCCGCTGGCTGATCGCGCCGCGCAGCACGGTCGTGCAGCCGGGACCGGTGCACACCGGGCTGACGCTCGACCCGGAAGCCGAAGTGGAACGGCTGCTCGACCTGTTGGTGCGCTGATCCGTGCGACCTCGCAGCCCCGGGCCCGGCGCCGTTGACACCGGGTGCCGGGGCTCCTAGCGTCTCCTCAGTCGAAGCTACTAAGCGGTTGCTCACCCCTGGGTGGCCGCCAAGAGGATTCCAAGGGCGAGGAGATCCAGCATGTCCACCACCGAGCAGCGCGTCGCCGTCGTGACCGGGGCGGCCCGGGGCATCGGCGCGGCCACCGCCGTGCGCCTGGCCGCCGAGGGCCGGGCGGTCGCCGTACTCGACCTCGACGAGGCGGCCTGCAAGGACACCGTCGAGGCCATCACGCGGGCCGGCGGCAAGGCCCTGGCGGTCGGCTGCGACGTCTCGGACGCGGCGCAGGTGGAGGCGGCCGTCGAGCGCGTCGCGAGCGAGCTGGGCGCCCCGACCATCCTGGTCAACAACGCCGGTGTGCTGCGCGACAACCTGCTGTTCAAGATGAGCGACAGCGACTGGGACACCGTCATGAACGTGCACCTGCGCGGCGCGTTCCTGATGTCGAGGGCGTGTCAGAAGTACATGGTGGACGCCGCGTTCGGCCGCATCGTCAACCTCTCGAGCAGCTCGGCCCTCGGCAACCGCGGCCAGCTCAACTACTCCGCCGCCAAGGCGGGGTTGCAGGGCTTCACCAAGACCCTGGCCATCGAGCTCGGCAAGTTCGGGGTCACCGCCAACGCCGTCGCCCCCGGCTTCATCGCCACCGAGATGACCGCCCAGACCGCGGCCCGCGTCGGCATGGGCTTCGAGGACTTCCAGGCCGCCGCGGCCACCCAGATCCCCGTCCAGCGCGTCGGCAACCCGGACGACATCGCCAACGCGATCGCGTTCTTCACGGGCGACGCCGCGGGCTTCGTCTCGGGCCAGGTCCTGTACGTGGCCGGCGGCCCGCTCAACTGACGAGAGGCAGGCCACAGCCATGGCGTACGAAGGAACGGACAGCGGCAAGGTCGCGCTGATCACCGGCGCCAGCCGGGGCATCGGCTACGGCATCGCCGAGGCGCTGGTGGCCCGGGGTGACCGGGTGTGCATCACGGGCCGCAACG
Source organism: Streptomyces sp. NPDC127106 (assembly GCF_042677605.1). Lineage (NCBI taxonomy): Bacteria > Bacillati > Actinomycetota > Actinomycetes > Kitasatosporales > Streptomycetaceae > Streptomyces > Streptomyces sp. NPDC127106. The sequence goes on along the minus strand of NZ_JBHXTC010000047.1, from coordinate 29,230 downwards.
AGGAGGCCCTCAAGGAGGCCGTCGAGCGGCTCGGTGCGGACCGGGTGATCGGGGTCGCCGGCAAGGCGCACGACGAGGGCCACCAGGCCGTCGCCGTCGAGCGCGCGATGGAGGCCTTCGGGCGGGTCGACTTCCTGATCAACAACGCGGGGACCAACCCGGTCTTCGGCCCGATCGCGGACCTGGACCTGAACGTCGCCCGCAAGGTCTTCGAGACCAACGTGATCTCCGCGCTCGGCTTCGCCCAGCGCACCTGGCACGCCTGGCAGAAGGACAACGGCGGCGCGATCGTGAACATCGCCTCGATCGCCGGAGTCTCCGCCTCGCCCTTCATCGGCGCGTACGGGATGAGCAAGGCCGCCATGGTCAACCTCACCCTGCAGCTCGCGCACGAGATGGCGCCGGGGGTCCGGGTCAACGCGATCGCACCCGCGGTGGTCAAGACCAGGTTCGCGCAGGCGCTCTACGAGGGTCGGGAGGCGGAGGCCGCCGCGGCCTACCCGCTCGGGCGCCTGGGCGACCCGGCGGACATCGGCGGAGCTGCGGCATTTCTTACGTCTGCGCAAGCGGAATGGATCACCGGTCAAACTCTGGTCGTTGACGGAGGAATGTTCCTCAATGCCGGAGTCCACTGATCGATAACCGGACGTATTTGCCTCCCGATGGGAGGCAAATACGTACCGAACATGTGCGAAATCGGTCAAGTGTCACACCAAACCTACCCATTGGATTTGTGACGCACTGCGCTAGGGTTTGCCGCACCCCTGGCAGATCGAGGAGCGTGCACGTGTCCAACCGGACCAGAAGCCTGCAGATCACTGCGGCCCTTGCGTCCATATCCCTGCTCGCCGGATGCGGCATGCTTTCCGACGACAGCAAAGACGCCGAGAAGAGAATCGTCGTCGGCACGACGAGCGCCCCGAGCACCCTCGATCCCGCCGCCGCATGGGACGGCTCCTGGGAGCTGTACCGCAACGTCTACCAGACCCTGCTGGCGTTCCCCACGGGCTCCTCCAAGCCCCAGCCGGACGCCGCCCAGAACTGCGAGTTCACCGACTCCGGGAACGAGTCGTACCGCTGCACCCTGCGCAAGGGCCTGAAGTTCTCCAACGGCGAGGTGCTCGACGCCAAGGCCGTCAAGTACTCCCTCGACCGGATCCGGACCATCGGATCCAAGGTCGGCCCCAAGGACCTCTTCGGCAGCCTCGACAAGATCGAGACCCCCGACGCGCAGACCGTCGTCTTCCACCTGAAGACGCCCGACGCGACCTTCCCCTTCGTCCTCGGCTCGCCCGCCGCCTCGCTGGTCGCGCCCAAGGACTACCCGGCGGACAAGGTGCGCGAGGACGGCAAGGTCACCGGCTCCGGCCCGTACCTGCTCGAGTCCTACAAGGAGGGCAGCGAGGCCGTACTCGGCAAGAACGCCGGCTACACCGGCTTCGCGAACGTCCGCAACGACGCCGTCACCATCCGCTACTTCGCGGACGCCGCCCAGATGGTCACCGCGCTGAAGAACAAGGAGGTCGACGCCACCTACCGAGGACTGTCGGCCTCGCAGATCAAGGAACTGCAGAGCCCCGACGCCCACGGGAACGGCGTCCAGGTCGTCGAGAACGTCGGCGCCGAGATCCGCTACCTGGTGTTCAACCCCCAGGACCCCAACGTCAACAAGCTCCCGGTGCGCCAGGCGATCGCCCAGGTCATCGACCGCGGGTCGATCGTCTCCAAGGTCTACCAGGGCACCGCCGAGCCGCTGTACTCGATGGTCCCCAAGGGCGTCGTGGGCCACAAGACGCCCTTCTACGACAAGTACGGCCAGGCCGACATCGCCAAGGCCAAGAAGATCCTCAAGGACGCCGGGATCAACCAGCCGGTCGAGCTGACCTTCTGGTACACCACCGACCGCTACGGCGCCTCCACGGCCGACGAGTTCACCGAGATCAAGCGCCAGCTGGACGAGAGCGGACTCTTCAAGGTCACCCTGCGCAGCCAGCCCTGGAAGACCTTCCAGGAGGGCTACAAGAACGGCCAGTACCCGGTCTTCGGCCGAGGCTGGTTCCCCGACTTCCCGGACCCGGACAACTTCATCGCGCCGTTCGTCGGCAAGGAGAACGCGGTCGGTACCCCGTACGAGCCCGCCGAGATCCTCACCGACCTGCTGCCCAAGTCCCGCCGGGAGAGCGACCGCGCCGCCGGCGTCCAGCAGTTCGAGCAGGCGCAGAAGATCTTCGCCGACGACGTCCGGCTGCTGCCGCTCTGGCAGGGCAAGCTGTACGTCGCCGCGCGCGAGGACATCGCGGGCGCCGAGCGGGCGCTGGACCCGCAGACCGTCTTCCAGATGTGGGAGCTGTACCGCAAGACCAGCTGGTAGTGGCTGCGCCGGGGTCTTCGGACCCCGGCGGGTGCGGCGATGTCAGTGGGCACCGGTAGGTTCTGGAGCTGTCGCACCACGCAGTTGCGCAGACTTGTACTACCGGAGGTTGTCGCCGTGACCCAGATGCTGCCCGAGTCCTGGCTCCCCGTCCTCGGCGGGGAGCTGGACCAGCCCTACTTCAAGGAGCTCACCGAGTTCGTCGAGAAGGAGCGGGCGAACGGGCCGGTCTACCCGCCCCACGAGCAGGTCTTCGCGGCCCTGGAGGCCACCCCCTTCGAGAAGGTGAAGGTCCTCGTCCTCGGCCAGGACCCCTACCACGGCGCCGGCCAGGGCCACGGCCTGTGCTTCTCCGTCCGGCCGGGCGTCAAGACGCCGCCGTCGCTGCGCAACATCTACAAGGAGATGCACGAGGAGCTCGGCACCCCCATCCCGGACAACGGCTACCTGATGCCGTGGGCCGAGCAGGGCGTCCTGCTGCTCAACGCGGTGCTCACCGTCCGCGAGGCCGAGCCCAACTCGCACAAGGGCAAGGGCTGGGAGAAGTTCACGGACGCGGTGATCCGCGCGGTGGCCGACCGCCCGGACCCGGCCGTCTTCGTGCTGTGGGGCGCGTACGCGCAGAAGAAGCTCCCGCTGATCGACGAGGAGCGGCACGTAGTCGTCAAGGGCGCCCACCCATCCCCGCTGTCGGCCAAGAAGTTCTTCGGCTCCCGGCCCTTCACGCAGATCAACGAGGCCGTGGCCGAGCAGGGCCATGAGCCGATCGACTGGCGGATCCCGGACCTGGGCTGAGCGCCGACCGCGCCTCGGCGGCGCGGGCGGTACCTCCGGCTAGCGTCGTGACGATCAGACCGAACCAGGTCTGGCAGACCCAGCCGGAGGCCGCGGTGACCGAGCAGCAGGAGGCGTCGGAGGACGCCGTCATGACCCGGATCGGCCAGGCGGTCATCCTGCTGCACGCCGGGGACCGCGAGGAGGCCCGCAACCGGCTCCGCGATCTGTGGACCGAGCTCGGCGAGGACGGCGCCGGCCTGCACCGGTGCACGCTCGCCCACTACATGGCCGACGCCCAGGACGACCCCGCCGACGAGCTGGCCTGGGACCTGCGTGCCCTGACCGCCGCCTGCGGGCCGCGGCACGGGCCGCAGGTCGAGCCGGGGGAGTCGGGGGAGCCGGGGAAGGGGCGGCGGGAAGAACCGGAGGCGGAGCCCGCGGAGGGGCCGGCGGGCCGGCCCCGGGGCGGGCCCGGGAGCCGACCGCGTACGCCGGACGAGCCGGATCCGGCCGTGCGGGTGCTCTACCCCTCCCTGCACCTGAGCCTGGCCGCCGACTACCTCAAGCTGCAGCGGCCCGAGGAGGCGCGGATCCACCTGGCCCGCGCCTGGGCCGCCGCGGGCGTGCTCCCGGACGACGGGTACGGGTACGGCGACGGCGTACGGGCCGCGCTGGCGCGCCTGGAGCGGCTGCTGGCCGGGGAGCCGGGCCGGGGACCCCGCCCGTTCCCGGAGCAGCACGCCTGACGGCCGACGGGCCCGGGTCGCTCTCGGGAACGTCCCCGGGAAGCCTCCGGGAAGCCCCGGGGGTGTGCGGCGGACCGGGCGCCTCCCCTTCCGGCCGCCGCGGGCGGCGGAAGCGTCAGCCGCCGTGGACGCCCTCGCAGATCCGGGCCTCCGGGCTGTCCGGGGACCAGCGGCCGTGCTTGCGGCCCATCGCGCACACGTCCGAGGGCCGCACGGGCAGCTTCTCCGCCAGCCCGCGGGCCACCCCGGCCTTCGGATCCAGCGGATCGGGGCGGTTCGCCTTGCTCCCGGGGGCCGGTTCCACGGCCCCCCGCGGCTCGGGGATGTCCGGGACCGGCGGCACGCCCTTCGCGGCCGGCCCGGCGGCCGCCCCCACCGCTGCTGCCGCTCCCGCCGAGGCCCCAGCGGCCGGGCTGCGGCCGGCGGGGGCCGAGGCCGTCGGCCGCACGGACTGCTCCGGCAGCACCTCGAGCGCCTCCAGGGCGGGTGCCTGGACCTCCACCGGAGCAGCTCCCGGGCCCCCGCGCGGCTCGTGCTGCGGCGGGGCGCCCGCGGTTCCGGGAGCGCCCGCCGGCTGCGTCGGGGCGGGGGACACACTCACACAGCCGGACACCGCCGAGACGGCGCAGGCGACGGAGAGCAGCAGCTTCGTCGTGGTTCGGGTTGGGTGCACCCGCGCAACTCTGCTGTGCGAGGACCCCGTTGCGGAAACCGGGAGCCGATATTCACTCCGCACGGGTGACGCCGCGTCCCCCGGACACCCTCGCCCCCGCCCCCGCCCGGACCGGCGTCAGTCGCCGGTGGCCCCGTCTATCTGCTCGCGCAGCAGGTCCGCATGGCCGTTGTGGCGGGCGTACTCCTCGATCATGTGCGTGTAGACCCAGCGCAGGCTGAACACCTCGCCCCGGTGGTGGCTCTCCGGCTTCGACACCAGGTCCAGCGAACGGCTCGCCGCGGCCTCCCGGGCCCGCTCCACCTCGGTCCGCCACACCTGCTCCGCCTCGGCGAAGGTGTCCTGCGCGGTGAAGTGGAAGTCGCCGTCCCGGTCTTCCCGGGTGACGTACAGGTCGGGCAGGTCCTCGCCCAGCATGATCTCCCGGAACCAGTACCGCTCCACCTCGGCCATGTGCCGTACGAGGCCCAACAGGCTCAGCTCGGAGGGCGGCAGCGGCATGCGGCGCAGCTCCTCCTCCCCGAGGCCCTCGCACTTCCAGGCGAGGGTGGCGCGGTGGTAGTCCAGCCAGCCGTCCAGCATCGCCCGCTCGTCGGCGGAGGTGGAGGGTTCGGTGCGGCGTGATCCCGAAGTCATCGTCATGGCCGCCATCCTCGGGCCAACCGGACCGTCTCCACCAGGGATTAAGCTGCGGGGGTTGGGGACCGCCGGCGAGCGGCCGCGCACGAGGAACCACCTGGAGGTCCGCGGTGAAGGTCGGCGTCATCGGACTGGGCGACATCGCCCAGAAGGCGTACCTGCCCGTCCTCTCGGCCCGCCCCGGCCTGGAACTGCACCTGCAGACCCGTACCCCCGCCACCCTGGAGCGGATCGGGGAGAGCCACCACGTCCCGGCGGAGCGCCGCCACACCGACCTCGACGCGCTGCTGGCCCAGGGCCTCGGCGCGGCGTTCGTGCACGCCCCGACCGACGTCCACCCCGAGATCGTCACACGGCTGCTCCAGGCCGGCGTGCCGACGTACGTGGACAAGCCGCTGGCCTACGAGCTCGCCGACTCGCGGCGCCTGGTGGAGCTCGCCGAGGAGCGCGGGGTCCCGCTGGCCGTGGGCTTCAACCGCCGACACGCGCCCGGCTACGCCCAGTGCGTCGAGCACCCGCGCGACCTGATCGTCCTGCAGAAGAACCGGGTGGGGCTGCCCGAGGACCCGCGGACCCTCGTCCTCGACGACTTCATCCACGTCGTGGACACCCTGCGTTTCCTGCTGCCCGGCGAGAGCGACCACATCGACGTCCGGGCCCGGATGCACGGCGGGCTGATGGACCAGGTCGTGCTCCAGATGTCCGGGCCCGGCTTCACCGCGCTCGGGATCATGAACCGGCGGTCCGGCTCGGCCGAGGAGATCCTCGAAGTGTCGGGGCAGGACTCCAAGCGGCAGGTCGTCAACCTCGCCGAGATCGTCGACCACCGCGGTCAGCCGACCGTGCGCCGCCGTGGGGACTGGGTGCCGGTGGCCCGCCAGCGCGGCATCGAGCAGGCCGTCGACGCGTTCCTGGAGGCCGTCGCGGCCGGGAAGACGGTCAGCGCCCGGGACGCCCTGCTGACCCACGAGCTGTGCGAGCGGGTGGTGCTGGCCGCTCTGGAGCAGGCTTCTTGAGCCGCAGCGCACGGGTCCCCTCGACGGTGCAGTACACCGCCAGCAGCGCGAGGGCGACGCCCACCGGCCAGTCGCCGAAGCGGACGTAGGGCGTCGTGCCGCGGGCGAGCGGGACCTCGTACACCTGCGCCGTGCTCGCCGAGACGGGCAGTTGCGGGCCGGTCCGCCCGCCGTCCGGCCCGTACACGGAGCTGATGCCGGTCAGGGTGGCGTGCACCACCGGGCGGCCGGTCTCCGCGGCGCGCAGCGCGCCGAGCGAGGCGTGCTGCGCCGGGGCCCAGCTGCCCTGGAAGGTGGAGGTGGCCGACTGGGCGACGAGCAGGCCGGCCCCGTCGCGGACGAGGTGGCGGCTCATGTCCGGGAAGGCCGACTCGAAGCAGACCAGCGGGCCGATCCGCACCGCGGCCGGTCCGCCCGGCAGGTCCATCAGCACGGGGGCCGCGCCGCGGCGCCGGTCCTCGCCCGCGGCCCTGCCGACCGCGGTGGCCCAGCCGAGCAGGGAGCGGGCCGGGACGTACTCGCCGAAGGGGACCAGGCGCATCTTGTCGTACCGGTCGCCCGTCGGGCCGTGCGGGCCGACGAGTACGGAACTCTTGAAGATGCCGTCCCCGCCGCCCCCGCCCCCGGCCTGGCGTTCCCGTGCGGCGGCGGCCGGGCGCGGGGCCGCCGGCTGCCGGGCGTCGACGTTCACTAGCACCGGGGCCCCGACCTCCGCGGACAGCGCGGCCAGCCGCCGGGACAGGTCCGGGCGGGCCGCGAGGTCCGCGCCGACGCTGCTCTCCCCCCAGACCACCAGGTCCACCGGCCGGCCGGCCAGCGTCCGGGTCAGCCGCTCCCCGGCGGCGAAGCGCCGCTCCGCGCTGTCGGGGCCGTCCGCGACCAGGCCCGGCTGGACGACGGCCACCCGCAGCGGGCCCGAGCCCCCCGAGCCCTCGGCCCGCGGCAGCCACAGCCACACCGCCCCCGTGAGCACCGCGCACCCCGCCACTCCGGCCACGGCCGGCACCCGGGCCCGGGGCACCGCGATCAGCAGCACCACCGCGCAGTTCACCGCCACCACCAGCAGGCTCACCAGCCACACCCCGCCCACCGAAGCGAGCCGCAGCACCGGCGGCACCTGCCACTGGCTCGCCCCCAGCAGCCCCCACGGCCCGCCCAGCCCCTGCCAGGACCGGGCCAGCTCCGACACCAGCCAGCCCGCGGGGACGAGCACCAGGGCGGCGGCTGCCCGGCCCGGTCCCGGGGTGCCGCCGAGGAGCTCGCGCACCAGCAGCGCCCAGGGGACCCAGAGCAGGCCCAGCAGGGCCGCGAGCGGCAGCAGGAACACGTGCAGGCTGGGCAGCAGCCAGTGGTGGACGGCCACGATGAACCCCGCGCCGCCCAGCCAGCCCTCCCAGGCCGCCCGCCGCCCGGTCGGCGCCGACCTCAGCAGCAGCATCCAGGGCACGAGGGCGACGTACGCCCACCACCACAGTGCGGGGGCGGGGAAGGCGAGGCACGGCAGTGCCCCGGCGGCGGCCGCGGCGGCCGCGCGCCAGTGCCGGGTACGCCTCGGGACCGTGACCACCCTCGGGACCGTGACCATGCGCGCCTCCGCTTCCAGTGTGGGACAGGGCCGTATCGGCCGCTCAGGCGGAGAGGTGGCGCCACTTCTCCTGGACGGTGACCCGGGTCAGCCGCCAGCCGTCGCGGGTCGTGCGGGCCAGGGCGAAGGTGTAGCGGCCGGCGGCGGCGAAGTTCGGGGCGGTCACCGGCCCGCCGGCGCCGCTGCCGTCGAGCCGCATCGGATTGACGAAGTCGGCCCGGACCTCGGCCCGGTCGGCGGCCCAGCCGCCGCCTTCGCCCAGCTGGACGAGCCGGTTGACGATCAGGTGCTGGCGGACCGGGAACAGCTGCATGGCCTCCGCGAGCCAGTCGGCCACCTCCTCGGCCGGGCCCTCGATCCCGCCCGCCGAGCGGTAGTCGGCGCGCCCGCCGGGCGCGAAGAGCGCGCGGTACGCCGCCCAGTCACCGTCGTCGACGGCTCTCGCGTACCCCGTGACCACCTCGTCGATCGCCAGCCGGTCCATGACCGAGGCGAGATCCACACGCTGCGTCATCGGGTCAGTCTGCGGGCGGCGGGCGACCAGGCCAAGGGGCGTGCGCCGGCCAGTCCGGCCGGGCTGCGGTCAGTGGCCGGAATGCGGCTCCCGCTGCGCGACCACGACCAGGAACGCGTCACTGGCCAGGTCCATCACCACCTCTGCGGGCACGCCCTCGCGCGTCCGCTGGGCGGCGTACTCCTCGGCGGGCCAGCTTCCCCTCGGGCTACCCGCCGGGAACCGCTCCAGCACCACTCGTCCCATGGGGCACCCCCTGCTGCTCGGCTTCGGGACTCCGACACTCTCCGGGCACAACGACGCGAAGGCCGCCCGGGAACGTTCCCGGGCGGCCTGGCGGTTCACGCGAAACGGTGAGCGGGGCGGTGCGCTACCCCGCCGACTCGGCGGCGTGCGGGCTCAGCACGCCCATGCCGACGAGGACGAAGAGCAGGATGCCCAGCAGGATGCGGTAGATCACGAAGGGCATGAAGCTCTTGGTGGTGATGAACTTCATGAACCAGGCGATGACGGCGTAGCCCACGGCGAAGGCGATGACCGTCGCGAAGATCGTCTGGCCCCAGGAGACGGGACCCTCCCCGATGTGCTTCAACTCCAGCCCGCCGGAGGCCAGGACGGCCGGGATGGCGAGGAGGAAGGAGTAGCGGGCGGCGGCCTCGCGGGTGAAGCCCATCAGCAGACCGCCGGAGATCGTCGCGCCGGACCGGGAGACGCCCGGGACCAGCGCCATCGCCTGGCACAGACCGAAGATCAGGCCGTCCCTGACGCCCAGCTCCCGCAGCGTCTTGCGCTCGCGGACCGCGCGGTGCCGGCCGCCCTCTTCGTCCCGGGCCGCCAGTCGGTCCGCGAAACCGAGGACGACGCCCATGACGATCAGGGTGGTGGCGGTCAGCCGAAGGTCGCGGAAGGGGCCCTCGATCTGGTCCTTGAACAGCAGGCCCAGCACGCCGATCGGGATCGAGCCGACGATCACCAGCCAGCCCATCTTGGCGTCCTGATCCCCGCGCAGCGACTTCGTGTACAGCGAGCGGAACCAGGTGGAGACGATCTTCGCGATGTCCTTGCGGAAGTAGATCAGCACGGCGGCCTCGGTGCCGATCTGGGTGATCGCCGTAAAGGCCGCGCCCGGGTCCTCCCAGCCGGCGAATGCCGCGGTCAGCCGGAGATGGGCGCTGGAGGAGATCGGGAGGAACTCCGTAAGCCCCTGGACGAGACCGAGGATTAGGGATTCGAACCAGCTCATGTCGGGGTGCGTTCGTCCTTGTGATCGTCGGGAAGTTCGGGTCCGATGCTAGGGCCCGTGGGAAGCGGCTCCGACCACAGGGGGGTGCTGGTGCAGGGCGCCCGGTGCCGCGGGCCGCGCCGGGCGCGCGAGCCGGTGCCGTTTGCGCCATCCGACGACGGCGGCCGCCAGCAGGGACGCGGCGATGAAGCCGAACGAGACGAGGAAGGCGGGCGAGCCCGGCGACGAGGCGCTGGCGCCGGCGACGACGTACGCCGCGGTGTTCGGCACGACGCCGAGGCCTGTGGCGGCCAGGAACGGCAGCCAGCCGCAGCGGGACACCGCGGCACAGTAGTTGGCGGCTGCGAACGGAAGCCCGGGGAAGATCCGGACCGCCAGCATCGAGCGGAAGCCGTGCCGGGCCAGCTGGTCGTCGGCCGCCAGCAGCCAGCGCCCGCGCAGCAGCGGGCGCAGTGCGTCCCGGCCCATGGCCCGGCCCAGGCCGAAGGAGATCCCGGCGCCCAGGACCGAGCCGGCCACCGCGGCGGCCAGGCCGAACGGGATGCCGAACAAGGCGCCTGCGGCCAGATTGAGCAGCGGCCGCGGTACGAGGGCCGCCGTGCCCAGACCGTACGCGCCTGCGAACAACAGCGCCGCAACCCCCACCGGCAGCCCCGGGGGCCACCCCTCCGACAGGATGCGCTGGGGCTCGAACAGCAGCACGCACGCGCCGGACGTGAGCAGCAGCACGACGAGCAGCGACAGCCGCGTCCACGGCGCCAGGAGGAGGGACATCCGGGGAGACTATCCGACCTATGCGGCGCCCCGCCGTAATCCAGGCCTCATGCGGAGGAACGACCGGCTTCCGCCGCGAGCCCCGCGCAGTGCTCCGGGAGCGCGGGCCTTCCTCCCGCACGGAGCCCGGCCGTACCGGAATTCAACGAAAGTTCATTCGAAGGAAATTCGTTGGACGGGGACGCTGCCGGTCCGGCACGATCGGCCGCATGTCCCGGCACGCCTCCACCGCAGCGCCGTCCGCAGTCGCGGACGCGCCGAAGGCTGCCGTCCTGCTCTTCGAGGCACTCGCCTTCGCCGCGTTCGACGGCGCACGACGCTGACCCTTCCCGGACAGTCCGGCGGACCCCACAGGGGGAGGGTCGGCTCGGCCCCGGGGGTCCCGTTCCGGCTTCGGCCGGTCGCAGCAGTGCCTGTACACGGGAAGGGACATCATGGCCAAGACGGCCTTCGTGCGTACCAAGCCGCACCTCAACATCGGCACCATGGGTCACGTCGACCACGGCAAGACCACCCTCACCGCCGCCATCACCAAGGTCCTCGCCAGGCGCGGCGGCGCGTCCTTCGTGCCGTTCGACCGCATCGACCGGGCCCCGGAGGAGGCCCGGCGCGGCATCACCATCAACCTCGCGCACGTCGAGTACGAGACCGACACCCGGCACTACGCCCACGTCGACATGCCCGGGCACGCCGACTACGTCAAGAACATGGTCACCGGCGCCGCCCAGCTCGACGGGGCGATCCTCGTCGTCTCCGCACTCGACGGGGTCATGCCGCAAACCGCCGAGCACGTGCTCCTCGCCCGGCAGGTCGGCGTCGACCACATCGTCGTCGCCCTGAACAAGGCCGACGCAGGGGACCCCGACCTGACCGACCTGGTCGAGCTGGAGGTCCGCGAGCTGCTCACCGCCCACGGCTACGGCGGGGACGGCGCGCCGGTCGTACGGGTCTCCGGGCTCGGGGCCCTGGAGGGCGACCCGCGCTGGACCGGGGCGATCGAGGCGCTGCTGGACGCCGTGGACACCTACGTGCCGATGCCGGTGCGGTACACGGACGCGCCGTTCCTGCTGCCGGTGGAGAACGTGCTGACCATCACCGGGCGCGGGACCGTCGTCACCGGATCCGTCGAGCGCGGGCGCGTCCGCCCGGGCGACCGCGTGAGCGTCCTCGGCGGCGACGGCGAGCCGGTGGAGACCGTCGTGACCGGCCTGGAGACCTTCGGCAAGCCCATGGAGTCCGCCGAGGCCGGGGACAACGTGGCGCTGCTGCTGCGTGGGGTGCCGCGCGACGGGGTGCGTCGCGGGCAGGTGGTCGCCGCGCCCGGCAGCGTGGAGCCGAGGCGGCGCTTCACGGCGCAGGTGTACGTGCTCTCCGGGCGGGAGGGCGGCCGCACCACCCCGCTGTCGACGGGGTACCGGCCGCAGTTCTACATCCGCACCGCCGACGTGGTGGGGGACGTGGACCTGGGCGCGGCCGCGGTGGCCCGGCCCGGGGAGACGGTCACGATGACCGTCGAGCTCGGCCGGGACGTGCCCTTGGAGGCGGGGCTCGGCTTCGCGATCCGCGAGGGCGGGCGCACGGTCGGCGCGGGGACGGTGACGACCGTCCTCGGCTGAGGCGCCCCGGCGTGGTGGCGGCGGTCCGGGTACGCCAGACTGCCGTCACCACTGGGCGTGACACGAGGAGGAGCGGCGGCATGGGCGGCGGCGGGACGGCACTGGTGCTCGGCGGCGGGGGGCTGACCGGCATCGGCTGGGAGTCCGGGATCCTGTACGGGCTCGCGCAGGCGGGCGTCGACCTCTTCGGCGCCGACCTCGTCGTCGGCACCTCCGCGGGCTCGCTCGTCGGAGCCCAGCTGGCCTCGGGCCTGCTCACCCCGCGCGAACTGTACGAGCGCCAGCTCGTCGACCCCGCGGGGGAGGCCGTGGCCCGGTTCGGCAGCGGGCTCGTCGCCCGGTACGCGCTGGCCATGCTCCGCTCGCGCGACGCGGAGGAGTACCGCAGGCGCGTCGGGGCGACGGCCCTGGCCGCCGACACCGGCGAGGAGGCGGAGCGGCGCAAGGTGATCGCGGCCCGGCTGGTCTCCCACGCATGGCCGGCCGGGCGCCGGCTCCTGGTCACCGCGGTCGACGCGCTCAGCGGGCAGCTCGCGGCCTTCGACCGGGAGAGCGGCGCCGGGCTGGTCGACGCCGTCTCGGCGAGCTGCGCGGTGCCCGGAGTGTGGCCGCCGGTGACGGTGGGGGAGCGCCGATACATCGACGGCGGGATCCGCTCCGCGGCCAACGCGGACCTGGCCGTCGGCTGTGACCGGGTGGTGATCCTCGCACCGATGACCCTCGGCTCCGGGCACGTCCCCGCGCCGGCCGCCCAGGCCGAGCACCTGCGGAAGGCGGGTGCCCGGGTGCTGCTGATCACACCGTCCGCCGAGGCCCGCAGGGCCTTCGGGCGCAACGTCCTGGATCCGGCGCGGCGGGCCCCGGCGGCGCGGGCCGGACTCGCCCAGGCGGCACGGCACGCCGCGGAGGCGGCCGCGGTCTGGGCGGGCTGACCCGGGGAGGGACGCCACGGGCCTGCGGGCGGGCCCTCGTACGGGCGTCCGGCACGGCTGCCGGACAATGGTGCGGTGAGCGAGGAACAGATCCCGGTGATCCGGGCCGTGGGCCAGGGCACCGCCAAGCTGATGCCGGACGTGGACCGGGACCGGGCCTGGCTGCTGACCGTCGACGGCGCCCCGCAGTCGTACGTGGACCTCGACGATCCGGAGCACCTGGAGTTCGAGTACGTACGCCGCCTCGCGCACGTCCTGGACTGTGCCGCGGAGCCCGGCACGGCCCTGGACCTGCTGCACCTCGGCGGCGGCGCGCTGACCCTGCCCCGGTACGCGGCGGCGACCCGGCCGGGTTCCCGGCAGACCGTCGTGGAGTTCGACGCGGAGCTGGTGGCCCTGGTCGAGGAGCACCTGCCGCTGCCGGCCGGCTCCGGGGTCACGGTGCACGCCGCCGACGCGAGGGCCTGGCTGGAGGGTGCGGACCCGACGGCCGCGGACGTGATCGTGGCCGACGTGTTCGGCGGCTCGCGGGTGCCGGCCCAGCTGACCTCCCTGGAGTACGCGCGGGAGGCGGCGCGGGTGCTGCGGCCGGGCGGGGTGTACGCGGCCAACCTGGCCGACGGGGCGCCGTTCGACTTCCTGCGGAGCCAGCTGGCCGGCTTCCGCGCGGTGTTCGGGCAGGTCGCGCTCGTCGCGGAGCCGGGCGTGCTGCGCGGGCGCCGGTTCGGCAACGCGGTGCTGCTCGCCGCGGACCGGGACCTCCCGCTGGACGCCGTGGCCCGGCGGTGCGCGGCGGACGCCTTCCCCGCGCGGGTGGTGGCCGGCCCCGAGCTGGATCGGTTCGTCCGGGGGGCCGCGCCGGTGGCCGACGCGGACGCCGCCGGCTCACCGGAGCCGCCGGGCGGGGCGTTCAGCCTCGGCTGAGCCCGCCTGCCTGCCCGCCTGCTCGCCTGCCCGCCTGCCCGCGGGCGGCAGGCGCCGGGCGGTGCCGCGGGCCCGGTCCCCGGTGGCGTGGTCGCCGACTGCCGCGGAGGACGGGGCGGGGGATAACCCCCACCCCGGACCATTCACGCCCCGGTACGGTAATCCGAACCGATTACCGCACCGGGGCGTGGGGTCGTGCGGGAGCGGGGCTCACCCGATGCGGGGTCGCCCCGCCGGATCAGCCGCTGGTGCCGGTGCCGTGCAGCCGCACCGAGCTGAGCACCTTGTCCATGGTCTCCTGCGGGATCTCACCGGGAACGCCCACGGCGCTGAAGAGGATCCAGCTGGAGAAGTCGCCGTTGGCGGTCTTGAAGCTGAACGCGATGGACTTGCCGTCGCGGGAGCACTTGTTCTCCTTGGGCACGCCGGTCGCGGTGCCGGTCGCCATGTGGCCCTTGAGCCCGGAAGAGGTGGTGTACTCCTTCGGCTCGGAGACCTTGACGGTGCCCTTCGGCGCCTTCTGCGCGAACGCGGCGAACGCCCAGTTGCCGGCCTCGTTCTTCACGGCCTCGGCGGTGTCCTTGGCGCCCTGGCCGCCCTTGGTGCCGCTGCCGGCCAGCTCGGTCTTCTCCTCACGACCGTCCTTGTTCGAGTCGATCGAGCACCAGTCCTCCTTGAAGAAGGCCGGGGCGGAGAAGCTGACGATCGGCTTGCCGTCGTTCTTCACGTCGTCCGTGAAGCTGGCGATGACGCCCGGGCTCAGGACGTTCCAGTCCGGCGGCACGTCGAAGGCGGTGCCGTACTTCGGGTTGACGACGACCTTCCAGCCCGGGATCACGGGCTGGACGTCGCCGCCTGCGCGCGGGTTCTCGCCGGGCGAGGACGCCGCGGGCGACTGGGGCGCCGCGGACGAGGCGGCCGGCGGGTTGTCGTCGGCCACGTCCTTCGTGTCGTCGTCCCGGGTCAGGACGAACGCGCCCATCGCGGCGCCCGCGACGACGACCGCGGACGCGGCGACGATGGCGATCGTCTTGGTGGAGAGCCCGCCGCCACCGCCGTTCGGCGGCGCCGGAACGGCCTGTTGGGGCTGGGGCCACGGCTGGGCCGGCGCCTGGTAGCCCGCCTGCGGGTACCCGTAACCGGGCTGCTGCTGGTACGGGTTCGGCTGTCCCGGCTGCCCCGGCGGCTGCTGGTACGGATTGTGTTGCGCGTCCTGAGGGTTCTGCTGTCCCCCGGGCGGCTGCTGCTGTCCTGGCCACATGGCCGGTAACGATAGTGGGAGTGGCCGACAGGAGCCACGGCCGCCCCCCTGGCAGGGTCTGGTCAAGGGCATCTACTCGTGGGTAACATCGCGTCCCATGAGCGCAGACCAGATGAATGTGGGCGAACTGCTCGCCGCGACCGTGCCGATGGCCCGGACCCTGAACCTCGAGTTCCTGGAGACCACCCCCGAGCGCGCGGTCGTCCGCCTGCCGGACCAGCCCGACTACCACAACCACGTGGGCGGTCCGCACGCCGGCGCCATGTTCACCCTCGCCGAGTCCGCCAGCGGTGCGATAGTCCTGGCCGCCTTCGGTGACCAGCTCTCGCGCGCCGTGCCGCTCGCCGTGAAGGCCGAGATCGCCTACAAGAAGCTCGCCAAGGGCGTCGTGACGGCCACCGCCACCCTCGGCCGCCCGGCCGCCGAGATCGTCGCCGAGCTCGACGCGGGCGGCCGGCCCGAG
>NZ_JBHXTC010000047.1:0-13686 GCF_042677605.1 Streptomyces sp. NPDC127106 | reverse complement strand
CCGGCGGAGCTCCCCGCGTGGGGCCCCGGGCCCCACCCCGCATGCCACCCTGTCCCCGGGGGTACTGGGGGCGCGGCCCGGGCCGGCGGCGCCCCCACCCGCGTTTCGGAGCGCGCCCGCCCGGCCGGAACCCGTGCGAAGGCCGCGAAGAGGCCCGCGACGCTGGCGGCCACTGAGACCAGCCACTGTCTCGACGCCGCACTCGTGGTCGAGGTGATGGTCCTCGCCGGAGTCGGCTCGCCACAGGACGCGGTGGAGGCCGTCGTACGGGACTACATCGCCCGCGGACACCGCACCGAGGCTCGGGTGCAGTCGCAGGACGGCGTCCCGTGCACCGCCGGCACGGTCGAGCCGCCGCAGGGCTGAACCTGTACGCCGCAGTGGCGCGCCCCCGGGACCCGGGCGACCGCGCGGCGGCACAGTGGGCGCCGGGAGCGGTCCGGCGCGGGCCGCTCCCGCCGACCGGAGCCGCAGGGAGCGCCATGAGCGAGGCCGTGTCCAGACGTTCCGCGCTGCGGCTGTTCGGAGCGCTGGGCGCGGCCCTCGGTGCAGCAGGCTGCACCCCCGCGGTACCGCCCGGCGGCATCCCCCGTACCGGCCCGTCCGCCGCAGCCGGCCCGTCCGCCCCCGCCTCACCGGCCGGGGGCCCCGCCCGGCCCGGCAGCGCCGCCCGCATCGACGCCCTGCTCGACCGGCTCACCCTGGAGGAGAAGACGGCCCTCCTGCACGGCAGCCGGGACCCGTACCCACTCGGCCAGGCCGGCTACCTCCCCGGCGTGCCGCGCCTCGGCATCCCGCCGCTGCGGCTCGCCGACGGACCCGCCGGCGTACGGGTCGCCCGCCCGGCCACCGCACTGCCCGCACCGGTCGTGCTGGCCTCCGCCTTCGATCCGGCGCTGGCCCGCGAGTACGGCAGGACCCTCGGCCGCGAGGCCCGCGCCCTGGGCCAGGACGTCCTGCTCGCGCCCGTGGCCAACCTGATCCGTACCCCGTACGCCGGCCGGAACGCCGAGGCCTTCTCCGAGGACCCGCGGCTGACGGCGGACCTGGTCGCGGAGGTCGTCCGCGGCATCCAGGACGAAGGCGCGATCGCCGCCGTCAAGCACTTCGCCCCCGGCAACCAGGAACACGGCCGCGACACCGTCGACGTCATCGCCGGCGAACGGACCCTCCACGAAACCGAACTGCGCGGCTTCGAAGCGGCCGTCACCGCCGGGGTGGGCGCCGTGGTGGGCGCCCACCACAAGGTCAACGGCACCCACGCCTCCGAGAGCCGGCCCCTGCTCGACGAACTGCTGCGCGGGCGCTGGGGGTTCGACGGCTGGGTGATGTCCGCCCCGGACGCCGCGCACAGCACCGTCGCCGCACTCGGCGCGGGTCTCGACATGGAGCTGCCCGGCGGTACGCACTTCGGCTCCCCGCTCCGGGAGGCGGTGCGCGGCGGCACCGTCCCCGAGGACGCCGTCGACCTCGCCGTACGCCGGATCCTGGCCACCATGGACCGGTTCGGACTGCTCGACACCAAGCGCCCGGCCCGGCCGGCCCGTGACCCCGGCGCCGGGGCGCGCACCGCCCGCCGGGTCGCCACGGCCGGCGCGGTCCTGCTCCGGAACGAGCACGCCACCCTGCCGCTGGCGGGCGCAGCCGCCCGCTCCATCGCCGTCATCGGGCCCACCGCTCAGGTGCCCTTCGTCAGCGGCGGCGGCAGCGCGCACGTGGTTCCCGACCGGGCGGCCGCCCCGCTCGCCGCGATCAGGCGCCGGGCCGGGAGCGGTGCCACCGTGCGCCACGCCCTCGGCGAAGACCTGTACGGTCGGCCCCTGCCGCCGGACCTGCTGGTCCCGTCCGCGGGACTGGACGACCGGATCGTGCCCGCCGGGCGGACCTGGAGCCACGAAGGGGAGTTCACCCTCTCCGAGGACGACGCGTGGACGCTACTCGTCCACTACACCGGCAAGCGGCCGAGCGTGCGCCTCGACGGCGAGGAGCTGTTCGCCGTGCGGCAGGGCGCGGCCGAGCCCCTCGCGGGCGGACTGCTCGGCTCCGCGCCCGATGGGCTCGGCGTCCGACGCCGCACCCTCGACCTCACGGCGGGCGCCCACCGCCTCGCCGTCTTCGCCGAGGGCGGCGAGGCGGGCGGGCGGTTCCGGCTGCGCCACACGACGCGGGCGACCCGGGCCGCCGATGTCGCCGAGGCCGTGAAGGTGGCGAAGGCCGCCCGCAGCGTGGTCGTCTTCGCCTACGAGGACGCCGGCGAGGGCAGCGACCGCACCTCGCTCGGGCTGCCCGGCGGCCAGGCCGGGCTGATCGAGGCCGTCGCCGCGGCCAACCCGCGCACGGCGGTCGTGCTCAACACCCCCTCCGGCACGACCATGCCCTGGCTCTCCCGCACCGGAGCCGTCCTGCAGATGTACTACCCGGGCCAGGAAGGGGCCGCGGCCACGGCGGCCGTCCTCTTCGGGGACACGGACCCGGGAGGGCGGCTCACCCAGACCTTCCCGGCCGACGAGAAGCAGACCCCGGTCGGCGGGGACCCGCTGCGCTACCCCGGGGTGGGCGGCCGGCAGGAGTTCTCCGAGGGCGTCCACGTCGGCCACCGCTGGTACGACGCGCAGCGCGTGGAGCCGCTGTTCGCGTTCGGGCACGGGCTCTCGTACACGAGCTGGGAGTACCGGGACCTGGTGCTGCGGCCGGAGCGCAGCGGGCTGCGCGCGGAGTTCACCGTCCGCAACACCGGGCGCCGCAAGGGGACCGAGGTGGCCCAGGTGTACGTGGGTCCTTCCGCGGAGCTGGGACTCGACCAGCCGGTGCGTGCGCTGGCCGGCTACCGGCGGCTCACCCTGGCGCCGGGCGAGGCCCGGCGGGTCGCCGTCGACGTCGACGCGCGGGCCCTGTCGTCGTGGGACCCCGAGCGGCACGCGTGGGTGCCGGGCACCGGCCGGCGCACGGTCTTCGCGGGCCGGTCCTCCCGGGACCTGCCCCTGCGCGCCGAGACCGTCGTCAAGACCGGCGCCGAGAACGGATAGGCTGCCCGTTCGGCGTGTCATGCGGACACGCCGGGACGCGGGCCTTTGAGGCGGGACGAATCAGGAGGGCGCACCGGTGCACGTCCAGGAATGGCTGGAGCATATTCCGGCGGTCAGCATCTATCTCCTGGTGGGCCTGGTCATCGGGCTGGAGAGCCTCGGCATCCCGCTGCCGGGGGAGATCATCCTCGTCAGCTCGGCACTGCTGGCCTCCCAACACGGGGAGATCGACCCCGTGGTCCTCGGGATCTGCGCGACCACCGGCGCGATCGTGGGCGACTCGATCGGCTACGCGATCGGCCGCCGCGGCGGGAAGCCCCTGCTGGAGCGGCTGGGACGGCGCTTCCCCAAGCACTTCGGGCCGGCCCAGGTGGCTCAGGCGGAGCGCGCCTTCGAGCGGTGGGGCATGTGGGCCGTCTTCTTCGGCCGCTTCGTGGCGCTGCTGCGGATCTTCGCCGGGCCGCTGGCGGGTGTGCTGCACATGCCGTACTGGAAGTTCCTCATCGCGAACATCTTCGGCGGGATCCTCTGGGCGGGCGGCACGACGGCCGTCATCTACTCCATCGGGATCGTCGCGGAGCCGTGGCTGAAGGGCTTCTCGTGGGTGGCGCTGGTGCTGGCCGTGGTGCTCGGCATCACGGTGATGCTGGTGATGCGCAGCCGGATGCAGAAGGCGGCCGCTGCCGAGCCCGCCGCGGAGCCGGTGCCCGCCGAGCACTGAGCGCCGGGGCCGGGCCGGGCCGGGCAGACGTCGGTCGCCGACCCGGCCCGGCGCGGGCTACTCGCCCGGGGTGAACGCGGCGCGGTGCTGCTCGGCCAGCTCGACGTACATCGCGGCATTGGCCTTGAGGCCCTCGCGCTCCTCCTCCGTCAGCGGCCTTCGCACCTTCGCCGGCACACCGGCGACCAGCGAGCCGGGCGGGACCACCATGCCCTGCGGCACCAGCGCCTGCGCGGCCACCAGTGAGCCCGCGCCGACCACCGCGCCGTTGAGGACGGTCGCGCCCATGCCGATCAGGCAGTCGTCCTCGACGGTGCAGCCGTGCACCACGGCGTTGTGGCCGATGGAGACGCGCTCGCCGACGGTGACCGGGAAGCCGGGGTCCACGTGCAGGGTGCAGTTGTCCTGCACGTTGCTGTCGGCGCCGAGCACGATCGGCCCGCAGTCGGCGCGCAGCACCGCCGAGTACCAGACGCTGGCGCGGGGGGCCAGGGTGACGTCGCCGACCACCACGGAGGTGGGCGCCGTGAAGGCGGTGGGGTCGATCCGCGGGTTCTTGCCGCCCACGCCCGCGACGAGTGCCCGGCCGGCCGTGCCGAGGTCCGCGTGTTCCGTCATGTTCCTCTTCCTCAGTTCTGTGTCCGCCGGGGCCTGATGTGCTTGGTGTGCATGGTGCGCCCGGTGTGCCTGACGTGTCGCGCTACCGGCACCGTAGGGCACACCGCGTCCGGGGCGGCGATGGGGTGAAGATCACGGCGCGGTCAGGGCATCCGGCGCGTTACCGTGGCCCGGTGCCGAAGAACCAGAACACGTTCTCATCCCTGACCACCCTGCGTCGCCGCGTCGCGGGCCGGATCGCCCACGGCGTCTGGCGGTGGATGCAGCAGGCCGGCGCGGTCACCGCCCGGACCAGCGGCGGGCTCCGCTTCGGCACGATCGGGGAGGGCACCCGGCTGGCCTTCCCGCAGGGCACCGTCTTCGGCGAGCGGTGGATCCACCTCGGCGAGTGCTGCATCATCGCGGAGCAGGTCACCCTGACGGCCGGGATGCTGCCGGGCCTCGACCTCGGCACCGAGCCGGTGCTGGTCATCGGCAACGGTGTGGTGCTCGGCCGGGACAGCCACGTCATCGCCGACGCCCCCATCAGCATCGGCAACGACACCTTCTGCGGGCCGGGGGTGTACATCACCTCCACCAACCACAGCTACGACGACCCGCACGAGCCGATCGGACGACAGTGGCCGCGCAGCGAACCGGTGGAGATAGGCCCCGGCTGCTGGCTCGGCACGGGCGCGGTGATCCTCCCGGGGGCGCGGCTCGGCCGCAACGTGGTGGTCGCCGCGGGGTCCGTGGTCCGCGGTGAGGTGCCCGACCACGCGGTGGTGGCCGGAGCTCCGGCGCGCATCGTGCGCCGGTGGACCGAGGAGACGGGCTGGCAGCCGCCGCTGCGCACGCCGGCCCCGGTGCCCATCCCCGACGGGATGACCTCCGAGCAGCTCCGGGCCCTGGCGGAACTCGCGGAGGCGGAGCAGTACGGTGCGGCCGACGCGGCGCAGGACGGCGCCGGGGAGCGGGAGGCCACGGCCGACGCGGCCACGGCCGACGCGGCCACGGCCGACGCGGCCACGGCCGACCCGGCCACCGCCGACGCGGCCACGGCCGGCCGGTAGGGCTCGCGGGGAGGGCTCAGCCGGCCGCCAGCAGAATCGTTCCTGCGAGGGCGAGCCCGGCACCGGCCGCCTGGACCGCGCGCAGCCGTTCGCGGAGCACGGCGAAGGCGGCGAGCGCGGTGATCACCGGGTAGAGCGAGGAGAGCACGGCGGCCACGGTGATCGGGCCGTTCTGGGCGGCGACGGAGTAGGTGCCGTTCGCCGCGACGTCGGCGAGCCCGACGAGGGCCAGGGCCGGCAGCAGCCGCCACAGGGTCCGCAGGCCCGTGCCCTCGGGCAGGGCCGGGGTGCCGCGCCGGCTCTGGATCCACAGGACGCTGCCGCCCGCGGCCACGTTGGTGACCCGCTGCACGAACAGGGCGAGGAAGAGCCCGGCCACCGAGTCGGAGGCCTCCGAGATCAGCGCCATCACCGCGCCGAAGCCGAACGCGGCCGTCAGGGTCAACACCACGGCCTGGCGCTGCACGGGAGCGCCGCGCAGCTCCGGGCCGCCCGCGAGGGCGATGCCCGCGACCGCGACCGCGATCCCGGTGACCTGGCCGAGCCCGGGCTGCTCGCCCATCGCCAGCCCGACCGCGACGGGCACGACCACTCCGAGCGAGCCCAGCGGCGAGACCACACCCATCGGGCCGAGCGCCAGCGCCTTGTAGAAACTGAACATGGCGACGGGGCCGACCAGCCCCGCGGCGACCGCGAACCACAGCTGCGGTCCGGCCTCCCGCCAGGCCCCGGTGGCCAGCACGACGGAGCCGAGCACGAGCACGGCCAGCACCTGCGAGGCCACGACCACGGTCAGGGCGGGCAGCCGGCGGGTCAGCAGCCCGCCGCCGAAGTCCGCGAGGCCCCACATGAGGGCCGTGGCCAGGGCGAAGAGGGAGGTCATGCGGGAGCCTCGCAGTACAGTGCGGTGAACGATGGGGTGCAGCGTCGAGTACGCCGCACGATAGTTCAGTCCATTGGACTTCGGAATCCAGAATCTTGGACGGAATGGTGTCGGACTTCGAACAGCTCACGCAGGCGCTCGCCCGGAACCTCCGCCACTGGCGGGGCGCGCGGGGCTTCACCCTGGACACCCTGGCCGCCCGGGCCGGGGTGAGCCGCGGGATGATCATCCAGATCGAGCAGGCCCGTACGAACCCCAGCGTCGGCACGACCGTGAAGCTGGCCGACGCGCTGGGTGTGAGTATCACCACCCTCCTGGACCGCGACCGCACCCCGCGCGTGCACGTCGTCCTGCCCGGGCAGGGCGTACGCATGTGGGCCACCGGGGCGGGCAGCGGCGCGAGCATGCTCCTCGGTGACGACCGGCGCGGGCCCGTCGAGATGTGGAGCTACCGCCTGGAGCCGGGCGAAGGCACCGACTCCGACCCGCACCCGTCCGGCACCTTCGAGATGCTGCACGTCACGGCCGGGGAGCTGACCCTCCTCGTCGCCGACGAGCGGTACGCCGTCCCGGCCGGCGGAGCCGTCTCCTTCGAGGCCGACACCCCGCACGCGTACCGCAACGACGGCGGGGAGCCGGTGGAGATGACCCTGGCCGTCTCCATCCCACCCGTGGGCGGAGTGGCTACAGGGCGGGAATCTCGATAGCGGGGCAGCGGTCCATCACCATCTCCAGACCGGCCTCGCGGGTACGGGCGAACGCGGCCTCGTCGACCACGTCGAGCTGGAACCACACGGCGTCCGCGCCCGCGGCCACCGCCTCGTCCGCGACCTGCCCCGCGAGCGCACTGTTCACGAACACGTCCACCACGTCCACCTTGAACGGGATCTCCGCGAGGGAGGCGTACCCCTGCTCTCCGTGCACCGTCTCCGCCTTCGGGTGGACGGGGACCACCCGCTTCCCGAACCGCTGCAGCACGCGCGCCACTCCGTACGCGGCCCGGTCCTGGTTGTTGGACAGGCCCACGACGGCCCAGGTGTCGCCGAGCTCGGTGAGGATCTTGCGGATGGTTGCCGGGTCGCCGTACACGGGTGCCGCCCCCTGATGTCGTCATGCCGTCCGGCTGCTGCCGGCCGGGCGGCCCGTGATCCGGACCGCAGCTTTCGACAACAGGAGGGACGCGCGCCCGATTCCCCGCGGACGCCCCGGGGCTTCAGCGGCCGGGCTGCTCTTCGACCACGGATTAGGGTGGAGCGGTGAAGTCAGACCAGTACGCGACGGTGGCCCGCGAGGGCGTGCACGAGTCCGAGGTCAACCGTTCGCGGTTCCTGTGCTCGCTCGCGCCCGCCGCGACCGAGCAGGAGGCCCAGGAGTTCGTGGCCCGCATCCGCCGCGAGCACCCCACCGCCACGCACAACTGCTACGCCTACGTCATCGGCGCCGACGCCTCCGTCCAGAAGGCCAGCGACGACGGCGAGCCCGGCGGGACCGCCGGAGTCCCCATGCTGCAGATGCTGATGCGCCGCGACGTCCGGTACGCGGTGGCCGTCGTCACCCGCTACTACGGCGGCGTGAAACTCGGCGCCGGCGGTCTCATCCGCGCCTACGGGGGCGCCGTCGGGGAGGCCCTCGACGCACTCGGCACCGTCACCCGGCGCCGCTACCGGCTGGCCACCGTCACCGCCGACCACCAGCGCGCCGGCAAGATCCAGAACGACCTGCGCTCCACCGGCCGGACCGTGGTCGACCTGCGCTACGGGGCCGCCGTCGAGATCGAGGTCGCCCTGCCCGAGGCCGACCTGTCCAGCTTCGAGGCCTGGCTAGCCGACACCTCCGCCGGCACCGCCACCCTCACGCTCGGCGGTGAGACGTACGCGCCCTGAGCACCCCGGCGAGGCGTTAGCGTAGAGGGGTTCATCGGGCGGCCAAGGCGATTCAGGGGGCGGACGGGCATGTGCTCAGAGACGGCCGGCGGGGCCGGCGAGTGAGGCTCCTGCACACCTCCGACTGGCACCTCGGCCGGTCCTTCCACCGCGTCAACCTGCTCGGGGCCCAGGCCGCGTTCATCGACCACCTCGTGGAGACGGTCCGTGCGCACGAGGTCGACGCCGTCCTCGTCGCCGGTGACGTCTACGACCGGGCCGTGCCCCCGCTGCCCGCCGTCGAGCTCTTCGACCGGGTCCTGCACCGCCTCGCCGACCTCGGCGTACCCACCGTCATGATCTCCGGGAACCACGACTCCGCCCGCCGCCTCGGCGTCGGGGCCGGGCTGATCGGCCGGGCCGGCATCCACCTCAGGACCGACCCCGACGGCTGTGCCGACCCCGTGGTGCTGGCCGACGGACACGGTGACGTCGCGCTCTACGGGCTGCCCTATCTGGAGCCGGCCCTGGTCAAGGACCGGATCGGCGCCGACAGGGTCAGCCACGAGGCCGTCCTCGGCGCGGCCATGGAGCGCATCCGGGCCGACCTCTCCGGGCGCGCCCCCGGCACCCGCTCCGTGGTCCTCGCGCACGCCTTCGTCACCGGCGGCCAGGCCAGCGACAGCGAGCGCGACATCACCGTCGGCGGCGTCGAGGCCGTCCCCGCCTCCGTCTTCGACGGGGTCGACTACGCGGCCCTCGGCCACCTCCACGGCTGCCAGACCATCAACGAACGGGTCCGCTATTCCGGTTCCCCGCTCGCCTACTCCTTCTCCGAGGCCGACCACCGCAAGACCATGTGGCTCGTCGACCTCGGCCCGGCCGGGGAGATCAGCGCCCAGCGGATCGACGTCCCCGTGCCGCGGCCGCTCGCCCGGTTGCGCGGCCCCCTCGCCGCGCTGCTCGAGGACCCGGCGCACACCGCCCACGAGGACGCCTGGATCGAGGCCACCCTCACCGACCCCGTACGCCCCGACGACCCCATGGCCCGTCTCACCGCCCGCTTCCCGCACACCCTCAGCCTCGCCTTCGACCCCGAGGGCCGCGAGGAGGACAGCGGCGCCAGCTACGCCCAGCGGCTCCGCGGTCGCAGCGACCAGGAGATCGCCGAGGACTTCGTCGCCCATGTGCGCGGCGGCGGCGCCGACGAGGCCGAACGGGCCGTGCTGCAGGCCGCCTTCGAGGACGTGCGCACGTCGACGGCCGCCGCCGACGGACAGGAGGCCCGCCGATGAGGCTCCACAGGCTCCTGATCACCGCCTTCGGCCCGTTCGCCGAACCCCAGGAGATCGACTTCGACGCGCTGTCCGCCGCCGGGATCTTCCTGCTGCACGGACCCACCGGCGCGGGCAAGACCTCCGTCCTGGACGCCGTCTGCTTCGCCCTGTACGGATCCGTGCCCGGCGCCCGCCAGGCCCCCGGCACCAGCCTGCGCAGCGACCACGCCGCGCCCGCCACCCCCACCGAGGTCACCCTCGAACTCACCGCCGGCGGTCGCCGCCTGGAGATCACCCGGCGCCCCGAGCAGGACCGGCCGAAGAAACGCGGCACCGGCACCACCAAGGACAAGGCGCAGAGCTGGCTGCGCGAGCACGACGGCGGGCAGTGGACCGCCCTCAGCCGCTCCCACCAGGAGATCGGCGAGGAGGTCGAGCAGCTGCTCGGCATGAGCCGCGAGCAGTTCTGCCAGGTCGTCCTGCTGCCGCAGGGCGAGTTCGCCCGCTTCCTGCGCGCCGACGAGCAGGCCCGCAGCCGCCTCCTCAGCCGCCTCTTCGACACCCGCCGCTTCGCCGCCGTCGAAACCCTGCTGGCCGAGCGCCGCCGGGCCGCCGAGGCCAAGGTCCGGGCCGGCGACGAGAAGGTCCTCGGCACCGCGCAGCGGCTCGCCCAGGCCGCCGGGGACAGCGCCGACCTGCGGGCCTGGCCGATGCCCGGCCACCAGCCCGGGGACCCCGGCCTGGCCGGAGCCGTCCGGGCGTGGGCCGCCGTCGCGCGGTGTGACGCCCGGGAACGGCTCACGGTCGCCGAGTACGCGCTGGCCGCGGTCGAGGGCCGGCACGCCGCCGCCCGCCGGGCCGCGGAGGAGGCCCGCGAGCTCGACCGGCTGCAGCGCCGGCACGCCGAGACCGCCCGCCGGGCCGCCCTGCTCGCCGAGGCCGCCCCCGAGCGGCAGCGGATCCGGGAACTCCTCGACCGGGCCGGCCGCGCCGCGCTCGTCGCCCCCGCCCTGGAACTGCGCGGAGCGGCCTCCTCCGCCCACCTGGCCGCCGCCCACGCGGAGGCGGCCGCGCGCGCCGAACTGCCCCCGTCCCTGGCCGGGGCCGGACCGGAGCAGTTGGCCGGCGTAGAACAGCGGCTGCGGGAAGACCTCGGTGCACTGGGCGCGGGTCGGCGCGCCGAGCAGCGCAGCGCCGAGATCGGCCGCGAGCGGGCCGCCGTGGACCGGGAGGCCCGCGACGCAGACGAGCAGCTGCGGGAGTCCGCCGAGTGGCTGGCGCGCTGGGAGGACACCCGCCCCGTACTCGCCGGCCGCGTCGACGCCGCGCAGCAGGCCGCGACCCTGGCCGAGCAGCTCGCCGGGAAGCTGGAGCCCGCCCGGCTCCGCCTGGACGCGGCCCGCCGGCGCGACGCGCTGGACGCCGACGTGCAGCGCGCCACCGGCGAACTGGCCGCCGTACGCGAGGAGTCGGCCGCGGCTCGGGAGGCCTGGCTGGAGCTCAAGGAGGCCCGGCTGCGCGGGATCGCCGCCGAGCTGGCCGCCGCGCTCGTGGCGGGCGAGCCGTGCACGGTGTGCGGTGCGGCCGAGCACCCCGCCCCGGCCCGGCCCGCCCCCGGGCACGTGGACCGGGCCGCCGAGGACGCCGCCCACGCCCGCTACGAGCAGGCCGAGGAGCGGCGGGCCGCCGTCGAGCGCACCCTCGCCGCCGCCCAGGAGGCCCGCGCCGCAGCCGCGGCCGCCGCAGGGGACGCCACCAGCGCCGACCTCCTCGCCCTGACCTCGGAGCTCAGCTCCCGGCACGCCGCCGCCCACGCCGCCGCGGCCGGACTGCACGCTGCCCGGGAGCAGCTCGCCCGCGCCGAGCGGGAGCACGCCGCACGCAGCACCGACCGGCTGGACGCCGAGCGCCGGGCCGCCGCCCGGGCCTCCCGGCGCGACGCCCTGGACCGGGAGCAGGCCTCGCTGGAGGCCGAGCTCGCCCTGCTCCGAGGGGACGCGCCCACCCTCGCGGCCCGCGCCCGGATCCTGGAGGACCGGGTCCGCATGGTCAGCGCCGCCGCCACGGCGCTGCGCCGCTCCGAGACCGCCGCCGCCCGGCTCAAGGAGGCCGACGGCCAGCTCGCCGACGCCGCCTTCAAAGCCGGCTTCGACACCGTCGAGGCCGCGGCCGCCGCCGTGCTCCCGGACTACGAACGCAGCGCGCTCCAGCACCGCCTGGACGCCTGGCAGGCCGAGGAGGCGACACTGGCCGACCGGCGCGGCGAGAGCGACACGGCGGCCGCCGCGGCCCTGCCCCCGGCCGATCCGCACGCGGCCGAGGCCGAGGCCGGGCGGGCCGAGGCGCTGGTGCGCTCCGCCGCCTCCGCCGTCGACGCGGCCGGGGTGCGGTGCGCGGAGCTGGACCGGCTCTCCCGGCAGGCCGAGCAGGAGCTGCGCGCCCTCGGCCCGCTGCGCGAGGCCTACGAGCGGGTGGCCCGGCTGGCCGGCCTCACCGCGGGCACCTCCGCCGACAACGAGCGCAAGATGCGGCTGGAGGCCTACGTCCTGGCGGCCCGCCTGGAGCAGGTCGCGGCCGCGGCGACGGCACGGCTGCTGAAGATGTCCGGCGGGCGCTACACCCTCGTCCACTCCGACGCCAAGGCGAGCGGGCGCGGCCGCTCCGGTCTCGGACTGCACGTGGTGGACGCCTGGACCGGCAGCGAACGCGACACCGCCACCCTGTCGGGTGGTGAGACCTTCTTCGCCTCCCTCGCCCTCGCCCTCGGCCTCGCCGACGTGGTCTCCGACGAGGCGGGCGGCGTACGCCTGGACACCCTCTTCATCGACGAGGGCTTCGGCAGCCTGGACGACCAGGCGCTCGACGAGGTCCTCGACGTGCTGGACTCGCTGCGCGAACGGGACCGCAGCGTCGGCATCGTCAGCCACGTCGCCGACCTGAGGACCCGGGTGCAGGCCCAGCTGGAGGTCGTCAAACAGCGGGGCGGATCGGCCGTCCGCCACCGGACCGCAGCCGTCACGGACTGAGCGGGCGGCGGGGCAGCGGCGAGGAGTAGACGACGCTCGTGGTGACGGCGCCGAGCCCCGAAATGCGGCCGGCCACCTCCTCCAGATGGCTCATCGAGCGGGCGGCGACCTTCAGCACGAAGCAGTCGTCGCCCGTGACGTGGTGGGCCTCCAGGATCTCCGGAGTCGCCTCCAGCAGGTCGTGGAACGGCTTGTAGTTGCCGTGCGGATAGCGCAGCCGCACCAGCGCCAGGATCGACTTGCCCAGTTTCTCCGGGTTCACCACGGCCGTGTAGCCGGTGATCACGCCGGCCTCCTCCAGGCGGCGCACCCGCTCGGTGACGGCGCTGGCCGACATGGAGACGGCCCGGGCGAGGTCGGCGAAGCTGGCCCGGCCGTCCTCCTGGAGGGCGGCCAGGATGCGCCAGTCGGTGGCGTCGGGGGAATACTCGGTCATCCGGCAGGTGTAGCAGGTGAATCCCCGGCAGAACAAGAAGAAGGCCGGGGAAACTCCCTTCCCGGGTGATCAATAGGCTCATAGATTCAGGGACATGACGACGACACAGCACACCGCCGCCTCCGCCGCTCGCGCCGCTTCTGCGGCTTCCGCGGCTTCCGCCGAGAACCCCGTGCTCCGGGTACCCCCGGCCACCCCTTCCGCGGCCGCCGCCTACTTCGCCGCCAGCCTCGCCTTCCACGCGGACGTGTCGGACGTCGCCGCCGCCTTCGAAGCCCACCGCGAGCGGGGCACCGCACTCGGCTTCCAGTTGATCGACTCCCGCTCCACCCCCGCCTGGGACCAGGCCCACGTCCCCGGCGCGGTCCACCTGCCCACCGCCCTGATCCCCGAGCAGGCCGAGCGGCTCTTGGACAAGAGCGTCCCCGTGGTCACGTACTGCTGGGGCCCCGGCTGCAACGGAGCAACCCGCTCCGCGCTCGCCCTGGCCCAGCTCGGCTTCCAGGTCAAGGAGATGCTCGGCGGCATCGAGTACTGGATCCGCGAGGGCTTCGAGGTCGAGACCTGGCAGGGCAGTCAACAGCGCGCCGAGGCCGACCCGCTGACCGCGCCCACCGACTCCGACGACTGCGGCTGCTGACGCCGCCGCCGACGACGGTGCGGGCCGCGCCGCCGCCCCCCCGCGGGGGGGGGGGCCCCCCCCCCCGCCCGCCCCCCGCGGGGGGGGGGCGGCGCGCGCCCCCCCCCCCCCGGCGGCGCGCCCCCCCCCCCCCCCCCCCGCCCCC
>NZ_JBHXTC010000046.1:47299-67226 GCF_042677605.1 Streptomyces sp. NPDC127106 | reverse complement strand
GCGGCCCGGGGCGCCGTGTCGGGGGGGGCCGGGGGGTCACCGTTCCGCCGCCGTGGCGGCGGCCCGCCGCCGGGCCGACCCTGGTTGCCGGGGCGGCGGGCCGTCCGCCGAACCCGCCGCACCCGCCGCGGACCCCGCACCCGCCGAAGCCCGCCGCGGCCCACGGCCAGGTCCCCGCCGCGGGGCCACGGCCGCCCGCACCCCCCGGGGCCACCGGTCCCGCGGGACCCGGTCGGCCCGCCGGACCCGGACCCGGCCCGGGCTCCGGTCCCGACCGCGGCGCGCCCGCACCGCTCGGCCGGTTCCTGGCCAAGGCCGCCGCCGTCACCGCCGGACTGACCGCCGCGGGCTCGGTGCTCGGGCTGGCCCGGGACCAGACCATCGCCCACCTCTTCGGCGCCGGACACGACAGCGACGCCTTCCTCATCTCCTGGACCGTCCCGGAGATGGCCTCGACCCTGCTGATCGAGGACGCCATGGCGCTGCTGATGGTGCCCGCGTTCAGCCACGCCCTCGCCCGGCGGGCGGCCAGCCGGGCCGGGCTCAGCCGGGTGGAGGCCCGGGCGCAGGACCCCGTACGGCTGCTCGTGCGGGCGACCCTGCCGAGGCTGGCGGCGTTCCTGGCCGCCGTCGCGGCCGTGCTGGTCGTCGCCGCGCCGCTCGTCGTCGCCGTCCTCGCGCCCGGGCTGCCCGACCCCGGCCTCGCCGTCGAGTGCACCCGGCTCACCGCGCTGACCGTGCTGTCCTTCGGTCTCGCCGGGTACTTCAGCGCCGCCCTGCGGGCGCACCGCTCCTTCGTGTCGCCGGCCGCGATCTACGTCTCGTACAACGTCGGGATCATCGGGACGATGGTCGCCCTGCACACCCTGTGGGGGGTGCGGGCGGCGGCCGCCGGGGTCGCGGCGGGCGGGCTGCTGATGGTCCTCGTCCAACTGCCCTCGTTCATCAGGAACGTGGGCTTCGGTCAGCTCCGGGCCAAGGACGCGCCGCGCAGCCAGCGCGACCGCGACCGGCCCACCCTGATCGCCCTCGGCGTGATCGCCCCGGTCATCTGCTTCGCCGTGTTCCGGCAGTCGCAGGTGCTCGTCGAGCGGTTCCTCGCCGCGTCCCTGCCGCCCGGGGCCATCTCGCACCTGAACTACGCGCAGAAGGTCGCGCAGATGCCGATGGTGCTGTCCCTGATGATCTGCACCGTCACCTTCCCCGTCGTCGCCCAGGCCATGGCCGGCGGCGAACGGGAGAAGGCCCGCCGGCGCGTCGAACAGGACCTGGCACTGGCCTGCCTCGCCGTCCTCATGGGCACCGCCCTCGTCATCGGCTACGCCCCGCAGATCATCGAGGTCCTCTTCGAGCGCGGCGCCTTCACCCACGAGGACACCGAGGCCACCGCCGCCGTCATGCGCGTCTACGGCCTCGGACTCCTCGGCCACTGCCTCGTCGGCGCCCTCAGCCGGCCCTTCTTCGCGACCGCCCGGCCCACCTGGTTCCCGGCGCTCGCGATGGGCGCCGGACTCCTCGTCAACGTCGCCGGCGGAGCCGCCGCCGTCCGCTGGTGGGGCATCTACGGCCTCGCCGGCGCCAACGCGGCCGGCATCTCCACCACCGCCGTGCTCCTGCTCCTCGGCATCGGCCGGCGGATCATCGCGATCCAGGCCCGCCGGGTCGCCCTCAGCATCGGCCGGCTCGCCGTCGCCTCGCTCACCGCCTGCGGCACCGGCTGGATCGCCGGGCCGATGATCCCCGACCCGCTGCTCAGCGCCGCCCTCGGCTGCCTCCTGGTCCCGGCCATGTTCGCGGCCGCCGGCTTGGCCATACGGGCGCTCGAAATCACCACCCTGTCCGCCCAGATCGCCCAGACGACCCAGAGGTTCCGCAATGCCCGCTGACACCGACACGGCACCGGCCGCCGCGACGGCTCCCGCCCGCCGGACCGCCGCCTCGCCGTGGGTCCTGATGTACCACTCGGTCACCGAGTTCACCGATCCCGCCGAGGACCCGTACGGCATCACCGTCACCCCCCGCAGCCTGGAGGCCCAGTTGCAGTGGCTGCGCTCGCGCGGCCTGCGCGGGGTCTCCGTCGGCGAACTGCTGCGGGCCCGCGCCGCCGGGCGCGCCGCCGGGCTGGTCGGGCTGACCTTCGACGACGGCTACACCGACTTCCTCACCGGGGCGCTGCCGCTGCTGCGCCACCACGGCTGCACCGCCACCCTGTTCGTGCTGCCCGGGCGGCTCGGCGTGGACAACGTGTGGGATCCGCTGGGGCCGCGCAAACCCCTGCTCACCGCGGAGGGCATCCGGGAGGTCGCCGCCGCCGGGCAGGAGATCGGCTCCCACGGGCTGCTCCACCAGGACCTCACCGCCGTCCCCGACGACGTGCTCCAGCAGGAGCTGCGGGGCAGCCGGGAGCTGCTGCGCGAGCTGACCGGGACCCTGCCCGAGGGGTTCTGCTACCCGTACGGGTACCTGGACGCGCGGGTCGTCGCCGCGACGCGGGCGGCCGGGTACGGGTACGCCTGCGCCATCGACCCCGGACGGCTGGCCGGCCCGCACGCCCTGCCGCGCACGCACATCAGCCAGGCCGACGGCAGCGGGCGGCTGCGGATCAAGCAGCTGCGGCACCGGGTGCGGGAGCTGGGCCGGGTGGTGCACCGGTGAAGCCGCCCCAGCCGCCGACGCCACTGGACGACCTGCGGGTGCTGCACGTCATCACCGGGCTCGGGGTCGGCGGGGCCGAGCAGCAGCTGCGGCTGCTGCTGCGGCACCTGCCGATGCGCTGCGACGTGCTGACCCTCACCAACCCGGGGCCGGTCGCCGAGGGTCTGCGCGCCGACGGGGTGCGGGTGGTGCACCTGGGCATGCAGGGCAACCGGGACCTGGGGGCGCTGCCCCGACTGGCCCGGTTCGTCCGGCGGGGCCGGTACGACCTCGTCCACACCCACCTGTACCGGGCCTGCGTGTACGGGCGGCTCGCGGCCCGGCTCGCCGGTGCCGGGGCAGCCGTGGCCACCGAGCACTCGCTCGGCGACGCCGAGATCGAGGGCAGGCCGCTCACGCCCGGGGTCCGGGCCCTGTACCTGGCGAGCGAGCGGCTGGGCGCGGCGACGGTGGCGGTGTCCGACACGGTCGCGGCCCGGCTGGCCGGGTGGGGCGTGCCCGCGGCCCGGGTGCACGTCGTGCCGAACGGGATCGAGGCCGCCCGGTTCCGCTTCGACGCCGGGGTGCGCAGGGCCACGCGCGCCCGGACCGGGCTGCCGGAGCGGGCGTTCGTCGTCGGCGGGGTGGGCCGGCTGGTGCCGGGCAAGCGGTTCGACGCGCTGGTCCGGGCGGTGGCGGCACTGCCCGGCGCGCACCTGCTGCTGGTCGGGGAAGGGCCCGAGCGGGCCGCGCTGCGCCGGCTGGCCGCCGAGCTGGGCGCGCAGAACCGGATCCACCTGCTGGGCGAGCGGGACCCGCTGGGCGACGGCCCGGACGGGCGCACGCCGGGGATCCCGGCGCTGCTGTCCGCCATGGACGTGTTCGTGTCCCCGTCGCGGGAGGAGGCGTTCGGTCTGGCGGTGGTGGAGGCGTTGGCGGCCGGGCTGCCGGTGCTGCACGTCACCTGCCCGGCGATCGACGACCTGCCGGCCGCGGAGGCGCCGGGCGCGCGACGGATCGGCACCGGACCGGAGGAGCTGGTCGCCGCCCTGCGCGGGCACATGGAGGCGGGGGTTACGCGGCTGCCGCCGCCGCCCGTGGTCCGGCGCTACGACATCGCGCGCAGCGCGGAGCAGCTGCTGGACGTGTACCGGCTGGCCCTCGCGCCCCGTACGCCGTCCCCGCGCGTCCCCCGTCCCGCCCCGGCTTCCGTCGCCCAGGCCACCGCCCAGGCCACCGCCCAGGCCACCGCCCAGGCCGCCGCCCCCGCCGCCACCCAGGCCGCCGCCCCGGCCTCCGCCGCGCCCGCCGGTCGGGCGCCCGCGCCCGCGGGCACGCCGGGCCCCGCGCACGAGCCGCGGCCGGCCTCCGGCGACCGGGACTGAACCGCATGCCCCGGGCCCGAACGGGCCCGGGAGGAACACCTTTTCACCCAGGAAGTGAGCACGCACATGGCCGACACCGCCGAGCAGAAGAAGTCCGACCACCGCCGCCGCCGGGTGCGGCTGCTGCCGCCGCCCACCTGGTGGCCGCTGCCCACCGCCGCCCTGCTGGGGCTGGCCGCCGGCGGCGCGTACGGCGTCCTCAAGGCGCCCGAGTACGCCGCCACCAGCTATGTCGTCGCCGTCCCGGACGACACCACCGAGCCGGCCACCGCCCTCGGCTTCGCCCAGGCGTACGGCCGCATCGCCACCAGCAGCTCCACCCTCGCGTACGCCCAGCCCCGCGCCGGGCTGGACGCCCGCCGGCTGCGCACCCAGGTCCGCGCCGAGACCTCCCCCGAGTCCCCGATGATCGCCATCACCGGCACCTCCCGGAGCGCCGCCGAGGCGGCCGACATCGCCAACGCGGTCGCCGACGCCCTGTCGCTGAGCAGCAACCAGGCCGCCAAGAACACCGGTGTGCAGTTGCTGCTGTTCAGCCAGGCCGTGGCCCCGGCCGAGCCGGTCTCGCCGTCCGCGCCCGTCGCCGGAGCCGTCGGCCTGTGCGCCGGTGGGCTGCTCGGCGGCCTGTGGCTGCTCGCCCGGCCCGGCCGCGGGCGGAGGCAGGAGGAGCAGCCGCGGCAGGAGCAGCGGCGGCAGGAGCAGCCGGCGCGGCAGGAAGAGGTCGTCGTCGAGGAGTTCACCGCCACGCCCACGCTGCCGGCCCAGGGCGAACACGCGGAAGCCAAGGAGAAGGAGTCCGTGCGATGACGCCGGGCGCGGGGCCCCGGCGCGGAGCCCTGTCGGTGACGCTGTGCCGTGACCCCCGGCAGTTCGCCGCACTGGCCGAGCCCTGGAACCGGATGTTCCGCTCCTGCCGTACCGCCACCCCCTTCCAGAGCCACGCCTGGCTGCACTCCTGGTGGCTGTCGTACGGCCGGGACGGGCGGCTGCGGATCGTGCTCGTGCGGCGCGACGGGGAACTGGTCGGCGCCGCCCCGCTGATGCTCGTCCACCGGCCGCTGCCGCTGCTCGTGCCGCTCGGCGGGCGCATCACCGACCACTCCGACGTGCTCGTGGCCGACGGGCAGGCCGACGAGGTCGTGCCCGCGCTGGCCCGGGGGCTGCACCGGGCGGCCCGCGGCGCCGTCGTCGACCTGCGCGAGGTGCGGCCCGGGGCGGCCGCCGAGGCCGTCTACGAGCAGTGGCCGGGCGTGCGCAGCAAGCTCGCCGACTCCACCTGCATGGAACTGCCCGCACTGTCGTTCGACGAGCTGGTCAAGCGGATGCCGGCCTCCGGGGCCCAGCGGGTGCGGGCCAAGCTCCGCAAGACCGACGCGGCCGGCATCGAGGAGCACGAGGTCACCGAGCACGAGGTGCCCGGTGCGGTACGGACCCTGCTGCGGCTCCACGAGAAGCAGTGGCGCGGCCGCGGGGTCACGCCCGAGCACCTCAAGCCCCGCTTCGCCGAGCACCTGACCCGGGCCACCCGGCGGATGGTGCGCGCGGGGGAGGGCCGGCTGACCGAGTTCCGGCTCGACGGGAAGGTGGTGGCGGCCAACGTCACGCTGCTGTCGGGGGGGCTCAGCGGCGGGTACCTGTACGGGGCAGATCCGGACCTGCGGGCGCGGAAGGTGGACGTGGCGACGCTGCTGCTGCGCTACGAGGCCGGCCGGGCCCTCGCGGAGGGCCGTTCGGTGGTGAGCTTCCTGCGCGGCAGCGAACCGTACAAGAACCACTGGCGGCCGGACACGGTCGTCAACCAGCGGTTCCTGATGGCCCGGACGGCGCTCGCGCCCCTGCTGCGGCTGCACGAGTCGCAGGTGACGGGGCGCGAGCGGGCGGTGGACGCCCTGCGCGAGGCGCTGCCGGCCGCCCGGGACTGGCGGGCCCGGCTCAACGAACTGCGGGTGCGATGACGGGTCTACCAAGGCCAGAAGCCGGAGTCCCGGTCCCAGTCGACGGTGATGCAGACCGACTGCTTGCCGACCAGCTCGGAGAGCCAGTCGCCGAAGTTGAGCGGCACGCACCACTGTGTGCTGTTCACGGGCGTCGGACGGGGCGGCACGGGGGTCGGGACGGCCGGGCTCGGTGCGACCGGGCTCGGCTCGGCGGGCGAGGGCACGGGCACCGGGGCCTCGGAGCTGCTTTCGGCCGGGGACGGGGTCACGGCGGGCGCCTCGGGCGAGGGGACGAGCGGCGAGGGCTTCGGCACCGGCAGGTCGGGAGTCGGGACCGGGGTCGGGACCGGGGTCGGGACCGGGGTCGGGATCTGCGGAGTCGGGACCGGGGTCGGGATCTGCGGAGTCGGGACCGGGGTCGGGATCTGCGGGGTCGGGATCTGCGGGGTCGGGATCTGCGGGGTCGGGATCTGGGGGGTCGGGATCTGGGGCGTGGGCACGGCCGGGGTCGGCCACACGGGCGTCGGGATCACCGGGGTCGGGATCACCGGCGTCGGGACCACGGGGGTCGGCACGACCGGCGTCGGCACCACGGGCGTCGGGACCACCGGGTCCGGCACGTCGGGCATGAGCGCCTTGCGGAACGCCTTCGCCGACAGCGGGTTCTGCTTGCACTGCCACACGCCGTGCGGGCAGTAGTCGGTGATGGTGTGGTAGAGCGGCTTCTGCTGCTCGATCCACTGGAGCATGCGCCGCACGTACTCCGGGTTGTCCCCGCGGCGGAACAGCCCCCACTCCGGGTACGAGATCCGCTTGCCGTGTGCCTTCGCGAAATCGATGTGGTGCTGGAGCCCGTACGGCTGGGTGATGTGGTCGTCGAAGGTGCGGCCCGGCCCCTGGTCGTAGGAGTCCATGCCGATGATGTCGACCACGTCGTCGCCCGGGTAGCAGCGGGTCCAGCCGATCGCGTCCGTCCCCCGGTTGGGGGCGAAGTCGAAGCTGAACTCCTGCCCGGGGACGGAGCGCATCGTGGTGACGATGCGCCGCCAGTACGCCTTCCAGTTGTCCGGGTCCGGCGCGCACCGGTGGGTGTAGGTGGTGCCGTTCATCTCCCAGCCGAGCACGATCACCGTGTCCGGCACGCCCAGGTCGACCAGCCGTTCGGCGAGCTTCTTGAAGTGCGCGTCGAACCGGCCCGCGGCGCCCTCCCGGATCAGCCGGGCCACTTCGTGGTCGGGCACCCGGCCCTCGTTGCGCTCCTGCATGGGCACGTTGAGCACGAAGAGCCGGTCCGACTTGGCCTGGCGCCACTCGGCCCAGTCCTCCAGGAAGCCGACGTTCCCCTCGATGCCGGCCCAGCGGTCGCCCGGCAGATAGGTGTGGCCGACGCGGATCTCCTTGCCGCCGAGCCAGTTCGACAGGAACGGGATCCGCGCGACCCCGGACGGCCCGTAGTCGAGGTAGGCGCCCATCGCGATGCCCGAGGTCCTGGGCTGCTCGTCGTCGGGGGCCGCGAGCGCGGCACCGGTGGCGAGCAGCCCGGCCGTGACCGTACCGATGCAGGTGCTCGCCAGGCGGCGATGTGTTCTGGGCATGGCATCTCCCGGGCTCTCCTGAATCGGTGTGCTTGCCCAAGACGTTAGGCATCACATCCGACGAATGGCCTGTCCGATGGCGCCCTCCGTAGGCCATTTGCAGTTGCGCACCATCCCTGCTTGGTCCGACTAGGTGAAAGACACCGTTTCCATGAACGAGTTCTCCGGCCACGTGCCCGCTGTTGTGCTCAGACTCGACCGGAATCCGTTCCACCACGGAACCCTCGGCGCCGTCAGATCCCTTGGGCGCAAGGGCGTGGAGGTCCATGCCGTCGTCGAGGCCGGGGGAGGTCCCATGGGGCGTTCGCGGTACGTGCACGCCGTCCACGAGGGACCACCGGGCGGGCTCGACCCGGAGGCGCCGGAGGCGCTCGGCGAGTGTCTCGTCGGGGTGTCGGAGCGGATCGGGCGGCCCGCGGTGCTCATCGCGATGGACGACCTGAGCGCGATCGCCGTCGCGCGGATCGCGCCGATGCTGGAGGGGCGGTTCCGGATCCCCCACCAACCCGACGGCCTGCCCGCCAGGGTGGCCGACAAGGCCGAGCTGTCGACGCTGTGCGCCCGCTGGGACATCCCGCATCCGGAGACCGTGATCCCCGGGAGCGGGGCCGAGGCCGCCGAGGCGGCCTGGCGGCTCGGCCTGCCGGCGGTCGCCAAGTGGAGCCGGCCCTGGCTGCTGCCGACGGGCTCCGGCCTGCGCAGCACCACCCTCGTGCACACTGCCGCGGAGGCGCATCGGCTGTACGAGCGCTCCGCGGAGGCCAGGAGCCGGCTGCTGCTCCAGCGGTTCCTGCCGGCCGGCGCCGACACGGACTGGTTCTTCCACGGCGCCTTCGGCCCGGGCGGGCGGCCGCTGCTCGCCGGGTCGGGCCGCAAGGAGCTGTCCTGGCCGGTGCGGACGGGGCTGACGGCGGTGGGGCGGTGGCTGCCCGACCCGGCGGTGGAGGAGGCGGGGCTGCGGATCGCCGAACGCCTCGGCTACCAGGGGATCTTGGATCTCGACTTCCGGCGGGACGAGAGCGGCTGCTTCCGGCTGGTGGACTTCAACCCGCGCCCCGGGGCGCAGTTCCGGCTGTTCACCGACGCGGCCGGGCTGGACGTCGTCCAGGCCATGTACCTGGATCTGACGGGGCAGGAGGTGCCGGAGCAGTCCGGGGGGCCGGGCCGGGTGTTCGTCGCCGAGAACTACGCGTTGCTGGCGGCGGTGCGCGGGCGGCAGCTGCCGTGGCGGCGGCGCGGGCGGCGGTCGGTGCCGGCCGGGGAGCAGGGGCCGGGATGCAGGCCCGGCCACTGGCCCGGCCGCGGGCCCGGGCGGCTGCGCGCGCCGGGGCGGAGGGAGGCGGCCTGGTTCGCGGCGGACGACCTGCTGCCGTTCCTGGCGATGCTCGCCGCGTTCCTCGGGCGGGGCGCGGACAAGGGGGCGCGCGTCCTGCGCCGGATCCCGGCGCAGGGGCGGCGTACGGCGCGCGCGGTGGTGCGTACGCCTCGACAGCGCGCCCCGCGCCAGCGCGGCGGCGACCAGGCGCCGCCGGGGCAGCCCGCCCTGCCGGCCCCGTCGTCGGCGCCCGCCACCCCGTCGGCGGTCGTCCTGCCCGCCGCTTCCGCGCCCCCTGGCGGCCCCGCCGGGCCCGTCGTACCGCCTCCGCCCACCCCGCCGGAGGCCGCCGCTCCGGACGAGCTGGTGACGCGGTGACCGCCCTTGGGGCAGGGCCGTGCCCCCTGCGGGCGACACGGGCCGTGTCGGCGTTTGAGGCGCCGGAGCCCGGGAAGCCGGAGATGGCGGCGCGCACGACTCCCGCCGGCCCCGCACCGCGCCGGTGAACGACGGGGGACCCATGAGACTGGAGGGACAGCGGTGACGCGGATGGACGACCTCGTCGTGGTCGGCGCCGGTCCGTACGGGCTGTCGATCGCCGCACACGCGGTCGCGGCGGGGATCGGCGTACGGGTGCTCGGGCGCCCCATGGCCTCGTGGCGGGACCACATGCCCGAGGGCATGTACCTGAAGTCCGAGGCCTGGGCCTCGAACCTCTCGGCGCCCGGCGGGCGCCACACCCTCGCCGAGTACTGCGCCGGCCGGGGGCTGGCGGCCGAGCACGGCCGTCCGCTCCCGATCGGCACCTTCAGCGCGTACGGCATGTGGTTCGCCCGCCGGGCGGTCCCGGACGTGGAGGAGCTGACCGTCACCGAGGTCACCCCGCAGGGCGACGGCTTCCGCATCCGCACCGCCGAGGGGCCCCCGCTGCTCGCCCGGACGGTGGCCCTCGCCGTCGGGGTGATGCCCTTCATCCGCCACCCCGAGGCGCTGCGCGAGCTGCCGCCCGGGCACTACTCGCACAGCAGCGCCCACCGCGACCTGAGCCGGTTCGCGGGCCGGGAGGTCGCCGTGATCGGGGCCGGGCAGGCCGCCCTGGAGACGGCGGCCCTGCTCGCGGAGGCCGGCGCCCGGCCCTGCCTGGTCGCCCGGCGGGCCCGGATCGACTGGAACACCGTGCCCCCGCCGCTGGAGCGCCCGGCCCTGGAGGCGCTGCGCCGCCCGCACAGCGGCCTGGGCAGCGGCTGGCGCACCTGGGTGTGGTCCGAGCTGCCGTGGGCGGTGCGCCGGCTGCCCGCGGCGAGGCGGGAGCGGATCGCGGCCACCGCGCTCGGGCCCGCCGGGGCCTGGTGGCTGCGGGACCGGTTCGAGCGGAGCGTCCCGGCTCTGCTGGGGCACCGGCTGCACCGGGCGGTCGCCGTGGGGGACCGGACCCGGCTGGGGCTGACCGGCGCGGCCGGGGAGTCCCTCGTGCTGGAGGTCGCGCACGTCATCGCCGCGACCGGGTTCCACCCCGAGCTGGCCCGGCTGGAGCTGCTCGACGCCCGGTTGCGCGCCGCGCTCGGCACGGTCGGGGACGACGGCGGCACGCCGGAGCTGAGCCCCGGATTCGAGTCGTCGTGGCCGGGACTGTTCTTCGCGGGGCTGCTGACGGCTCCCTCATTCGGCCCTTCCATGCGATTCGTGCACGGTGCGGGGTTCACGGCGGGGAGACTGGTGAAAGGAGTCCGTAGGCGCCTCGGCGCCCTGCGCCGGCCGGCGGGCTCCCTCGGGACCCCGCGGCCCGCCCGGGCCGATGCGGGGCATCCGAAGACGTCTCTGCGGTGAGGTGAGAGGGGTCCGCGATGACTGCGGAGCAGCGAGCACAGGGCCGCGGCTGGGTGCGCATCCCGGCCAGCCGCGCGGAACAGCACACCACTGCGACCGGGACCGCCCCGTACGGTCCGCCCGCCCCCGCCGCAGCGGACCCGTCGATGATCTACCTCTCCCTCGTCAAGCGCTGGCGGGAGGCGGGGCGCACCCTCCCGGGGCATCCGGACGAGGAGTGGGAGCGGCTGATCTCCCAGCCGTGCTGGCCCGGCCGTTAGGTGGTGTGTCAGGTGGCAGCAGCGGAGCGCGACAGATCCGGGCCAGGGGTCGGCCCGGGAGCCGACCGCGGAACCGGAGGGGGAGCCGGCCGCGGCCCGGCGACCGGGCCCGGCGAGCGGCTCGCCCTGAACGGCATGGGCAGCTTCGAGTGGGACCTGCGCGCCGGCACGTTCGAGCTGGACGAGGCCGGGTACGCGGTGTTCGACCTGGACCCCGAGGAGTTCGACCGGACCCCGGAGGGCCTCGGCCTGCGGATCCCGGTGAACGACAGCACCCGTCTGGCGGACTCGGTGCGGACCGCGGTGGACGAGGGCGCCGACACGCACGGCTCGTACTTCACGGTCCGCCGGCGCGACGGCGTCGACCAGTGGACCCACACCCAGGGCAGGATCCTGCGCGACGCCGCCGGGCGGCCGGACCGCATCGTCGGGATCGTCCGGGACGCGACGGCCGAGCTGACCCAGGCGACCGTGCTGCGGAAGCTGGAGACGGCGCGCGCCAAGCAGGCGACGATCGTGCAGCGGACCACCGAAGCCCTCTCGCGGGCGGTGACCGTCGACGACGTGACCGCCACGCTGACCGGCGCGGGGGCCCTGGAGCGGCTGGGCGCCGACGGACTGGCCCTGGGGCTGGTCGAGAACGGCGCGATCAAGATCATCGCGTTGAGCGGGGAGTCCCTGGAGATCCTCAGCGAGCGCAGGTTCACCCGGCTGGACGGCACCCTGCCGCTGTCCCAGGCGGTGCTCACCCGCAAGGCCCGGTTCGCCACCTCGCTCACCGAACTGGCGCACGAGTTCCCCCCGCTCGCCGACTACCTGAACCGGATCCGGTTCGACGCGGCCGCCTACCTCCCGCTCATCGCCCAGGCCCGGGCCATCGGCGGGCTGGTGCTCTTCTACCGGCGGCGCAGCGAGTTCAGCCCCGAGGAGCGCAACCTCTGCCTGGGCCTGGCCGGCATCGTCGCGCAGTCCCTCCAGCGGGCGCTCCTGTTCGACCAGGAGCGGGAGTTCGCGACCGGCCTGCAGGCCTCGATGCTGCCGCGGCGGATCCCGGAGATCAGCGGCGGGGAGATCGCCGTGCGCTACCACTCCGCGTGGAGCGGGCGCGAGGTCGGCGGGGACTGGTACGACGTGATCGCGCTGCCCCGCGACCGGGTCGGCCTCGTGGTGGGCGACGTCCAGGGCCACGACACGCACGCGGCGGCGATCATGGGGCAGCTGCGGATCGCCCTGCGCGCCTACGCGGGGGAGGGGCACCCGCCGTCGACCGTGCTGGCCCGGGCCTCCCGCTTCCTCGCCGAGCTCGACACCGAACGGTTCGCGACGTGCATGTACGCGCAGGTGGACCTGGAGACGGGCGGCGTACGGGCGGTCCGCGCGGGCCACCTCGGCCCGCTGATCCGGCACACCGACGGGCGGACGGGCTGGCCCAACGTGCGCGGCGGGCTGCCGCTCGGTCTGGCCTCCGTCTTCGAGCAGGAGGACTTCCCCGAAACCCGCCTCGACCTGGTCCCCGGGGAGACGCTGGTGCTGTGCACGGACGGCCTGGTGGAGGAGCCCGGCACCGCGATCACCCAGGGCATGGAGGCCCTCGCCCACGTGGTCCGCAGCGGCCCGCAGGAAGCCGGGGCGCTCGCCGACCACCTCTCGGACCGGCTCTGGGAACGCTGGGGCTCCGGCGACGACGTGGCCCTGCTCGTGCTGCGCCGGGCCCCGGACCCGGGCACCCACCGGGCCCCGCGGATCCACCAGTACATCCACCAGGCCGACCCGGAGGGGCTGTCGGAGGCCCGCTTCGCCCTGCGGCAGGCTCTGCGGGACTGGGGCGTGCCGGAACTTGCCGACGACGTGGAACTGGCCGCCGGGGAACTCCTGGTCAACGCCCTCCTCCACACCGACGGCGGCGCGGTGCTGACCATGGAGGTGCTGCCGGAGCCGGTGCGGCGGATCCGGCTGTGGGTCAAGGACCGCTCCAGTGTCTGGCCGCGCCGGCGGACCCCTGGGGAGGCCGCCACCACCGGGCGCGGACTGCTGCTGGTGGACGCGCTGGCCACGCACTGGGGCGTGGAGTCCCGGGGCGACGGCAAGGCGGTGTGGTGCGAGTTCGACGCCTTGGGCAGCCCCCGGGGCACGGGGTGAGCACCGCCGCACGCCGAGTTGTGGCAGGTGGGGTGCGGCGTGATGATGCGGTCCATGAGACGGACGTGTGTGGAACGGATCGTCCCGTGCGACGCCGCCTGAGCGGGCGCACGGCCACCGGCCTGCTCGCTCTGCTCCTGCTGGGAGCCGCGGTGCCGACGGCCGTGGACCTGGCCGTGGACCTGGCCACGGGGCGCCGGCATGCGGATACCGGGTGCGGGACCGTGGCGTTCATGTCGATGACGGGCGCGGCGCCGGCCTGCCGCTGACGCGCCCGCCGGCCCGCAAGCCTGCCGGCCTGCCGGCAGCGGCGGCTGCCGGCCCGGCCGGGGCGCCGCGGCTCAACGGTGGTCGACGACCTCGATGACCTTCTCGTCCGCCGCCACCGTGTCGAGCGACGACGGCATGAGGCCGGAGAAGTGGATCTCCTGGAGTTCCGCCGTGGCCTCGGCGGGCCCCGCGTGCACCTGCGGGGTGTAGCCGAGCGGTGCGTGCGCCTGCCAGTCGTGGTCCCTGCCGTCGCAGACGGCCTCGCCGGCGCCGAGGCCGAGGTGGACGTCGTCCTGCACGAGGGTGGCCTTGACCTGGATCGTCCCCTTGGGTGACGGCTGTTCGCAGCGGTAGCTGCCGGAAAGGGTGATCGTGCCGTCCTCGCCGATGTGTGCTTCGGACCGTACGGAAATAGCCTGATTGAACACGGTGGCCTCGGCCGGGGCGGTGAACACCGTGGCCGCGGCCAATGCCGAGAAGGCCGCCAGAGCGATTCGGCTGCCGGACGTGCGCATTCTTCCTCCAGGTGGATGCGGATGGCGGAATTCCGTCGGAACGCATTGTGCTGGCAGATGGACGGCAACTCGCTCCGCACACCCGTGTCGGTGTGTGCAATTCCCCGCTCGGGCGCGTGAGACTGGCCGGAAAACACCCCCTCGAAGGTCCCCGAAGGGATCGCGCATGCGCCAGTCCGCCTCCGCCCTCGCCGCCGTCCTCCTGCCGTTCCTGCTGTTCGGGGCCACGGCCTGTTCCGCACCCTCCGACGGGGCCGCGCTCGCCCCCGCCGCGGCGCCCGCCGTCCCCGTGGACGACGCCGCCCCCGGCGCCGAGGGTGATCCCGCTGCGAAGGGCGCCCACGTGGGCGACTCCGTACGGGTGCACGGCCGCCAGGTCGGCCGGCACCTCCAGGCGGTTCTCCACGCCTACGTCGACCCCGCGGTCAGCGTGGAGAAGAACTTCGCCCCGCCCGCGGGGAAGCGCTGGGTGGCCGCCTCGATGTCGTTCGTCAACGTCGGCGGGGCCTCGTACGGGGCACTCGGGCGCATGTGGGCGTACGACAGCGCGGGGAAGCGCCACCCGGTCGT
Organism: Streptomyces sp. NPDC127106; assembly: GCF_042677605.1. NCBI lineage: Bacteria > Bacillati > Actinomycetota > Actinomycetes > Kitasatosporales > Streptomycetaceae > Streptomyces > Streptomyces sp. NPDC127106. The sequence continues at coordinate 52,779 of NZ_JBHXTC010000046.1, read as the reverse complement.
GCAGACCGGTGAACTGACCACCGGAAAACCCCTCGTCTTCGATTCCCTCGCCGTCGGTGAACAGGCCGATGGATGGGTCGTGTTCGAAATTCCGGAGAATACGCGCATCGTTCGGCTGCAGTACCAGGATGCGAACGTCCAGTCGAATTCCGGAGAAGGATTCTGGGCGGTCTAGCCCGCCCGGGTGAAAGGCCGTGAGGGGGGCGGCGCGAAGGCCACTAGGGTGCGGCGCATGACTTCAACTCAAGCCGAAATCGACCGGACCCGGCTCGGCACCCTTTCGGTGCTCGCCTGGATCGGCGACCCCGCCGAGGGCCACGACATGCCGTACCTCCTCGCCTACTCGCTGGGCGACGGCCCGCAGGGCCCGGCGGCCGCCGAGGCGGCCGCGCGGGCCCTGCTGGCGGAGAACAAGCTGTCCGTCGGGGACAAGGTCGAGGACGGTCGGGGCGACCCGGCGGGCTTCCCCGTGCAGATCGTCCTGGCGGACAACCAGGTCGCGCTGACCCTGCCCGGACTGAACGCCACCTGCACCGTCCCGGACGAGTGGGTCGAGGCGGCCAAGGAGAGCGGGCAGGCGTACTTCCTGTTCGCCACGCGCCCCTGGCCCGAGGCCGTTCCGGGGCGGCCGGTCGACGCCGCGACGCTCCAGGCGTTCGCGGGGGACGAGGAGGTGCTCGCGACCAGCGCCCACTGCCTCCTCGCCGTGCGGCGCCTGCAGCAGTAGCCGCTCCGGCGCCGCCCGGTGCCGGTGGTGGCTCCCGCTGCCGGCGGTGGCGCCCGGCGCCCGGTCCGGCCGCCGGGCTCCCGGCCCGCCCGGCGGCCCGTTCCGTGCGCCCGACCCCCCACGCCCGACCCCCCACGCCCCGCCGGACCGCTACCGCGGCTGCTCGAAGGCGAACTTGAGCGAGCGGACGCGGTTGTCGAAGTTCGACCCCGCCAGGTCCGGCAGCCCCACCGCGCGCAGCCCGACCGGCCGGGTCAGCAACTCGCGGAACAAGGCCTTCATCTCCACCCGGGCCAGGTGCGCCCCCAGGCAGAAGTGCGGGCCGCCGCCGCCGAAGCCCAGGTGCGGGTTGGGGGAGCGGGTGATGTCGAAGGCGTCGGGGTCGGGGAAGACCGCCTCGTCGCGGTTGGCGGAGGCGTAGTACAGCACGACCTTGTCGCCCGGCCGGAACAGGTGCCCGCCCAGGGTGTGCTCGGCCGCCACCGTCCGGCGGAACTGGATGATCGGCGTCGAGTGCCGGATCATCTCGTCCACCGCCCCGTCCGCGTGCTTCTCGAAGTCCTCCAGCAGCAGGTCCCGTTGGTCCGGGTGGTCGGTCAGCAGGGACAGGCCGTGGGTGATCGCGTTGCGGGTCGTCTCCACGCCCGCGACCATCAGCAGCGAGAAGAACGCCCCCAACTGGCGCGCCCCCAGCGCCTGCCCGTCCACGTTCGCGCAGACCAGTGCCGAGATCAGGTCGTCGGAGGGGTCCCTGCGGCGCTCCCGGCCGATGCCCGCGACCATCCGTTGCATCCGGGCCAGCGCCCGCAGGCCGCGCCCGGGCATCCGCAGCCGGGCGGCCAGGCCCCGTTCGACGCCGATGTTCTCCGAGGCGTGGTTGACGCGGTCGGCGATCTCCGGCCGGTGGCGCTCCGGGATGCCCATCATGTTGCAGATGACCTCCAAGGGCAGCCGGGAGGCCACGGCCGAGACGAACTCGTCGGGCCGGTCGGCCAGGACGTCGTCCACGATCCGGGCGGCCAGGGCGTGGATGTCCGCCTCGGCCGCCGCCAGCAGCCGCGGCGTGAACGCCCGCTGCACGATCTTGCGCAGCTGGGCGTGGTCGGCGCCGTCCAGGTTGACCATCGAGTCCCCGAACAGGGCTCGCACCCATCGCGCCGGCTCGGGAGTGGTCACCCCGGGCGCGCTCGCGAACACCTTCGGCAGCCGGCTCGCCTCCTGCACGTCCGCGTGCCGGACCAGGGCCCAGTGGCCCCGTCCCCTGCCCTCGGGCACGAAGACCGGGGAGTCCAGCGCCCGCAGGCGGGCGAACGCCGCGAGCCGCGCCGCCGGTGGCTGCTGCCAGAACGCCGGGTCGGCGAGCTCCCCGTACTCCGCCGCCGCGTCGGCCTGCCCGTACCGCTGTACCGGGACCTTCATCGTTTCTTCTTCCTGTTGCCGGCGCGTTGGCCGCGGCCGCTGCCGCCCGCGCTCCTCACGCACCAGAACGCTCCCGCTCCGCCAAGGTCACGCCCGCCGCGACCGTGGCCGCGGCCACCAGTCCCGCCCACAGCACCGCGTACGACCCCGTCCAGGCACAGGCGAGGATCGCCGCCGCCGACACCGGTAGCAGCAGCTGCTGGACCGCGCCGTGCTTGAAGTGGCGCGAGTGCAGCACCCAGACGAAGGCGAGGTACACCGCCATCGGGACGGCGACCGCGAGATTGGCCGCCGTCTGCGAGATGTGGGCCTTCCCGACGGAGTGCTCGATCGCCACCTCGATGCCCGCGCCGATCGCAGCGGCCGAAGCGAAGACCACGTAATGCCCGTAGCCCCAGGGAATCGCCTCGCGGTTGCTGCGCAGCAGGTCGTGGGCCGGGACGGCGAAGTAGATCCACCACGCCGAGAACACCAGCAGCAGGCCGCCCCCCGCGATCGGCAGCAGCACGTCCAGCGCCTCGTGCTCGGCGATCGCCGACTGGACCGCCAGGGTGCTGGCGGCGATGGTCTCGCCGAGCACGATGATGGTGAACAGCCCGTACCGCTCCGCGATGTGGTGCGGGTGCCACGGTGTCTGGTGGTCGCGCTCCGCGATGACCGGCACCAGCAGCTCCGCCGCGACGAGGACGAGGAACAGCCACCTCTTGCTCGCCTCGGGTGCCCAGAGCAGCGCCACCCAGCCCATCTGGCAGACCACCAGCCCGAGTGCGTACGTGAGCGCGCAGCGGCGGGGCGGGCCGCTCTCCCCGGCCGCCGCGCGCAGCCACTGCACGGTCAGCGCGAGGCGCATCACCACGTAGCCGATGACGGCGACGGTCCAGTCGTTGTCGTTGAAGGCCTGCGGGATCCCCGCCGAGTAGACCAGCACCCCGGCGATCTGCACGAGCGTCGCGACCCGGTACGGCACGTCGTCGACGTCGTAGGCGGAGGCGAACCACGTGAAGTTCATCCACGCCCACCACACGCCGAAGAACACGTAGAGATAGCCGCTCACCCCGGCGCCGACGTGGTCCTCGGCGAGCGCGTGGACCAGCTGGCGGCCGGCCTGCGCCACCGCCACGACGAAGCACAGGTCGAAGAAGAGCTCCAGCGCGGTGGCCGACCGGTGCCCCTCGTCCCGGTCGCGGGCCGTCATCGGTACGTACGTCACACCGCTCAGCACAGCAGCCCGGAGCCGGCCGGCAGGGCCCGGCGGCCGCCGGAGCGGTTCCCCTTCACCTGTACGGCCCCGCTGCAACCCCGTCGAAGCGGGCGGGAAGGGGAGGGATCCCCGGCGCGGTGCCGTGCCCGGGCCCTCAGGCGTACGCGGCCCCGAGTCGCCCCCCGCGCAGGCCCCCGCCCTTCTTCGACGTCCGCACCGGCGAGGCGACGCCGGGCCGCCGTCCCGGCCGGGCGGCGGCGGGGCCGTGGCGGCGGCGGCCGTACCCTGGGGGTCATGAGCACCGTCCCCGCTTCCGACCCGCAGCCCGCGAACGCCGAGCCCGCAGCCCAGGCCGGGGACGGGTCCCCGGCCGACTCCCGGACCGGGGCCGCGGCCCCGCGGAAGCCCCGGTTGCGGCTCGTCTTCGACGACCCGCTGGACCAGCAGTCCCGGGACGACACCGACCACGGCTGGGGCGAGCGGGCTCCCGCCACCGGGAGCGCCACCGACCTGGCCCGCTTCCTCGACGAGAAGCCGCCGCACCACCTCTGACCGGCCGGCACCGGCAGCCCCGCCCGTACGCCGGATTCCGCCCGGCCGAAGGGCGCGGCGGGTCCCGTCAGTACTGCTGGTGCGCGGAGCCCGGGGCGGCGCCGGGGCCGCCGTTGCCGTCGCCGTAGCCGCCCGACCGGGCGCGCTGCGCGACCAGCTCGTCCCGGATCTCCTTGAGCACCACCAGCTCGGTGACCTCGATGTTCTCCTTGACCCCCTCCCGGGCCTTGCGGCGGTCCTCCACCTTGGCGAGGTACTTCGCCATCGGCAGCACCATCAGGAAGTACACGACCGCGGCCGTGATCAGGAAGGTCAGCGCCGCGTTCAGCACCGAGCCCCACATGATGTTGACGCCGATGGGCTCCCCCTTCGCGTCGACGCCGCAAGGACCCTTCAGGCAGGAGCTGTAGCCTTCCAGGCTCTTGGTGCCGACGGCGCCGACGATCGGGCCGATGATTCCCTTCACGACCGCGTTCACGATGTTCGTGAACGCGGCGCCGATGACCACCGCGACCGCCAGGTCGACCACGTTGCCGCGCATCAGGAAGGCCTTGAAGCCTGCCAGGACGCTCTGCTTCTTCTCGCTCACTGCTGAGCCTCTCTTCGGGTCCGTCATGAATGGAGCCAACGGTTCCGAAAGCTATGGCAATCGGGGCCCGGTGTGTCCAGTCCGGGCCCGGCCCGTGGCGACCTACCGGTGCGCGTGTCCGATTCCGGATCAGCACAGCGTCACCGCCAGCCGTGCCACCGCACCCGCCCCGACCAGAGCCCGCGCGGTGTCCCGGGGTACCGACAGCACCACCAGCGCCCCGCCGTCCCCGGCGTCCCCGGCGCCCTCCTCCGGACCGGGTACGGCGTCGACCCGGGCCCCTTCGGCCACCACCCGCGGCGGCCCGGCCCGTTCCGCCGCGACCACGTCCACCCGGTCACCGGGCCGCAGCAGCCGGACGGCCGCCGCGTCCGCGATCCGCACGGGCGCGGAGACCATCCGCACGGGCGGCGGCGGTTCCGCGGCGGGCGGCCCGGCGCCCCGTGACGCCTGGGCCTGAGGGCCGCCCGCCACCGCCAGCGCGGCCGCCGCGACGGCCAGCGCGGCCGAGGCCGCCCGCCGCCTGCGCCGCAGCGCCCGCCGCAGCCGGTCCCCGCCCCGCCCGACCCGCAGCGGCGGAAAGGCCGGGACCGTGTGCGCCGGCGGGCACGGAGAAGGAGCGGGGACGAGGGCGCGGGAGGGGGCGGGCGCCGAAGAAGGGGAGGAGGGGGCTGGGGTCTGCGAGGTCATGGACATGACGGCACCGCCGGTTCGCGTGGGTTCCGGTGTCCGGACGGGCGTCCGGACACCCCTCACGATCCGCCGCCCCGTCCGATCGCGCTCGCGCCTGTGGACCGTCCCCAGCCTGTGGACAACCGCGTCACCCGGACGAGGGGTCCCCTCGCACCGGACGTGGGGCGGCCCCCCTCGCACCACGGGACGTGGGGCGGGGGGGGGGGGGGCGCGCCGGGGGGCGCCGGCGGGGGGGGGGGGGGGGGGGCCGGCGGCCGGGCGCCCCCCCCCGGGGGGCGCGGCGCCGCCCGCCGGGGCGG
>NZ_JBHXTC010000046.1:0-47289 GCF_042677605.1 Streptomyces sp. NPDC127106 | reverse complement strand
TGTTATTAACATACAGCACGCGGCCGTGGGGGCCCCCCGCCGCGGGCGGGGGGCGGCCCCCCCCCCCCGCGGGGGGGCGGGGGGCCCCCCCCCCCCCCGGCGGGGGGGGGGGGGCCGCATCGTCCTGCGGGCATCCGGGCCGCCTACGGCAGTTCGATGCCCAGGTCCCAGCCGTCGTGGGCGTGCGTGCACAGACAGTCGCGGGAGTCCGTGGCCGGCAGGGCCGCCACCGCGTCGAAGAGCACCTCGCGCAGGCGGCCGACGTTCTCGCCGAACACCTTCAGGACCTCGGTGTGGGAGACGCCCTCGCCGGTCTCCGCGCCCGCGTCAAGGTCGGTGACCAGCGCCATCGAGGTGTAGCAGAGTCCCAGCTCCCGGGCGAGGACGGCCTCGGGGTGGCCGGTCATGCCGACGACCGACCAGCCCATCGCCGCGTGCCACTGCGATTCGGCCCGGGTCGAGAAGCGCGGGCCCTCGATCACGACCATGGTGCCGCCGTCGACGGGCTCCCAGGCCCGGCCGCGGGCCGCGGCCAGCGCCACCGAGCGTCCCACCGGGCAGTACGGGTCGGCGAAGGTGGTGTGCACCACGTTCGGAACGGTCCCGTCGGGCAGCGGCTCCCCGTCGAAGAAGGTCTGGACCCGGGACTTCGTACGGTCGACCAGCTGGTCCGGGACGAGCAGCGTCCCCGGCCCGTACTCGGCGCGCAGTCCGCCGACCGCACAGGGTCCGAGTACCTGGCGCACGCCCATCGAGCGCAGCGCCCACAGGTTGGCCCGGTAGTTGATCTTGTTGGGCGGGACCTTGTGGCCCCGGCCGTGACGGGGCAGGAAGGCGACCTGGCGCCCGGCCAGCTCGCCGAGGAAGAGGGAATCGCTGGGGGGCCCGTACGGGGTGTCCACCTGGACCTCGGAGACGTCCTCCAGGAAGGAGTAGAAGCCCGAGCCGCCGATGACACCGATCTCTGCGTTAGCCATGCCGTCACCCTAACCGGGGCATGCGCGAGGCCCCGCTGCCTCCAGGGCGGCGGGGCCTCGCGGTGAAGCGGCTCGGTCAGGCGGCCGAGGTGGAGCCCGTGGACGGGGCGGACGACGCGGCCGGCGCAGAGGAAGCCGTCGAGGTGCTGCTCGACGACGAAGCCGGCTTCGAGGCGGGGGTGCTGCTCGACGAGGCGCCGCGGCTGTCGTTCCGGTAGAAGCCGGAACCCTTGAAGACGATGCCGACCGCGGAGAACACCTTCTTGAGGCGTCCGTTGCAGTTCGGGCACTCGGTCAGTGCGTCATCCGTGAACTTCTGCACGGCCTCGAGGCCCTCACCGCACTCGGTGCACTGGTACTGGTAGGTCGGCACGAATTTCCTCCTGGCACTCTGACTCGATGAGTGCTAACGATGCTTCATGGTGACGTATTCCGGCGGATCAGTCCACCGTCACCGGCACGCGGTGACCCATCCCACGCTCGTCGGCGGGCGTCCCGTGCTCGTCGGCGGGCGCGGACGAGTTGATGATCCGGCTCGGGGCCTTGGGGGCCAGCTTCGACCGCAGCGCCAGCAGCGTGGCCAGGGCCAGCACCGTGCCCGCCATCGGCACCAGGAAGCCGTACGAGGACCCGTGCGCGTCGGTCAGGCGGCCGGCCGCGATGACGGCCACGGCCTGGCCGAAGGCGACCGCGCCGGTCAGCCAGGTGAAGGCCTCGGTCCGGGTGTGGGCCGGGACCAGCGACTCGACCATCGTGTAGCCGGTGATCAGGGCCGGGGCGATGCACAGGCCGACGAGCAGGCCGAGGGCGCCGAGCAGGACCGCCGAGTGGGCGGTCCACAGGACGGACGCGGCGACGGTCAGGCCGGTGTATCCGAGCAGCAGCCGGCGGCGCGGGCCGATCTTCCAGGCGATGGCGCCGCAGGCGATGCCCGCGATCATGTTGCCGGCCGCGAACACGCCGTACAGTGCGCCGTTCGCGCCCGGGTTGCCGATCTCGTTCGAGAAGGCGGCCAGGGAGACCTGCATGCCGCCGAAGACGGCGCCGATCCCGAGGAAGGCCGCGATCAGGACGCGCAGGCCGGCGTAGGACAGCGCGGAGGCGTGCTTCTCGGCGCCCGCCGCGGGGGCGTGGATCTCGGGCTGGGTGGCGCGCCGGGCGGCGAAGACCAAGCCGCCGATCAGCGTCAGCGCGGCTTCGGCGGTCAGGCCGGCGGCCGGGTGGACGCCGGTGCACAGCGCGGTGGCGAGCACGGGGCCGACGACGAAGGTGAACTCGTCGGTGACGGATTCGAAGGCGGCTGCGGTCGGCAGCAGCGGGGAGCCCTCCAGCCGGGCGGTCCAGCGGGCCCGGACCATCGGGCCGACCTGCGGGACCGAGGCGCCGGTGGGGACGGCGGCGAGCGCCAGCGCCCACAGCGGGGCGTCGAGGAGGGCCAGTGCCACCAGGGCGGCGACGGCTGCGGCGTGCGCGAGGACGACCGGGACGAGGACGGCGCTCTGGCCGCGGCGGTCGGTGAACTTCCCCATGACCGGTGCGGACAGCGCCATCGAGATGCCGGTGACGGCGGAGACGATGCCGGCGCTGCCGTAGGAGCCGGTGGTGTGCTGGACCAGCAGCAGGATGCTGATGGTCAGCATGCCGAAGGGGAGGCGGGCGGCGAATCCCGGGAGGACGAAGCCCAGGGCGCCGGGGGTGCGCAGGAGCGCGCCGTAGCCGGGCCGGGCGGAGGTGTCGGTCGTGACCGCGGATGTCACGGCCTGGCCTTTCCGCTGCCTGGTAGAGATCCCGGCTTGCGGAGGTGTTTCGCTGGTGAGCGGCCGCACCCGTACGCGGGAACCCCGAGAGCTGTCCTCTTGCGCAGAACCGAGTGATACCTGGGCGCCCACTGCGGTGAGGGTGCCACGGCCGCTTTGCGGTCGCGCCAGCTCTGCATCAGGCAGAGTTGGTTCGATGTGGTGTGCCTTTATCGTACAGGCAGGTGTGCTATCACGCCCTGTGATTCCGCCGACAAGATGTGTCTTGGCCTGCGATTAACCGGAGGTTTGCCCTCCAAGAGCCCGGGAATCGGGGTACAGCCCCACAGATTCCATGGAAAATGCGCATTCTAGAGCGCTGCTCTCATGTCGAAGGCGGGCGGGACCATGGGATGGACGGGTCGTATCCGCCGTCGGCCGAGGAATCCGGTCAACGATCCGGCTTGCCGTTGCCCGTTCCCAGCCAACCGGCCAGCTTCCCGCCCCGGGCCACCGCCCGCAGCCGCACCTCCGCCGCGTCCCGCACCTGATCGGTGGCCACCACCAGCAGCTCGTCCCCGCGCCGCAGCACGGTCGACGGCAGCGGTACGAAGCTCTTCCCCTCCCGGACGACCAGCGTGACCGAGGCGCCGGACGGCAGCCGCAGCTCGCTCACCTCGACGCCGTGCATCCGCGAGGCCGCCGGGACGGCGAAGGACAGCAGGTGCCCGCGCAGCTTCTCCAGCGGGGCCGACTCGATCCCCAGGTCCGCGGCCGTCTCGTCCACCGTGCCGAGCTTGAGCTTGCGGGCCAGCCAGGGCAGGGTCGGCCCCTGCACCAGCGTGTAGACGACGACCAGCACGAAAACGATGTTGAAGATGTGGTCGCTGCCCTCGATCCCGGTCACCATCGGGATGGTCGCCAGGATGATGGGGACGGCGCCGCGCAGGCCCGCCCACGACATCAGGGTCTTCTCCGGCCAGGGCAGCCGGAACGGCACCAGGCTGACGAACACCGACAGCGGCCGCGCCACCATGGTCAGCACCAGGCCGATGACCACCGCGGGCCAGAAGTCGCCGGGCAGCTCGTGCGGGGTGACCAGCAGGCCGAGCAGGACGAACATGCCGATCTGGGCGATCCAGCCGAGCCCGTCCGCGAACCCGCGGGTCGCCGGCCAGTGCGGGAGCTTCGCGTTCCCGAGCACCATGGCCGCGAGGTACACCGCGAGGAAGCCGGAGCCGTGCGCCAGCGCCCCGGCCGCGTACGCGGTCACGGCGATGGCCATGACGGCGATCGGGTAGAGGCCCGAGGCGGGCAGGGCCACGTGCCGGAGGCCGTACGCCCCCACGAAGCCCACGGCCAGGCCGATCGCGGCGCCGATCGCGAGCTCCAGCGCGATCTTGCCGATCAGGACGTACCAGGGCTCGATCGGGCCGACGGCCGAGAACGCGACGACGAGGATGACGACGGGGGCGTCGTTGAAGCCGGATTCCGCTTCCAGCACCCCCGAGACCCGGGACGGTAGCGGTACCTTGCGCAGGACGGAGAAGACGGCCGCGGCGTCGGTCGACGAGACGACCGCGCCGATCAGCAGGGACTGCCGCCAGTCCAACCCGACCAGGTAGTGCGCGCCCGTCGCCGTGACGCCCACGCTGATCGCCACGCCGACGAGCGACAGGGCGACCGCGGCCGGCAGCGCCGGCTCGATCTGCTTCCACTTGGTCCCCAGACCGCCCTCGGCGAGGATCACGACCAGCGCTGCGTAGCCGATGACCTGCGTCAGCGCGGCATTGCTGAAGACGACGTGGCCTATGCCGTCCCGGCCGATCGCGACGCCTATCCCCAGGTAGATGAGCAGGCTGGGCAGCCCGCTGCGCGAGGAGACGCGCACCGCCGCGACGGCGACGAGCAGGACGAGCGAGCAGACCAGCAGAAGCTCGTTGAGCGTGTGGACGGTCAGTGGGCGGCCCTCCTCAGCACGCCTGGTGGATCGTTCCCCCTGGCGACCGGATCGACGAGTGGGTCGTTACCCTACCTAACATTTGACGCTTCCTTTACGTGATAGTCACATTGTGAAACGCCGGTTCGCCCTTGTCCTGAGGACCTCGACCCCTGGCGGATCAACGGAAGCGGTCCTGCGCCTATGGTTGCTTCCAGCACTGCCAGGACCACCCTGCCCCTCTAAGGACAGCGATGCCCGCCAAAGAAACCGCCCCTTCCGTCAAGAAGAAGGGACGACGCGCCCGCCTGCTCGTGCTCGTTCTGGTCCTGGCGCTCCTGTCGGGCTTCGGGTACGGGACGTACTGGGGACTGGACACCGTCCGGGCTTCGTTCCCCCAGACCACCGGCTCCCTGAAGGTTCCCGGCCTGAAGGGGACCGTCGAGGTCAAGCGCGACACCAACGGCATTCCGCAGCTGTACGCCGACAACGACGACGACCTCTTCCGCGCCCAGGGCTTCGTCCACGCCCAGGACCGCTTCTGGGAGATGGACGTGCGCCGCCACATGACCTCCGGGCGGCTCTCGGAGATGTTCGGCGCCGGCCAGGTCGAGACCGACGCGTTCCTGCGCACCCTCGGCTGGCGCCACGTCGCCCAGGCGGAGCTCGACTCGAAGCTCTCGGCCGAGACCAAGAAGTACCTCCAGGCCTACGCCGACGGGGTCAACGCGTACCTGAAGGGGAAGTCCGGCAAGGACCTCTCCGTCGAGCACGCCGCCCTCAAGCTCAGCGACGGCTACCGGCCCGAGCCGTGGACGCCGGTGGACTCGGTGGCCTGGCTCAAGGCGATGGCCTGGGACCTGCGCGGCAACATGCAGGACGAGATCGACCGCGCGCTGATGACGAACAAGCTCACCCCGCAGCAGATCGAAGAGCTCTACCCGCCCTACCCCTTCGACCGGAACAAGCCCGTCGTCGAGGGCGGCAAGATCGAGGGCGGCAAGTTCGCGCCGCAGGGCACCCCCGGCTCCGACAACGGCAAGGGCGCGGGCTCCGGCTCCGCGACCGGCTCCGGCAACACGGGCGCGGGCACGGGCGCGGGCACCGGCTCCGGCGCCGCGGGCGCCTCGACCGCCTCCCAGCCCTCCACCGCCCCGCAGTCCGGCCTCGCCGGCGGCGCCACCGCCCAGGGCGCGTCCGTGGGCCTGCGCACCTCGCTGACCTCCCTGGCCAAGACCCTGGACCAGGTCCCGGCCATCCTCGGCCCCAACGGCAGCGGCATCGGCTCGAACTCCTGGGTCGTCTCGGGCAAGTACACGACCACCGGCAAGCCGCTGCTCGCGAACGACCCCCACCTGTCCCCGCAGCTGCCCTCGGTCTGGTACCAGATGGGCCTGCACTGCCGCGCCGTCTCGCCCCAGTGCCAGTACGACGTCGCCGGCTACACCTTCTCCGGCATGCCCGGCGTGGTCATCGGCCACAACGCGGACATCGCCTGGGGCATGACCAATCTCGGGGCCGACGTCACCGACCTCTACCTGGAGCAGGTGCGGCCCGAGGGCTACGTCTACGACAACAAGGTGGTCCCCTTCACGACCCGCGTGGAGGAGATCAAGGTCGCCGGCGGCGCCCCCAAGAAGATCACCATCCGCTCGACCAACAACGGCCCGCTGGTCTCCGACCGCAGCGACGAGCTCGGCACGGTCGGCAGCCGCGCCCCCGTGCCCCCCTCGGCCCCGGACCGCGGCGACGGCTACGCCGTGTCCCTGCGCTGGACCGCCCTGGACCCGGGCAAGTCGATGGACGCGGTCTTCAAGCTCAACAAGGCCAAGGACTTCGCGGGCTTCCGCAACGCCGCCCGCGACTTCGAGGTCCCCTCGCAGAACCTGATCTACGCCGACGTCAAGGGCAACATCGGCTACCAGGCCCCGGGCCGCATCCCGCTCCGCGGCGCCGGCGACGGCCGCATGCCCGCCCCGGGCTGGGACCCGAAGTACGCCTGGAAGGGCGGTAAGGACGGCAACACCGGCTACATCCCGCAGGACGAGATGCCGTACGACTACAACCCGGCGCGCGGCTACATCGTCACCGCGAACCAGGCCGTCGTGGAGAACGGCACCGGGGCCGGCAAGTACCCGCACCTGCTGACCGGCGACTGGGGCTACGGCGCCCGCAGCCAGCGGATCAACGACCTCATCGAGGCGAAGATCAAGGACAGCGGCAAGATCTCCAGCGACGACATGCGCGCCATGCAGATGGACAACAGCAGCGAGATCGCCGCGCTGCTGACCCCGATCCTGGCCAAGATCGAGATGAGCGACCCGGACGTCCGCGCCGCCCAGAAGCTGCTGGACGGCTGGAACTACACCCAGGAGCCGGACTCGGCGGCGGCCGCCTACTTCAACGCGGTCTGGAGCAACATCCTCCGCCTGGCCTTCGGCGACAAGCTGCCGAAGGAGCTGCGCATCCAGGGCAGCTGCAGGAACGTCCGCGAGGAGACGAGCGGCCCGGCCGACGACCTGGCCAAGACCGTCCGCGAATGCGGTGCCCGCGACGCCGACTCGGCGCAGCCCGACGGCGGCGACCGCTGGTTCGAGGTGGTCCGCCGCCTGGTCAAGGACGAGAAGTCGGCCTGGTGGCAGTCGCCCGCCCTCCGCAACAAGCCGGCGACCACCACCCGCGACGAGCTCTTCGCCCGCGCCATGGTCGACGCCCGCTGGGAGCTGACCGCCAAGCTCGGCAAGGACCAGTCCACCTGGAGCTGGGGCCGCATGCACCAGCTGACGCTGGAGAACCAGACCATCGGCAAGGAGGGCCCGGGCTTCCTGCAGTTCATGCTCAACCGCGGCCCGTGGAACCTGGGCGGCGGCGAGGCCACCGTGAACGCGACCGGCTGGAACGCGGCCGGCGGCTACGGGGTCACCTGGGTCCCGTCCATGCGGATGGTCGTGAACCTCGGCGACCTGGACAAGTCCCGCTGGATCAACCTCACCGGCGCCTCCGGGCACACGTACCACGACAACTACACGGACCAGACCACGCTGTGGGCCAAGGGCGACCTGCTCGACTGGCCCTTCGGCAAGGAGGCCGTGGACAAGGCGACGGAGTACCGGCTCACGCTGAATCCGTGAAACGCACCACCCCCGAGGGGGTGGCCACCGCCTGAACGGGGTGGTCGTGCGGTTCCTCCGGGACCCGCGCGACCACCTCTTCGTCGTAGAGGAGCACGACCAGCGCCGGATGCGCCCCGGCGCGCTCCAGGCGCGCGAGCACCCGGTCGTACGAGCCCCCGCCGCGCCCCAGCCGCATCCCGCGCCCGTCGACCGCCAGCCCGGGCAGCAGGACCGCGTCGGCGCCGGTGACCGCCTCCGGCCCCAGGCGCGGGCCGGACGGCTCCAGCAGCGGCATCTTCCCCGCGTGGACGGTCTCGGCGAGGGAGCCCGGGCCCTCGTACACGGCCCAGTCGAGGTCGTTGTCGGCCAGGAGCACGGGCAGCAGCACCCGCTTCCCGGCCGTGCGCAGGGCGTCCAGCAGATCGCGGGTCCCCGGTTCGCTGCCGACCGAGACGTACGCGGCCACGGTGCGGGCGCCGGCCAGCTCGGGCAGGGCCAGCGCGGAGCGGGAGAGCGCACGGGCCGCCGTGCGCAGGGAGCCGGGAGACAGGGCGCGGCGGGCGGCCAGCAGTTCGCGGCGCAGCAGCGTCTTCCCGGACGGCTGCGGCGGGCGGGCGGGGTCCGGAGGCGTCGTTACCACAGGTGACTCGCTTTTCCTCTCAAAAAGGATCAAACGTTGATCTACTTACCGGTTTCCAAACGGAGGCCATGGCATCACCCACTATGGTTCTGCCCATGACTCAGTTGCACCCCGTGATCAAAAAGGCAGTCATCCCTGCCGCGGGCCTCGGCACCCGCTTCCTTCCGGCGACGAAGGCGACGCCCAAGGAAATGCTCCCGGTCGTGGACAAGCCGGCCATCCAGTACGTCGTAGAGGAGGCCGTGTCCGCCGGCCTGGACGACGTCCTCATGATCACAGGGCGTAACAAGCGGGCCCTGGAAGACCACTTCGACCGCAACTACGAGCTGGAGTCGGCGCTCTCCGCCAAGGGCGACGACGACCGCCTCAAGAAGGTCCAGGAGTCCAGCGACCTGGCCACCATGCACTACGTCCGCCAGGGCGACCCGCGCGGCCTCGGCCACGCCGTCCTGTGCGCCGAGCCGCACGTCGGCAACGAGCCCTTCGCCGTCCTCCTCGGCGACGACCTCATCGACCCGCGCGACCCGCTGCTGCGCCAGATGGCGGACGTGCACGCGCGCACCGGCGGCACCGTCATCGCCCTGATGGAGGTGGACCCGGCCAACGTCCACCTGTACGGCTGCGCCGCCGTCGAGCCCACGGACGACGAGGACGTCGTCCGCATCACCGGCCTCGTCGAGAAGCCGGACCCCGAGGACGCGCCGAGCAACTATGCGGTCATCGGACGCTATGTCCTCAACCCCGCGATCTTCGACATACTGCGGGAGACCGAGCCGGGCCGCGGCGGGGAGATCCAGCTCACCGACGGCCTGCAGAAGCTTGCCGCCGACGAGACCGTGGGCGGCCCGGTGCACGGCGTGGTCTTCCGGGGCCGTCGCTACGACACCGGAGACCGCGGCGACTACCTGCGGGCCATCGTCCGCCTCGCGTGCGAGCGTGAGGACCTGGGCCCGGAGTTCCGCACCTGGCTTCGCCGTTACGTCACGGAGGAGATGTAGCACCTTGAGCAGCAGCCCTGAGGCATCGCAGGCGGCAAAGGCGGCAAAGGCGGCAGCGGAGCCGACGGAGGCGCCGCAGGACACCGGCGGCTCCTCCGAGCGCCCGCGCCTGTGGTCGGTGGACGAGCACCTCGCGGACGTGCTCGCCGCCGTCCGGCCTCTGGAGCCGATCGAACTCCAGCTGCTCGATGCCCAGGGCTGTGTCCTGGTCGAGGACGTCACCGTGCCCGTCGCACTCCCGCCCTTCGACAACAGCTCGATGGACGGGTACGCGGTCCGCACGGCAGACGTCCAGGGCGCCAGCGAGGAGTTCCCCGCGGTGCTCACCGTCATCGGGGACGTGGCGGCGGGCAGCGGCGAGCTGCCCACCGTCGGCCCCGGCCAGGCCGCCCGGATCATGACGGGGGCGCCCCTGCCCCCCGGCGCGGAAGCCGTCGTACCGGTCGAGTGGACCGACGGCGGCACGGGCGGCGGCGCGGCCGCCGGCATGGCCCCGGCCAGCGCGGCCCCCGAGGGCGCGGGCGGCGAGGTGCGGGTGCACCGGCCGGCCGGGGCGCGGGCCCACGTCCGCGCCCGCGGCAGCGACGTCCAGGCCGGCGACCTCGCGCTCGCCGCGGGCACGGTGCTCGGCCCGTCCCAGATCGCGCTGCTGGCCGCCATCGGGCGCGCCGCCGTACGGGTCCGGCCGCGCCCGCGCGTGGTGGTGCTGTCCACCGGCAGCGAGCTCGTCCAGCCGGGCGAGGCCCTGACCGCGGGCGCCATCTACGACTCGAACAGCTTCGCGCTGGCCGCCGCCGCCCGCGACGCCGGCGCCATCGCCTACCGGGTCGGGGCCGTCGCCGACGACGCCGAGACCCTCAAGGCCGCCATCGAGGACCAGCTGGTCCGCGCCGACCTGCTGGTCACCACGGGCGGCGTCAGCGTCGGCGCGTACGACGTGGTCAAGGAGGCCCTGTCCTCGATCGGCACCGGCCCCGACGAGCCGGACACCGGCCGGATGGACTTCCGCAAGCTCGCCATGCAGCCCGGCAAGCCCCAGGGCTTCGGCACCATCGGCCCCGACCACACCCCGCTCCTCGCCCTGCCCGGCAACCCGGTGTCCTCGTACGTCTCCTTCGAACTGTTCGTCCGGCCCGCGATCCGCGCCCTCATGGGCCTGCCGGACGTCAGCCGGCCCAGCGTGCGGGCGGTCCTGAAGGCCGACGGGGCGCTCGGCTCCCCGGCCGGCCGCCGCCAGTTCCTGCGCGGCGCGTACGACGCGGACAGCGGCACGATCAGCCCGGTCGGCGGATCCGGCTCGCACCTGATCGCCGCACTGGCCCACGCCGACGCCCTGCTGGTCGTACCGGAGGACGTCACCTCCGTGGAGCCCGGCAGCGAGCTGGACGTGATCCCGCTCGGCTGATCCCGCTCGGCCGGGGCCGCGGCCGGCCGCGGGGCGCCCGGGCCGTTCCCCGGCGCGCCCCCGTTCCGGCAGGTGCGGGTAGCGTGTTGCACCACACAGGCCCCCTCGGGGCCCGGGAGCGGGAGCGGCACGGACCCATGAACACGCAGAGCAGGCTGACGCACATCGACGAGGCCGGAGCGGCCCGGATGGTGGACGTCTCGGAGAAGGACGTCACGACGCGGACGGCGCGCGCCAGCGGGCGCGTGCTCGTCTCCCCCCGGGTGATTGAACTGCTGCGTGGCGAGGGCGTACCCAAGGGCGACGCCCTCGCCACCGCGCGGATCGCCGGGATCATGGGCGCGAAGAAGACCCCCGACCTGATCCCGCTCTGCCATCCGCTGGCCGTTTCCGGGGTGAAGGTGGACCTCTCGGTCGCCGACGACGCCGTCGAGATCCTCGCCACCGTCAAGACGACCGACCGCACGGGTGTGGAGATGGAGGCGCTGACCGCCGTCGCGGTCGCCGGGCTCACCGTCATCGACATGGTCAAGGCCGTCGACAAGGGCGCCGTCATCACGGACGTCCGGGTGGAGGAGAAGACCGGCGGCAAGTCCGGCGACTGGACGCGCGCGTGAACGCCCCGCGCGGCGGCGACGCCTTCAGCCACGCCCATGCCCACGGCGAACGCGGCGACCAGGGCGAACGCGGCGATACGGCAGCAGCCGGTGCGGGTGCCGCCGCGGCCGCCGCGGCCGGGGCGGTCCGGCAGGCGCGCGGTCTCGTGGTGACCGCCTCCAACCGTGCCTCGGCCGGCGTGTACGCCGACAAGGGCGGCCCCCTGCTGGCCGAGGGGCTGCTGGCGCTCGGCTTCACGGTGGACGGCCCGCGCGTGGTCCCGGACGGCGACCCCGTCGAGCAGGCGCTGCGCGAGGGCGTGGCCGCCGGGTACGACGTGATCCTCACCACCGGCGGCACCGGCATCTCGCCGACCGACCGCACCCCGGACGCCACCGCGCGGGTGCTGGACTACGAGATCCCGGGCATCCCGGAGGCCATTCGGGCCGAGGGCCTGGCGAAGGTGCCGACGGCGGCCCTGTCCCGGGGGCGGGCGGGCGTGGCCGGCCGCACCCTGATCGTCAACCTGCCCGGCTCCACCGGCGGCGTCCGCGACGGCCTCGCGGTCCTGGCGCGGATCCTGCCGCACGCGGTGGACCAGATCCGGGGCGGCGACCACCCGGCACCGTCGGGGAGCCCGAGCTGAACGGACCCACCTGGCCGGTGGCGCTCACCGACGGCGACGTCACCCTCCGGCCGATAAAAATGCGCGACCAGAGCGCCTGGCGCGAGGTGAACCGGCGCAACCGGGAATGGCTCAGGCCGTGGGAGGCCACGATTCCGCCGCCCGCGCCCTGGGGGCCGGTGGTCCAGCGCCCGACCTACCGGCAGATGGTCCGCCATCTGCGGGCGGAGGCGAACGCGGGGCGGATGCTGCCGTTCGTCATCGAGTACCAGGGGCGGCTGGTCGGCCAGCTGACGGTCGCCGGGATCACCTGGGGCTCCATGTGCGCGGGCCACATCGGCTACTGGGTGGACCGCGACGTGGCGGGGCGGGGCGTGATGCCGACCGCCGTCGCGCTGGCGGTGGACCACTGCTTCGCGCGGGTCGGGCTGCACCGGATCGAGGTGTGCATCCGGCCGGAGAACGGCCCGAGCCGGCGCGTGGTGGAAAAGCTGGGCTTCCGCGAGGAGGGGCTGCGGCCGCGCTACCTGCACATCGACGGGGCCTGGCGCGACCACCTGGTGTACGCGCTGACGGCGGAGGAGGTCCCGGCGGGGCTGGTGTCCCGCTGGCACCGCACCCGGGACCGGGGGCCGGGGCCGGACACGGGCGCGCCATAAACGGGGCGGCACCCACCCCGTAAATCCGAAAATGCGTTCGAATTCCTGCTGCCGGGATCCGATTCGCCCATATCCTGATCCGAAGAATCACAAAAAAAGTCGTTGATATCAGCCGGTTCGTGCGACACACCGGCCCAATTGGCGGATCCCCCCGGCCGTATCCCTCTACGGTGTGAGGTGTGAGCAGCAGCGGCCTCATCTACGCAGTCATCGTGGGGGCCTGGGCCGCCTACTTGGTGCCCATGTGGCTCCGGAGGCAGGACGAGCTGAACGAGGCCCGTCCGACGGAACGCTTCTCCACTGCCATCCGGCTGCTTTCGGGCCGGGCGGGAATGGAGCGCCGTTACGCCAAGGGGCTGCGTGAGCGCGCCGACCAGGAGGCGGATCCCCAGTACCTCGCGGATCCGGGCGCCGCGACGGAAACGGTGAATTCCGTGGACGCCGACGTCCGGCCCGTCGGCGTGCCCGCAACCAGGACGGAGCCGAGGTCGGCCGTCGTGGAGCGGCAGGCCGTGGCGGAGCGGCAGCGGCGCCAGCAGCGCCTCCAGGCGCTCGCCCGCCGCCGGCGCACCACCGCGCTCCTCTTCCTCGTCTTCACGCTGGGCGCCGTCGTCGCCGCGGTCGGCGGCGTCGCCTACCTGTGGGCCCCCGGCCTGCCGGCCGTCATGCTGAGCGCGTACATCGCGTACCTGCGCGCCCAGGAGCGGCGGCGCTACGAGTTCACCATGGACCGCCGGCGCGCCGAGGCGGCCGCCCGCCAGCTGCGCGAGAGCCGCCCGGGCCGCCGCGAGACCGAGGAAACCCCGGGAGCCGAACCGGAGCCCGCACCCCCGGTCTCCCCGCAGGAGGCGGGACGGCGCGCCCTGGTCGAGCAGACCGACCACGCCGAGTGGGTGGACCAGCAGCGCGAACGCGGCCCCGGGCGCGGCGACAGCTGGGAGCCCGTCCCGGTCCCGCTGCCCACCTACGTGACGGCCCCCGTCGCCCCCCGCGCCACCGGTCCGGCCGCTCCCGACGGCTGGAGCGCCTCCCGCTCCAGCACGGCCGAGCCGACCGACCCCCGCCTGCGCGCCCAGCCCGCGGCCCCGGCCAAGCCGGACGCCGCCGGGGCCCAGCAGGCCGCCCGCCCGCGCGGCCGCGACCGCGGGCGCACGCCGCTGTTCGACCAGTACGAAAGCGACGACCGCCCCCGCGCAGCCAACGAATGACCGCCGCGAGGCCGCCCCGGGCAACGGATTTTGGTGCAGCAGCACGGGGATGCTAATGTTTCACACGTCGCAAGGGCCTGTGGCGCAGTCTGGTAGCGCACCTCGTTCGCATCGAGGGGGTCTGGGGTTCAAATCCCCACAGGTCCACAGACGACTGTTCTTGAGTAGCTCTCAGGAACGTTAACGAGATCCCGTCCGATCGCAAGATCGGGCGGGATCTTCGTCGTTTCTGGGGTCGTTCGATGCCTGTTCGGGGTGGTGGATGGCGGCGCATCGGGTCTGGCAGGTTACTCGGCAGGCGTCCGCCCGTTGCCGAGGCATGCGGACCAGCCCCGGTCGCCCGGGGCTGGGGATGGCGCTGTGCGGCTGTGACGCTGCCCGATCAGAGGTTGGCCGGCGGATGCCGCCCCGTGTCGAGTGGCGCGGGAATGTACGCCTGGTCGCGATCAGCGGCAGCCGGAATGGACTCGAAGTCAGCGTCGGAGAGCCGGCTGCCAGTGCGCTCGTAGAGCCAGGTTTCCAGGATGTCCAGGTTTCCGATGGTCACCATGATCGCGATCAGGATCGTCTGGGTCACCTGGCCGGGTGCTCGGCGGTGCATGGGGTTGCCTATGTCCATGTAGGCGCCCTTGAAGCGACCGTTGAGGCCCTCGTTGTGGGAGCGGATCGGCTTGTAGATCCGGTCCCAGGCGGGGCTGAGGTAGTGGCTGTCCTGGCGAAACTTTGCGATCTTCAGGTCTCCGGCCGCGTCGGCGGGGACGCTGATAGCGGATGCCCCGCAGACGGCGGGCAGCGCCTCCTTGCCGGGAGGGTCCGCCCACTCTCTGTCAGGAAGCTGGATGGTCGGGCGAGCCGAGGCATGGCTGTCGCGGGAGCGGTGATCCGCCAGCCGGATCACGGTCTGAGGTGGGCTCGAGGCGGGAGGCCGCGTTGGACGGAGGCGTTCTCGACGTGGACAGTTCACCGAAGGGGAGGGGCCGGCTGCCGGGCACTGGAGGCGGGTGGTTCCTCGGGCGTCGGCGTTCTGCTTGAGCTTGAGGAAGTAGGGCAGTCGCTCGGCGACCACCGGCTTCAGTTCATCGAGCCGTCGGCGGAAGGTCTTGTCGTCCATTCCGTGAGTGGCTTGGGCCAAGGCGTTGGGGATGTGCGGGCAGGCGAGGGAGCCATCGATCAGTACGGCTCCTTGCCAGCTGCCCTGGATGCCACGGTCGGCCGCCTTGTAGTCCAGGGCGAGGCGGTAGCCGAGTCGGCGTACGGGGATCTGAAAGTTGTCCGGCGAGCAGCCGGTGTAGGCGCGATCTGCGGCACAGGTACCTGTCGGCAGTCGAAGCTCGGCGAGGTGCTTCAATGCGGTGACCGCGTTCTCGCCCGTACGGACGGTCGGGGTGTCCAGGCTGAGACCGAGGCAGAGCTGCGGGTAGGAGGTCGCGCGGCGGCCCTTCGCAGCCCCTTCGTCTGTGCGGGAGTGGGCGGCGACGAGCAAGCTGGCGCTGTAGCCGAAGATGCCCTTGTCGGAGCCGCCGCTGAAGTGCCAGCCGGCGGTGATTTCGACGGAGGCCGTGCCCGAGTAGTCGCTACCAGGTTTGGCCAGAACCGGGATCGAGGTGGCGTCCACTCCCACGTCACCGGCCCAGTGCCGCATGTATCCGCGTTGCTGTGCCAGCCGGACCGGGACCAGTACGAGATCGTTCGCCAGGCGTTGGAGCCGGTTCGCGGCCGCGCGGCCGACAGCCTCGCCCCAGATGGCGGAGTGGATGTCAGCCTCCGCTTGGACCAGGCGCCGACGCCGGTCGCAGCGTGCCGGGTCGAGCGCGGTGGTGATCCGGTCCAGCCCCCGGTAGAGGCGACGACTGGCAGCTATGCACGCGCGTGCCGTGGACGGAGGCATCTCGGGGATGCCGAGCCAGGCGCGAGCTGTGGGCTGGAGACGGAAGTGCAGGATCCGCCAGGCGTCGGAGACCGTGGCTCGGCCCGTGTAGTACACGGCGAGCATCAGGCCGGCCAGTACGGTCCTGGGCCGTACGCCTGGTGGCCCGGGACGGCCTCGCAGCATGTCCTCCAGCTGCTGGGGGAGGCCGGAGCGGTCCAGGACGGTCAGCAGCTGGCCGACCTTGGAGTCGGGGATCTCGGTGAGCCGTCCAGGCCGCAGTCGTGGCCGCGCATGGCGGGCGGCCAGCTGGTCGGCTTCAGGCCGCGCCCTCACGAGCGGCGGCCACGCAGCAATCGGATCACCTCTGCTCTAGGCAGTGGGGGCACCCAGTGGTGGTAGCCGGCCAGACCGGCAGGGGAGGCCATGCCTGCGGCGGAAGCGACGGCCTCCGGACTGATGCCCTCGGAAAGCCGACCGACGATCCACGTCGACCGCAATCGCCGAGCAGAGAGCGGTGGCAGACCCGCATGGGGCCGATGGCTGGCAGGCCAGGACGAGACGAGGTTCTTGGCTGCCGCGACCTTCCGTCCCGGCCTGAAGAGGAACCCGGTTCCGGAGGTTTCTGCCAACTCGGCCAGCGTGCCTTCCCAATCGGAGTGGCACGCCACGAGTCGGCCGAGGAGCTTCTCCTCCAGCACCGCGATCCCACCGGAGGTCACGCGAACATGGCTGCCTCGCATGGGAGGGACCTCGCCCGGCATCAGGCCACACCCGGCACCAAGCGCCATGAGGGCGAGGCCGTCGAGTCGAGCCTGGTCCGGCAGATGATTCGCCCAATCCCGCAGGCGAGCCAACTCCCCGGCACCATAAGGCGGCTGAGGTTTGCGGGGCGAGGAAAGTCGAGCCGGAGGGGCCTCCCCGCGCTGGACCCACACCAGAGCCTCCCGCGCCCGCCGGAGCCAGGTCCGGTAGGTCAGCACCGTCGAGTCCTTCGTCGCAACGCAGCCCGACAGGATGAAGGCGTCGATCGTCTCGGTCCGCAGCCAGGTTCCCGGGTCGCGCGGCAACCCGCGTCGGTCCGCCCAGACCGCGATCCGGCCGATCACGTGCAGCAGATGCTCCGCCGCGTAACAGGTAGCTGGAGCTGTCGCCGCCACGGTGGCTCTCACCAGCTCGGCGACCGGCACCCACTGCCGATGCGGCAGCCGGGGCCGGTAGTCGCGGATCTTGCTGGAGACCTCCGAACTCAGCGTCACAGACCAACAGAACCGGCTGGACAAGCAGCCAGTGAAGACGTCGAAGGCGATCTTCACGGAAAGGAGTGCATCGACATGGTCGGAGGTTTGGCCCGCAAGACCGCGCCGAGAGACCTTGCCCGCGATCCCGAATCCTGGCCCGACTCGGCCGTCGACGACATCGCCGCCAGAGTCGTCCAGGCCATCGCCAGCGCGCTCGCACTTGCCCTGAAGCGCGAGAAGCGAAGCCTGCGGCAGGTCTCTACCGGATCCGGGGTCAACCGGCAGGCCATTGCCGACCTGCTCGCCGGCCGATGCTGGCCGGATGTCGTCACCGTTGCCCGTCTGGAAGATTTCCTCGCCGTCCCGCTGTACCCGCGGGACGGAATGTGCAGTACGCATCAAAATCGGCCTTTCCGTCCCCAGGGAAACCCGCCCCCAGGAACGACGAAATAGGCCACGCGCCCCCGAGGCGAGGCGGATTGCTCTAGCCTCGGGGATGCGTGAGCCACTACGAGGGTCCACGTCACTGGTTCCGAAGAGGGTCCAAGCTCAACGGAGCCCGTCCCCTTCTCCCCGCAATGGGAGGAGGGGACATCTCATGTTCGGGGCGGCGGCGTCAGGCGTCCCCTCCCTGTGATTCCGTGACCCGGCGGGCGGCGAAGGTACCGATCGGGCGCTCCACGGCACGGCCGTTCTTCACCAGCCGCTTGCACGTCGCGCGGGTCGTCTCGATGGGCGCCCGCCCTTCGCCGCCCTTCGCTGGGCGCCCAAGGGCCTCTGTGATGTCCTTGACCTTCATCGGCCGTCCGGCGCCCACAAGGATCCGCTCGACCGCCTGCATCAACTGCCCGGACGGCGACCGTGAAGGCCGGCTCTGCCCGGCACGCATCTCCCCGGACGGCTCGCTCGGTTCCGGCTCGTCACCGGCGGACGCATCGTCGTCCTTGTTCTCCGCGTCAGCTTCCTGCTGGGGGCTTTGATCGTCCTCGGATGGCGCCGAGTGGCCTGCGAGGAGCTCGGCGAGAGCTTCGCTCAGCTGATCGCGAGTACTCGCGTACTTTGCCGCCTCGACTCGGAGGTCGGCGAGTTCTGCTTCGAGCTCCGAGATCCGCGCCAGCGTCCGATCGGTCTTGCCGGAGTAGATCCCAACAGCGGTCCGCAACCCGGGAGCCGCATCCGGCCCGCCCGCCCCTGTGAAGTCCATCCGCCCCTCCTCGGCCCTCCCGTACGACAGGACAACGGCAGTCATCGTAGGGAATGCCAGTCGTGCCAGGCAGCCAAATGACCAACGAAGTCTGGCAGTTGAGGCACACCGGAGCGCGAGCCTGATGTCTGGCGCCCCTGACCTGCGTGTCTGCGAAGCCAGTCGTAATGCTTAACGCCGTCAACAGTTACGGCAGATCACGCTCTGACGTGATTCCTGACGCCATGCCTTCGAAGACGAGATCCGGAAGGATGGCCAGTCCCAGACTCTGAAGATCCACGTTCGGGCTGGCTGCCTTCTCTGCAACGTGGGGCTGCCAGGAGGCCAGGCGGTCCAGCGCACGTACCAAGCCTTCTCGGTCGTCACTGAGCAGGGCTGCCACGAGCGACACGACATCGGCGCGGGAGCTGCCTGCTGGTGCCGGGAAAGCGGCCAACCCTGAGAGTGCGCGCTGGTCGCGAGTACCGCAGAGCGCCGTGAGGGCGGCGAGGGTGAATCGGACGGCATCGCTCTCGTCCTCCCAGCGGGACAGCAGTCTCGGCAGCTCGCTGCCGATGCCCCGCCGTGTCAGGTATTCAGCTGCAGACTCCTCCCAGACACCCCCGGTGCAGTGATGCGATCAGCCAGTGAGACGGCGGCTGCCGGCCCCGAAGCAGCAAGCCGCAACAGGTCGCCGAGTAGAACCAACCGGCTGCCGGGCGTGACATTGCCGTCGGAGACCAGCTCCATGAGGAACGGGACAGCCTCGACCGTGGCGTCGGTGCAGGTGCCTTGGTGAGCCACAGCATCGGCGAGATCACCGAGGAATTCACCCGTCGACCCGTAGGGCTCGCCGAACGCGAACTCCTCATCGAGCAGCCACCCCACGGCATCCGGAACGTCCTCCGCGCTGCCGTACATGCGCTCTGCGACCGCCACGACGGCCTCGACCACCACTGCGGGCTCACCGACCTCACTGCACGTCCACGGCGGACCGGCCGGAGGTCGCACGGGATCCTTGGGCAGAGGACTCGGAAGGGCAACGTTGGCGCCAGCCTGCTCATGGACCAGGCCGTCCCGTGTGAAGACTCCTTCGAGAGTCGCAGCATGCCCCTCGCTGTACCCCTGCTGAAAACCGCCGTGGGCACGGGCCACATGGGCCACGCGAATCCGTTCACTCCGAAAGAACGGCTCGAGAGCCATGCGGTCGTACCCGCTGTAGACGGCCAGCGAGAAGACCTGCCACCACCCCTCCAGCTCCGGGTCCATCGACGGCCGGCCGTACCAGAAGCTCGACGGAACGAACCGGAAGTGATCGTGGACACGCACTGCCGTCAGACGGTGCCCCATCCCGGACAGCTCGGCCGCGGCGGCGCGGGCAGCGCCCTTACTCGGCAGGCTCAGCGTGTACTGGACTCCCCAAGCAGGAGCTGCCGCGCTCATCAGCTGCACTGCCAGGTGAACATCGCCCGCTCGAATCGCCGCTCGGCCAGATCTTCCGGGCGGATCAGCCAGTACAGGGCTCCGGCATCGCCCCACATCATGTCCGCGGCGTCCTCACTGTCGAACTGGGCCAGTAGCACCCAGTTGCCCGCCTCCTCGGACAGCCGCGGGTCGTCCCAGGACACCTCGCCGTCCAAAACCGCCTCCGCGATCTCGATCTCGACCGGGTTCTGCACCGAGTGAGCGTGGCCGCCGATCTGATGCCCCACCTCATCATCGAACTCCCACAGCGCGTCGAGGAACTCCTGCGAGCAGACGGGGTGGCCATACCGATTCCCCAGCGGGGCGCCCGGGGCGAAGGCGGCCCGGACGGACGGATTCCAGGGCTCGGTCGCCGTCATCTCCACCCGAGCCGCCAGCGGCACTACCGGATAGGGCTTGAGCCCTGCAGGTGTCCCACGATCCGCCACCTCCTCGTCAGCTGCCACATGGAGCACGCGGGCGCCTGCCCAGCTTCCCCGGTCCTCAGCAAGAACGAGAGAATAGCCGTCGTCCAACTGCCCATCGAAGTAGAAGAACAGCAGCGTCCCGACGGTGGGCAGATCGATGTCCAGCTCAGCCGCCGGTAGGCGCGCGCAGTCGATCGAGGCGATGAAGGAGAGTGGACCGTGACCATCCCATGCTGGCCACTCTGCGGTGGCCGGCAAGGCGGGCAGGCCGCCAAGATGGCCGACCACGTCGTCAGAGCCAGCCGCTATCTCAAGACGCACACCAGGGCGAAGCAGACCGAGCCACTTCTCGGCAACCTCAGGCGACAGATGCTGCAGGGCGAGAGAGCGCAGGGCATCTCGGGAACCATGTGTCATGCGGCCGATCATCCACGGCGTCACTGACAGAACTGGTTTCGGGGCGAGCGTCTCACTGCTCAATGGCACCGAATAGGATCCACCGCCAGCAACGCTTGGCCTGAGAGGTAACCCACGTGACCGCCCGAATCCTTCCCGCGTCTCCCGGTGACCCGGCTCGTGTCGGCCCGTACCGAGTAGTAGGCCGCTTGGGTAGCGGAGGTATGGGGACGGTGCACGCCGCTCTGGACAGCTGCGGCAATCGTCTTGCAGTGAAGGTCGTCCATCCTGCTCAAGCTGGTGATGAGGAGTTCCGTGCCCGCTTTCGGCGCGAGGTGGCCCTGACAAGCAGGGTGAACGGGCCATGTCTCGTGCCCGTGGTGGCGGCGGGCTGCGATGACGAGCGCCCATGGCTCGCCACGCCCTACATACCGGGGCCTACGCTCCAGCAACACATCGCCATGTCGGGCCCCCTCCAGGGGGTGATGCTGCACGCTTTGGCAGCTGGCACCGCGGCTGCCTTGGCTTCGGTCCACGACGCCGGTGTGATTCACCGGGACATCAAGCCAGGCAATGTGATCCTCTCACCCGAGGGTCCGCGCCTGCTCGACTTCGGCATTGCGCATGCCCTGGACGGCACCGCGGTCACCCGCACCGGAGTACTGACTGGGACGCCCGGCTGGATCAGCCCGGAGCAGTACCGCACTGGTGCTGCGGGGCCACAGTCCGACGTCTTCGCCTGGGGTGCACTCGTTGCCTACGCCGGAACAGGGCGCCATCCGTTCGGCACAGGGGCACCGGACACAGTTGCCTACCGCGTGATGTCTCAAGAGCCTGATCTCTCTGGTTTGCCCGAAGACTTGTGCCGTATCGCGGCAAGTGCATTGGCAAAGGAGCCAGACGACCGGCCCACCATGCGCATTCTGAGCGAGGAATGCACACGGTTCCTCGAGCGTCAGGACACCCATGTCTTGCCGCAGCAGGTTTCAGCGCACACCGTCGTGGACACCCTGGTAGCCAGCAATTGGAACGCCCCACCTGGGCAGGTAGACGCGTGGCCCATCGCTCGGAGTGACGGCCGGGCCCGCAGATACAGCTTCATCGCGGCCGCAGCACTCACCGTCCTGAGCATCGGGGCCGCGGCCATTTATGCAGCCACGTTTCGTGCAGAGCAGGAATTGCCCTCCACAGCGTCAGCCAGCACCGCACCCACGGCGTCCTCGCACCTTCCGGTTGCTGCCTCTATCCGCCCGACGAGCACCACCCCTTCCGCCACCACGGCCAGCGCACCAGCTGCCACAGAGGCACCGTCGGAGCCGCAACCGGCCTACACCCGCAGTGACAACGCCCAGCCCACCGTCGAGGAGTGGTCGGCTGCCCGCGATGCCATGACAGCCTCCGAGCGGAACATCGCCGCCGGCATCAACAAGGAGGTAGGTCCATTCCTCCGCGACGAATGGGGACTGTCCGACGGCGTACAGGTGACGTTCAACCTCGAGGCGCAGACCATGTTCCTCACTGCTGGCCCGTCGGTAACCGCCTGGGAGAACGGCGGTGACTACACCGACCTGCGGCGCAGCATCATGTTCAGCGGCTGCTCCTACGGCAACGACAAGCTACGCACCGACATCAGCTGGCCCTATGGGCGAGTGGTCGTCGTCTACCGAGAGTCGATGGCGAAGCCTGTAATCGCTGACTACCGGGAAGTCACCAACGGCATGCGATGCCGTGTCTGAACCAGCGATGGGCCCTCTTTGCTCAGCGCCCCTTTTTGGTTGTCGCCGTGCCCACAGTTAATGCGCGTCGTTGGTAGTGGAGGGATCGCTATCTAGCCGTGTGCCACCGGCTTTGCTACGGCGGGAGTCACGACGAGGTCCAGGTCGCCGAACTGCTGGCCACTGCTCGGCTGCGGAGCGATTGGCCTCGTCCAGGGCATTGCTGTTTAGTGCGCGGTAGTCCCGCATGATGCCAGCAACAAACTCGGGGGACAGGTCGGCGTGAACCACGAGGGCCGCGAGCAAATGGGATCGATTGATGTTCTCACCAGCGGCGATCCCTGCGGCGACCAGCTGGTCGAGACGCTCATTGACGGCGTCGGGCCATGCGATGAGAGTGTTGCGGCGCTCCGCTCGCCACAGCAACTCCATACTGCGCCCCCTCTGGCCTCAGACCTATACCCGATATATATTGACCTCATGGTGACCACGCTGCAAGCCCGACCGCGGGTTCGCCGGCCGGAAGACTCCGAACCTTCTAAGCCCGTGCGGATTGCTGGCCGTGTACTGAAGCCCACGCCGGTGTTCGACACCTACTGGCGGTTCGCGGCCGCGCGGCAGCAGGTGTACCTGGCGCGCTTGGGGGAGGCCCAGGCGCCGGCGGTACCGGACCCCGTCCTCGCCCAGCATCGGTTTACCAACTGCTTTCGGGCGGCTGATCGGGTCAGCCAGTATTTGATCGGCCACGTGTCTTACCGCGGTGACCAGGCATGGCAGGAAGTGTTCTTCCGTACGTTGCTGTTCAAGGTCTTCAACAGGATCCAGACCTGGCGACTGCTTGAGGAGCACCTAGGCGAGGTCACTTGGCAGGGCTACGACTATCGCACCGTGGACCAAGTACTGTCGCGGGCATTCGCATCCGGGGAACGGCTGTACTCCGCTGCGTACATCACCCCGCCCCCGAAGCTGGGGGAGCAGCGCAAGCACCGTAACCACCTACGCCTGCTTGAGATGCTGATGGACCAAGGGGCGCCTGAGCGCGTGGAACAGGCTGCCTCAATGCAAGAGGCTTACCAGGTGCTGTTGGGCTTTCCGGCGCTCGGCCCGTTCCTGGCTTACCAGTACCTGATCGACCTCAACTATGCGGCAGGGCTGTCGTTCTCCGAGATGGACTTCGTCGTTCCCGGCCCGGGTGCCCGCGACGGCATCCGCAAGTGCTTCGGCGCCGCCGCGAGCGGCATCGAGGCCGAGGTGATCCGCTACATGGCGGACACCCAGGAGGAGCACTTTGCCCGCCTCGGGCTCATCTTTACGGGACTGCGCGGGCGTCCCTTGCAGCTGATTGACTGTCAGAACCTGTTCTGTGAAGTCGACAAGTACGCGCGTGTGGTCCACCCGGACATCGCGGGCATCAGCGGCCGCAGTCGCATCAAGCAGTTGTATCGTCCCGACAGCGCCCTCCTGACTGCCTGGTTCCCACCCAAGTGGGGCATCAACTCATAGTGCCCAGACGAGCTGACGGTTTTTGCGCCGGTCAGGCCACCAGCCGCGTCTGGCCTCGGAGAATCGGACGCAGGGCTGAGATGTCGCCTTCGATCTGGGCATGGCCGGCGATCACCGTCAGTGCGCCGGGGGACACCTCGGCATGCTTCGCCAGGTAAGCCAGCAGCCGGCCCAAGCCCAGGTAGTTGCCGTAGGCGCGGGTCACCATGTAGTGGCTGCGGTAGAGGGCGACGGCGTGCAGGACTCGGTCGCGGTCCAGCTGGAACGAGCAGTGGCTCAGGCACGGGAAGCCGCGCAACCCATTGTCCTTTCCGGCCGCGTGTACCGGCGCAGACCATGTGCCTGTGTCCGCGTCGGCAGCGCGGTCGCCTCCGGTGAGATCGGAAGCGGGCTCGTCGTCGGGATGGGTGATGTCCATCTCGTACGCCGCAGTCATCGGCCCCCTGCCAGCCGCCTGGCGGCGTATCCGGTCGATGAGCGCAGTCAGCTGGTCAACCGGGCCATTCTCGCCCGGATAGGCCACGATGCGCCCGAAGTAGGTGCCCGCCTTGTTCCCGCGGTCGATGCGGCGCAGCCTCGGATACATGTTCCGGTACCGGCGCACCAGCTCTTCCGGGGTGCCGGAGACGGCCGCGAGCTCGGCGGGGAAGAGGGTGTTGGCCACCGTCTCGATCGGCGCGTATCCCCGCTCCTTGCGCATCTGGTCGAACTCGGCGCGCACCTGCGGATCCTCTGCCGCGGCGTTGGCGATGCGAACCACGGTGTGCAGGGCGTCTCGCTTCGGGTTGCCGGGTACGTCGAG
Source organism: Streptomyces sp. NPDC127106 (assembly GCF_042677605.1). Taxonomy (NCBI): domain Bacteria; kingdom Bacillati; phylum Actinomycetota; class Actinomycetes; order Kitasatosporales; family Streptomycetaceae; genus Streptomyces; species Streptomyces sp. NPDC127106. The sequence goes on along the minus strand of NZ_JBHXTC010000046.1, from coordinate 22,793 downwards.
CTTCAGGCAGGCCTCCTGCCAGGCCAACGACGTGTTCGCCTTGTCAACGATAAAGAGGGACATCACCGTGCTCCTGACGTTGGAGGTGTGCCAGTGGGAGAGCAGTGCGAGGAAGAGCAAGCGATACAGGAGGTGCGGTTCAGGCGGGCCACAGGCTCTGGATACCGACGCGTGGGGACTGGCGCTCCAGGGTGAACTCCAACAGCCCGGTGGCCCCGGGGAAGTGCACGGTGGCCGAGGCTGCACCGGTGAACATGTCAGTGACCTCCGCAATCCCAGAGGCCGAGGCGTCACCCAAGGAGATCTGACCATAGGCATCCTCGTGGCGCTGCAGCGCGGGCGGCAGGGACTCAAACCTTGCCCCGGTGTTGCTCAGGACCACCAGGTCGCCTGCATCGACCCGCACAGTGGTGCCGTGCGTGCCGGTGTCGATCAGGTGGACGTGGGCTTTCCCGGGCACGGTGTCGCCCGCGAGGTTCGCCTTGATGGAGGCGGGTTTGGCCCGCAGCCACTCGGTCTTCTGTAGCCGAGACAGCAGCCGCAGCCGGTGCAGGTGGGTCACCGTCCCGGCGTAGGAAGTGCCCAGAATGCGAGCGATCCGATAGGCGTGCTCGGGGACCATAGGACGATTCACCCCAACCTGGGTCAGCGCGCTCTGGACAGCAGGCGGGGGCATCAGGAACCAGGCCGCGAACGCCTCTGCCACCTTCTCCTCGTCCGGCCAGGACCCGTCCCCCCACGTGCGAGCGCGGTCCAGCTCCTCGTCCAACGATGTTCCGTGGCCGGCTCGATGGTGTCCCAACTCATGAGCGGCGGTGTGTCGTTGGGCCACAATGTCCAAGCTGGCGTTCAGTAGTACTGCGGGCCCGTTGTCCCGTGGGGCGGCGTACATCCCGAACAATCGCGGCATGGGCCGCGCCATCCCGGCCATGCCGGCGCGCAGTAGTGCGCCGTACACGTCGACGTATCCGTTGCGGTCGATAGCTAGGTCGCGGTGTGCCTTTACAGCCTCCATCGCGGCGACCTTGTGGGCCACGTCCCAGTTCACTCCCCGGGCTCCCTCTCCTTCTCGCTTGCCCGTCGGAACTTCAAGAATTCGGCGAAGCTCAACACTTCCTCCCAGTCGCCGTCGCTCAAGCCGACGAGGGCGCGCGGCAGCCCGGCCAGCGCATGCTCCCCCAGGTCGGCCTCCTCCTCTTTTGCGAGGAAGTAGGACACCGGCCGCATGTACAGGCGCGCGAGCTTCTTCAGCTCAAGGCTGTCCACCCGGCGAGCGCCTCGTTCGATGTCGCTGACTGCCGAGCGGGGGATGCCGGTCATGTCGGAGACGTGTTGCTGCGACATGCCCAGGTAGTCGCGGGTGTTGCGCAGGCGCTCCCCGAGGAGTTCGAGCTCAGGGTCGCGGCCGCGATGCGCGGCAGGTTCGGGGCTCATGGCTTTTTCCTCTCGTTGATCACTTTCAAGATGGTGGTGGCGAAGGTGCGCACCGACCGGGTAGAGCGGGCGGCCTCCTCATCTGCGGGGACGCTGATGCCATAGCGCTCCTCGATGCGCGTCAGGATCTCGACGATGAGGATGGAGTCGACCGGCAACTCCTCGCTGGCCTCCTCCAGCTCCATCCGCAGCTCGTCGGGATCCCGGTCCTGTAGTTCGGCCAGGAACTCCACGACCACGGTGACGATGTCCTCCAGGGAGGGCTCGGTGGTGTTCAGCAGACTCTCCTGTCCGTCTGATTTTCCGGCAGCGCTGCTCTAGTATACGACACAAGTCGGGATTCCCGACCTGCGTGATGGAATTTCCGACAGGAGGAAGTTGTGGATCTCAACCGCTACCAGCAAGCCGCCATCAAGACGCTTCAGGATCCGGCCCCGGGGACCGACCCTGTCGTGGTGCCCCTCCTCGGCCTCGTCGGCGAGGTCGGCTCTCTCGCCACCGCCTACAAGAAGCGCCTTCGTGACGGGCCTGGCCTCGCCTCAGGGAAGCAGCACATGCGGGAAGAGCTTGGTGACGTCCTGTGGTACGTCGCCGCTCTCGCCCACCGCTTTGACCTCAACCTCGAAGACGTTGCCGCCGCCAACCTCGTCAAGATCAGTGACCGGTGGCGGCCCACCCCAGCTGCCGATCGCATCGTCTTTGACGCGCACTTTCCTCAGGGCGAGAGACTTCCGCGGCAGGCCACCCTCACCTTCGCCCTCCAGCAGCGAGACCGTGACGGGCGGACTGTCGCCGTCTTGAGCCGCGATGGCACCCCCTGCGGCGATCCGCTGACCGATGCATCCCACATCGACGACGACTACCGCTTCCACGACATCTTCCATCTTGCTCACGCTGCCGTTCTTGGCTGGTCGCCCGTCTCCCGCTTCTTGCTGGGCTGCAAGCGCAAGAGTGACCCCAAGACTGACGAGGCCGAGGACGGTGGTCGGGCCATCGCCATCGAGGAGGGCATCTCCGCTCTTGTCTTCTCCTACGCGACCCGTCACGGCTACTTCGAGAACGTCCGCCACATCGATCACGAGTTCATCAAGACCATCACCTCCATGACTTCTCACCTCGAGGTCAGCGTTCTGCGCTCGGCGGACTGGGAGCAGGCGATCATGACGGGGTACGACGCCTGGCGGCAGCTTCGTGCCCAAGGCGGCGGAACCGTGCATCTGGATCTCGATCAGCAGACTTTGATGGTCGAGCCGTAGCCGAAGGTGCTGCTAGCTGCTGGCTTCGGTACCTCCGCAGCGGCTTGCCGCCATCGGCGGGAAACGATCACTCTCCTCCTGGGAAACGATCTCTGAGTCGCCGCATGGTGCGTGATAGGACCGGCTCGTGAACACCCCACAGACGACAGTTTCTGAGTAGCTCTCAGGAATCGTCACGAGATCCCGTTCCGCCGAAAGGCGGGGCGGGATCTCGGCGTTTGTGGGGCCCGTTCGGGCGGTGTGTCCCGCAGGCCGCGGACTCCGCGGGCGCCGCACAGTGGGCGGGGAGGGGTGATCCCGCCCGGCCGGTCGCCGGACGGGCGGGACCCCGGGCCCTCGGCGGGTCGTCAGGACAGGGGCTTGGCCATGCAGCGGCTGGACTCGTACGCGCGGTAGTAGCCGAACTTCTCCGTCGCGGCATAGCCCGAGGAGAGGTAGAGGGCTATGGCCTCCGGCTGCTTGTCACCGGTCTCCAGGACCATGCGGGTGCGGCCGGCCGCGCGGGCGTCGGCCTCCAGCTCCGCCAGGATCCGGCGGGCCAGGCCCAGGCCGCGGGCCTGCGGGACGACGTACATGCGCTTCAGTTCGGCGTCGCCGTCCGAGTAGCCCTCGTCGTTCTCGTCCTGGGTGCGCCAGCCGCCGGTGGCCACCGGCGTTCCCGATGTGTCGTACGCCACGAGGTACAGGCCCCGCGGCGGCAGGAACATCGCCGGGTCGAGGAAGGTGGCGTCGCCCTCGCCGTCGTACCGCACCTGGTATTCGAGCTGAACCTGGTCGTTGAGCCTGATCGCGTCCGGGTGGTCGTACGGCACGGCGCGCAGGTCTATCCCGTGAGACATCCGGACATCGTACGGAAGGGCCGGGCTATGGTGCTGGGATGCTCACCGTGACCTCCGTGAATGTGAACGGCATCCGCGCCGCCGCCAAGAAGGGCTTCTCGCCCTGGCTGGCCGGCTCGGAGGCCGACGTCGTGTGCCTGCAGGAAGTGCGTGCGGAGGAGGCGCAGATCCCGGACGAGGTGCGGCAGCCGGAGGGCTGGCACACCGTCTTCGCGCCGGCCGCCGCCAAGGGGCGGGCCGGGGTCGCGGTGTATGCGCGGCGGGAGCCCGAGCGGGTGCAGGTCGGCTTCGGCAGCGACGAGTTCGACGGCTCCGGGCGCTACCTGGAAGTCGACCTGCCCGGCGTGGTCGTCGCCAGCCTCTACCTGCCGTCCGGGGAGGCCGGGACCGAGAAGCAGGACGAGAAGTACCGGTTCATGGCGGAGTTCCTGCCTTACCTGACGGCCCTGAAGGAGAAGGCCGCGGCCGACGGGCGGGAGGTCGTCGTGTGCGGCGACTGGAACATCTGCCACCGCGAAGCGGACCTGAAGAACTGGCGGACCAACCGCAAGAGCGCCGGCTTCCTGCCGGAGGAGCGGGAGTGGCTCGGCAAGGTCTACTCCGACGCCGGCTACGTGGACGTCGTACGCGAGCTGCACCCCGACGAGGAGGGTCCCTACTCCTGGTGGTCCTACCGGGGGCGGGCCTTCGACAACGACTCCGGCTGGCGGATCGACCTCCAGGTCGCGACGCCGGGGCTGGCCGCGCGGGCCGTGAAGGCGTTCGTGGAGCGGGCCGAGACGCACCCGGAGCGGTGGTCCGACCACGCGCCGGTGACCGTCGTCTACGGGGCGGGCGTCTGAGCTTCCTGAGGACTCCCCGGCGCCTCGGACCGTGCGCCGGCGGATGCCGTGGCCAGGAGCCGGTCCATGGCCATCGAGAGCTCGGCCTCGACCACGCTCTTGGCCAGCGGCCGCAGGCGGGTGACCGCCTCCGCGTCCTCCTCGTCCCCGTTGTTCAGGTGTTCTGTGATCAGTCCGGCGAACAGGGCCGCCAGGGCGTCCGCGTGCTCGCGGACCCGGCGCCCGGTCTCCAGGACCGCGGCGAGCGGGACGCCCTCGCGCACCAGTGCCGAGGAGACGTCCAGCAGGCGGCGGCTCACGTGGACGATCTCGTCCCCGTCGGTGGCCACGTAGCCGAGTTCGAGGGAGGCCGCCAGGTTCTCGGGGGTGACCTCGCCCTCGAAGTAGTCGGCCAGCGCCTCCGGGGTCAGGCGGACCGGGGTCTCCTCGGACCAGCCGATGCCGAGCAGCTCGCCGAGCTGGCCGACGTCGCGGCCGTTCTCGAAGGCGGCGGTGAGCTCGGCGATGCCGCCGAGGGTGTGGCCGCGTTCGAGGAGGGCGGTGATGGTGCGCAGCCTGGCCAGGTGGTGGTCGTCGTACCAGGCGATCCGGCCCTCGCGGCGCGGCGGGGGCAGGAGCCTGCGCTCGCGGTAGAAGCGCAGGGTGCGGACGGAGATGCCGGCGGCCTCGGCCAGCTCCTCCGTACGGTATTCGCGCACTGTCGTCCCCGCTTCCGTGTCTGCCACGGTCGAAGCCTATGGCGTACCGGCAGTAACTTTCCGGGTGCGACCCCTACCCAGCGGTACGGAGCTGCTCTACCCTCCCGATTGTGCCAGTGATTGCTGGCAGCGTGCGCGATGGTGTGGTGTGGTGGCTGGGGAGGCGGCATGGGCGGCACGGACAGGCACGAGGGCGGGCACGGACACGGAAACCGCGGGCAACGGCGCGAGCACGTTCGGGTGGCGGTGATCGGGTCCGGCTTCGGCGGGCTCGGCGCGGCGGTCCGGCTGCGTCGCGAGGGGATCACGGACTTCGTCGTCCTGGAACGGGCCGACTCCGTCGGCGGGACCTGGCGGGACAACAGCTATCCGGGGTGCGCCTGCGACGTGCCGTCCCATCTGTACTCGTTCTCCTTCGCGCCCAATCCCGACTGGCCCCGGACCTTCTCCGGGCAGCCCCACATCCGGGCCTACCTGGAGCACGTCGCCGACACCTTCGGGCTGCGTCCGCACGTCCGGCTGAACTCCGAGCTGCTCACGGCCCGCTGGGACGCGGCCGAGCTGCGCTGGGAGCTCGAAACCACCGCCGGCGCGCTCACCGCCGACGTCGTCGTCTCCGCGACCGGGCCGCTGTCCGACCCGAAGCTGCCCGAGATACCGGGGCTCGCCGAGTTCCCCGGGACCGTCTTCCACTCCGCACGCTGGGACCACGGCTACGACCTGCGCGGCAAGCGGGTCGCCGTGGTCGGCACCGGCGCCTCCGCCATCCAGATCGTCCCGGCCATCGCGCCCGACGTGGAGCGGCTCACCCTCTTCCAGCGCACCCCGCCGTGGGTGATGCCCCGCACCGACCGGGCCATCAGCATCGCCGAGCGCTGGCTGCACCGGCAGCTGCCGTTCACCCGGGCCGCCCGCCGCGGGCTGCTGTGGGGGATCCGGGAACTCCAGGTCAGCGCCTTCACCAAGCGGCCGAACCAGCTCGGGCTGATCGAGTCCCTGGCCAAGGCCAACATGGCCCGCTCGATCAAGGACCCGGCGCTGCGGGCCAAGCTGACGCCCTCGTACCGGATCGGCTGCAAGCGGATCCTGCTCTCCAGCGACTACTACCCGGCGCTCGCCCGCCCCCACGTGGACCTGGTCGCCTCCGGGCTCAAGGAGATCCGGGGCAGCGTCCTCGTCGCCGCCGACGGCACCGAGGCCGAGGTCGACGCGATCGTCTTCGGCACCGGCTTCCACGTCACGGACATGCCGATCGCGGACCGCGTGGTGGGTGCCGAGGGCCGCACCCTCGCGGACCACTGGAAGGACGGGATGCAGGCGCTGCGCGGGGCGACCGCCGCCGGCTTCCCGAACTGGATGACGATCATCGGACCGAACACCGGGCTCGGGAACAGCTCGATGATCCTGATGATCGAGTCGCAGCTGAACTACATGGCTGACTACCTGCGCCAGCTGAACGTCCTCGGCGGACGCGTCGCCCTCGCCGCCCGCCCCTCGGCCGTGAACCGGTGGAACCGGCAGGTCCAGGCCCGGATGGAGCGGACGGTGTGGAACACCGGCGGCTGCACCAGCTGGTACCTGGACGCGCAGGGCCGCAACACCACCGTCTGGCCGGGCACCACGGGGGAGTTCCGCAGGCTGACGCGGACCGTGGACATGAGCGAGTACGAGGTCGTCCGCCTCCGGGAGCCCGGGCCCGAACGGATCCCGGCCCCGGCCGGCGCTGCCGCCGAGACGGCCGCCTCCACCTCCACGGCCGCCTCCACCACCACGACCGCCTCCCTGTCCGCCTCCGCCGAGGAGGGCGCCGCGTGAGCCGCCTGACGCACGTCACCAGCGGGCGGTACGCGCCGCCCGCCGCCCGCCGCGAGCTGGTCGCCGTCTCCGCCGACGGGGCGCGGCTGCACGTGGAGGAGCACGGCGAGCCGGACGCGCCGCCCGTCGTGCTCGCCCACGGCTGGACCTGCTCCACCGCCTTCTGGGCGGCCCAGATCCGCGACCTCTCGGCCGACCACCGGGTCATCGCCTACGACCAACGCGGCCACGGCCGCAGCCCCGTCGGCTCCGGTTACTCCACCACCGCCCTCGCCGACGACCTGGCCGCGGTGCTGCGGGCCGCCCTCGTCCCCGGCGAGCGGGCCGTCCTGGCCGGGCACTCCATGGGCGGCATGACGATCATGGCCGCCGCCGGGCGGCCCGAGGTCACCGAGCACGCCGCCGCCGTCCTGCTGTGCAGCACCGGCAGCTCCCGACTGGCCGCCGAGGCGCTCGTGGTGCCGCTGCGCCCCGGCCCCCTGCGGACCCGCCTGACCCGCGTGCTCCTGGGCTCCCGCGCGCCGCTCGGCCCGGTCGCCCCGCCCGCCAAACGGGTGCTCAAGTACGCCACCATGGGCCCCGGTTCGGCGCCCGACCGGGTCGAGGCCTGCGCCCGGATCGTGCACGCCTGCCCGACTCCGGTCCGCCACGCCTGGTCGCAGGTCCTGGCCGAGCTCGACGTGGACGCGAACCTGGCCGCCCTCACCGCCCCCACCGCCGTCCTCGGCGGCACCGCCGACCGGCTGTCCCCGATCGTGCACGCCCGGCGGATCGCCGCCGCGCTGCCGCACTGCGTCGGGCTGACCGAGCTGACCGGGATGGGGCACATGACCCCGATCGAGGCCCCCGAGGCCGTCGCCAACGCCGTGCGCGAGCTGACCGCCGCCTACCTCGCCACCGACGCACCCGCTACCGACGCACCCGCCACCGACGCACCCGCCAAGGAGAAGACGCCGTGAGCCCGCACAGGAGTCTGGAAGGCCAGGTCGCCGTCGTCACCGGCGCCGCCCGCGGCGTCGGCGAGCTGCTCGCCCGCAAGCTCTCCGCGCGCGGCGCGCGGATCGCACTGGTGGGACTGGAGCCGGAGGCCCTCAAGGAGGTCTCCGAGCGCCTGCACACCGACAGCGACCACTGGCACGCCGACGTCACCGACCACGAGGCCATGGCCCGGGTGGCGCAGGAGGTCAAGCAGCGCTTCGGCAAGGTCGACGTCGTCGTCGCCAACGCGGGGGTGGCCGCGGGCGGCCCGTTCGCCGACTCCGATCCCGAGGCCTGGCGCCGCGTGATCGAGGTCAACCTGATCGGCAGCGCCGTCACGGGCCGGGCCTTCCTCCCCGTCCTCACGGAGAGCCGCGGCTACTTCCTGCAGATCGCCTCGCTCGCCGCGATCACCCCGGCGCCGATGATGACGGCGTACTGCGCCTCCAAGTCCGGGGTCGAGGCCTTCGCCCACTGCCTGCGGGCCGAGGTCGCCCACAAGGGCGTCAAGGTGGGCGTCGGCTACCTGTCCTGGACCGACACCGACATGGTGCGCGGCGCGGACCGGGACGACGTGATGCGGGAGCTGCGGCAGCGGCTGCCGTGGCCGGCGAACCGCACCTACCCGCTGGGCCCGGCCGTGGACCGGATCGTCGCCGGGATCGAGCGGCGCTCGGCGCACGTGTACGCCCAGTGGTGGCTGCGCGGGATGCAGGGCGTACGGGGCTACCTGCCGGGGCTGATCGCGGTCGGCGGCCGGCGGGACATGCAGCGGTTCGAGCCGCGGCTGGCCGGCGTGTCCCGGGGGCTCGTCGGGGCCGGCGGAGCCGCCGACGAGCGGGAGCGCAGCGGCAGCACGCCGGCCTGAACGGCCCCCGGCGGCCCGCACCGGGCCCGGCCGAGTACACCTAGCGCGGCGGCAGCTTCGGCCGCCGCAGGTCGGGGACGTCCTCGTAACCCGGCGGCACCGCGGCAGGCTCCTGCTCCAGGAGCTCCAGCGCCAGGTGCACGGCGTCGTCGAGTTCCCCGTGGCGTCCCTCGGCCCAGTCCAGCGGGGTCCGCAGGATCGCGAAGTCCGGCTCCACGCCGTGGTTCTCCACCGACCAGCCGTACTCGGGGAACCAGGCGGCGTTCATGGGCACGGTGATGATCGTGCCGTCGCCCAGGGTGTGCCGGCCGGTCATGCCGACGACACCGCCCCAGGTGCGCTGGCCGACCACCGGGCCCAGGCCCAGCAGCTTGAAGGCGGCGGTGATCATGTCGCCGTCGGAGGAGGTCGCCTCGTCGGCCAGCGCCACGATCGGGCCGCGCGGCGCGTTGGAGGCGTAGCTCACCGGCTGGGCGTTGCGGGTGAGGTCCCAGCCCAGGATCGAGCGGGTGAGCTTCTCCACCACCAGCTCGCTGATGTGCCCGCCCGCGTTGCCGCGTACGTCCACGATCAGCGCCGGGCGGGTCATCTCCATCCGGAGGTCCCGGTTGAACTGAGCCCAGCCCGAGCCGCCCATGTCGGGGATGTGCAGGTAGCCGCACTTGCCGCCGCTGAGCTCGCGGACCACGGCGCGGCGCTTGGACACCCAGTGCTGGTAGCGCAGCGGCCGGTCGTCGATCAGCGGGACCACCGCCACGCGGCGGGCCGCGCCCTCGCCTTCCGCCGGCTGGAAGGTGAGCTCGACGGTGGTGCCGCCGGCCGCGGCCAGCAGCGGGTAGGGCCCGGAGACCGCGTCGACGGGCCGCCCGTCGACGTGGGTGAGTACGGCGCCCTCCCGGATGCCGGTGCCGGCCAGCGGGGAGCGGGCCTTGGAGTCGGAGGCCTCGCCGGGCAGGATCCGCCGGACGGCCCAGCCCCCGTCGCGGGGGACGAGGTCGGCGCCGAGCAGCCCGATGGGTCGCTGGTAGTGCGGCGGGCCCTCGTTGCGGCGGGCGGGGGAGACGTACGCGTGCGAGGTGCCGAGCTCGCCGAGCACCTCGCGCAGCAGGTCCGCGAACTCGTCGGGGGAGGCGACCCGTTCGACGAGCGGCCGGTACTGGCGCAGGACGCCGTCCCAGTCGATGCCGCACATGTCCGGCTCCCAGAAGTAGGCGCGGATCAGCCGGCCCGCCTCCTCGAAGGCCTGCCGCCACTCGGCCGCCGGGTCCGCCTCGTGGTGGATGCGGCGCAGGTCCAGGTAGACGGTGGAGTCGCCGTCGCCGGCCTCGGTGGCGGGGACGGCCCGCAGGTCGCCGTCGTCGTTGAGGACGAGCCGGGTGCCGTCGCCGCTGACCGCGAACCAGTCCAGCCCGGAAGCCAGTTCGGTCTTGCGGGCCTTGGTGATGTCGAAGTGTTCCAGGGTGGGTTTGCCGCTGGTGTCGGCCGGGTTGGCGAAGGTCTCGCCGAGCGCGCCGGAGATCGGCCAGCGCAGCCACACCAGCCCGCCGCCGTGCACCGGGTACAGGGCCGAGTACTTGGACGCCGTCACCGGGAACGGGGTGACGCGGCTCTCCAGGCCCTCCACCTCCACGGTGACCGAGCCGTCGCCCTCCTCGCCGGACTCCCCCTCCACCGGGTCGAGTCCGCCCGCCGCCGGGCGGCCGTCCGGGGTGAACGCGAAGGGCGAGGGCGTCGCCGAGGACAGCGGCACCAGGTACGGGCGGCAGCCCAGCGGGAAGGACAGGTCGCCGGTGTGCACGTCGTAGACGGGGTCGAAGCCGCGCCAGGACAGGAAGGCCAGGTAGCGGCCGTCGCGGGTGAAGACCGGGTTCTCGTCCACGAAGCGGCCGCTGGTGACGTCCACGATGTTCCGCGCGCCGGGGCCGAAGATCCGGGCCATCTTGATCTGCCGCAGGGCGTGCCCCACGCCCGGGTGCGACCAGGTCAGGAACGACCCGTCGGGGGAGAACGCCAGGTCGGTGACGGGCCCGTTGACGGACCGGATGAGCTCGGTGACCTCGCCGGCCGAGTCCTCCGTCGCGTCGATGAGCAGCAGCCGCCCGTCGTGGGAGGCGATCGCGAGCCGCTCCCCGGCCGGGTCGGCCACCATTTCCAGTACGCGGCCCAGCTGCCCGGAGGCGAGCCGGCGCGGCTCCCGGTCGCCGGACGCCCGCGGCAGGTAGGCGATCTCGACGGCGTCCTCGCCCTCCGCGTCCGTGACGTACGCGACCTGCCCGCCCGTGCCGAGCATCTCGGGCTGCCGGACCCGCACGCCCGGGGTGTCGGCGAGCGTCCGGGCGGGCCCGTCGCGGTGGGTGAGCCAGTACAGGCTGCCGCGGACGACGACGGCGCTGGCGCGGCCGGTGGTGTCGACGGACAGCGAGTCGACGTGGCTGCCGGCGGGCACCTGGTAGGTGCGCCGGCCCGCCCGCGGCCCGCCCAGGCGGACGTCGAGCCGGCGCGGGGCGGAGCCGGGGGCCAGCGAGTCCACGAGCCAGAGCTCGCCGGCGCACTGGTAGACGACCCGGGAGCCGTCGCTGGAGGCGTGCCGGGCGTAGAACTCCTCGTGGTCGGTGTGCCGGCGCAGGTCGGTGCCGTCGGGCAGGCAGGAGTACAGGTTGCCGATGCCCTCGTGGTCGGAGAGGAAGGCGATCCGGCCGGCGACGAACATCGGCGCGTCCAGGTGGCCGCCGATGTCCTCCAGCAGCCGCTGGCCGTGCAGCCAGAGCCGTCCGGTGGCGCCGCCGCGGTAGCGCTTCCAGGAGGCCGGCTCGTGCGGGGGTTTGCCGGTCAGCAGCAGGGTGCGCCGCTCGCCGGGGCCGTCGCCGTCGTGCTCCTCCTCGTGCACCGCGATGTCCGAGACCGGGCCCCAGGGGAGCTTTCCGCCGGGGGAGCCGTCGGTGGGCACGCTGTAGGCCCACGCGAAGTAGGAGAACGGCTGCCCGTGCGAGGAGACGGCCAGGATGTCGCTGCGGCCGTCCTTGTCGGGCGGGGTCCAGCCGCAGACCCGGGTGTCCGTGGCGCCCCAGTAGGTGAGCCGGCGGGCCGGGCCGCCTTCGACGGGGGCCAGGTGGATCTCGGGGTCGAGGCTGCGCCAGGTGGTGTAGGCGATGTGGCGGCCGTCGGGGGAGAAGCGGGGGTGGCCGATCCGGGTGCGGTCGACCGTGATCCGCCAGGCCCGGCCGGGGCTCCCGCCCTCGGGGACCAGCGGCGCGATCCACAGGTCGTCCTCGGCGGCGAAGCACAGGCGGTCGCCGTGGAGGTGCGGGAAACGGAGGTACGCGAGGTCGTGGCTCACCCCACAATGCTTTCCGCGCCAGGGGGGCCCGGCAACTCGTACAGGTGATCCATGCCACTCGGAAAGCGAAACGGAACGGTTTCGTTTCGCTCGCGTCGGCGGTATCGTCGTACCTGTACGACGTGAAGTACGAAACGGTTTCGTTCGAAGGGAGGTGCCGTGGTGTCCGACGAGGTCTCGTCGCGGCGCAGCCGCATCACCCCCGAACGGGAGGCCGAACTCCACGGAGCGGTCCTCGATCTGCTCCGCGAGGTCGGCTACGACGCGCTCACCATGGACGCGGTCGCCGCCCGCACCAAGTCCAGCAAGGCCACCCTCTACCGCCAGTGGGGGAGCAAGCCCGAGCTGGTCGCGCGGGCCCTGCGCTGCACGCAGCCGGTCTCCCTCGGGGAGATCGACACCGGCAGCCTGCGCGGGGACTTCGGCCTCATGGTCCAGCACTCCGACGACGCGCAGATGGCCAAGGACACCGCCCTGATCCGGGGCCTGGCCCATGCCGTCCACGAGAGCCCGGAACTCCACCAGGCCCTCCGGGAACTGCTGATCGACCCGGAGATCACCGGACTCCAGGTCATGCTCCGGCGGGCCGTCGACCGGGGTGAGATCGCCCCGGACTGTCCGGCCCTGGATTTCGTACCGCACATGCTCATCGGGGCCTTCATCGCGCTCCCGCTCATCGAGGACCGGTCCGTCGACCGGGCCTTCCTCGCCGAGTTCCTCGACGCCGTGGTCTTCCCCGCCCTCGGCGTCTGAGTCACCACCCGCGCACCGTTCCTGCTGCTCCTGACACGCCGCTCTCGTCGTCGGGCCGGCTCCGCACGCCCTGATCCGTACCCGGATACATCCCACGACCAGAACGGGAGACCGCCTCCGTGGCCACCTTCCTCTACCGTCTCGGCCGGGGCGCCTTCCGGCGCCGCGGCCTCGTCGCCCTCATATGGGTGGCGCTGCTGTTCGCCGCCGGCTTCGGCGCGGCGTCGGCCGGCGCGCCCACCTCCGGCTCGTTCTCCATGCCCGGCACGGAGGCCCAGAAGGCCTTCGACCTGCTCGACGAGAAGTTCCCGGGCATGTCCGCCGACGGCGCCTCCGCCCGCATCGTCATCAAGGCCCCGCAGGGCGCCAAGATCACCGACGAGGCGAACAAGGCCCAGGTCGAGAAGATCGTCTCCGGCCTCCAGCAGGGCCCGGGCAAGGCCCAGGTCGCCTCGGTCGCCGACCCCTTCCAGATGCAGGCCGTCAGCCAGGACGGCTCCACCGCGTACGTCAGCGTGAAGTACACCGTCAGCGGCATGGAGCTGAGCGACGACACGCGTGAGGCGCTCACGGAGTCCGGTGACCCCGCCAAGGCCGCCGGGCTGACCGTCGAGATCGGCGGCGACGCCCTGATGGCCGCCCCCGAGACCGGCTCCGGCGAGATCATCGGCATCGCGGTCGCCGCGGTCGTGCTCGTCATCACCTTCGGCTCGCTGGTCGCGGCCGGGCTGCCGCTGCTGACCGCGCTGATCGGCGTCGGCATCGGCGTGTCCACCGTCACCGCGCTCGCCAACGTCCTCGACCTCGGCTCGACCACCTCCACCCTCGCGATGATGATCGGCCTCGCGGTCGGCATCGACTACGCCCTCTTCATCGTCTCCCGCTACCGCGTGGAGCTCGCCGAGGGCCGCGCGCGGGACGAGGCCGCGGGCCGGGCCGTCGGCACCGCCGGCTCCGCCGTCGTCTTCGCCGGCCTGACCGTGGTCATCGCCCTGGTGGGCCTGGCCGTCGTCAACATCCCGATGCTGACCAAGATGGGCCTCGCGGCCGCGGGCACCGTGGTCATCGCCGTCCTCGTCGCCCTGACGCTGGTGCCGTCCATCCTGGGCTTCGCCGGCAAGAAGGTGCTGCCGGCGGGCACCAAGAGCAAGCTGTTCGGCAAGGGCCGCCCGGCCGACGCCGAGCCCAAGGCCAACGCCGGCACCCGGTGGGCCCGCTTCGTGCTGCGCCGACCGGTGGTCGTCCTCCTCCTCGGCGTGATCGGCCTCGGCGTGATCGCGGTCCCGGCGGGCAAGCTGGAGATGGGTCTGCCCGACGACGGCGCCCAGCCGGTCTCCACCACCCAGCGCAGGGCGTACGACCTCCTGTCGGAGGGCTTCGGCCCGGGCTTCAACGGCCCGCTGCTGGTCGTCGTCGACGGCGACAAGAAGCTCGCCAACGAGACCGCGGACCGGATCAAGGGCCTGGAGGGCGTGGCCGTGGTCACCCCGCCGTCGCCCAACCAGGACGGCAGCGCCGCCGTGATCACCGTCATCCCGAAGGACCGCCCGTCCTCCGCGCAGACCGAGGCCCTCGTCCACGACATCCGCGACGGCAGCGGGGACGACGTCCTCGTCACCGGCGCGACCGCGATGAACATCGACTTCTCGCAGAAGATGAACGACGCGCTGCTGCCCTACCTGGCGCTCGTCGTGGGCCTCGCCTTCCTGCTGCTGATGGTCGTCTTCCGCTCCATCCTGGTCCCGCTCAAGGCGGCCCTCGGCTTCCTGCTCTCCGTCGTCGCCGCCCTCGGCGCGGTCGTCGCGGTCTTCCAGTGGGGCTGGCTCGGCTCGGTCTTCGGAGTGGAGCAGACCGGCCCGATCATGAGCATGATGCCGATCTTCATGGTGGGCGTCGTCTTCGGCCTGGCCATGGACTACGAGGTCTTCCTCGTCACCCGGATGCGCGAGGCGTACGTCCATGGCGAGCGCCCGGGCCAGGCCGTCGTGACCGGCTTCCAGTACAGCGCCCGGGTGGTCGTCGCGGCCGCCGTGATCATGATCGCGGTGTTCGCCGGGTTCATCGGCGCCAGCGAGCAGATGGTGAAGATGATCGGCTTCGGTCTGGCCGTCGCCGTCTTCTTCGACGCCTTCATCGTCCGCATGGCCATCGTCCCGGCGGTGCTCGCGCTGCTCGGCCACCGGGCCTGGTGGCTGCCGCGCTGGCTGGACCGGCTGCTGCCGAACGTGGACGTGGAGGGCGAGAGCCTGCGCAAGCACCTGGAGGCCGCCGGCCCCGCCGAGGGCGGCCCGGACAAGGACCGCCAGCTCGTCAACGCCTGACCGGAGCCGGTCGACGCGTGACCGGCGCCCGCAGCGGCGCCGGTACCGCAAGGCCCGGTCCCGTACCCGGCGATCCCCTCGGATCGGCCGGGTCCGGGGCCGGGCCGTTCGCGTGTTCCGGTCCGGGGCGGCCCGTTACGCCGACCGGGTGGCGGGGGAGTACGCACGGCGCAGGAAGCGGCGCAGCGCGGCGCTGTCGAACTGGATGACCGCCACCCCCTCCGGGGAGTGGAACTCCACGACCACCTGGACGCGGCCACAGGGCCAGACGCGTACGTCGCCGGTCCCGGACGGGGCCTGGAGGCCGGCCTCCAGCAGGGCCCGGGGGAAGACCCACTCGTTGTCGGTGCCTTCGGGGGAGAGGCCCGCGGGGAAGACGATCCGCACGGCGAGCGGCTCGGCGGGGGCGAAGCGCAGGGCGACGGGGATCTTCCGGTAGAGCGGATCGTCGGTGATCACGCGGGCGGTGACGCGCTCCTCGACCACGGCGGCGGCGACGGCGGTCGCGGTCGCGGTAGCGGTAGCGGCCGTGGCGGTGGCGGGCCCGGAGGGATTCTCGGCGGTGGCAGACATCGACAAGACTCCTCGCATCGGAACTAATCAGTCCGTATTCCCTTCAGCCTCGCACATTCCGACGAAGCTGCGAACACGCATTTGTGATGCCGCCGCTCTTGCCAGCAGTTTGCAAGTAGGGACTATTCTTGAGCGGATAAAGATTTTGTCAGCTCAAGGACCGCAGGAAGCGGAGCCAGCCTCATGCACGTGCCCGACGGATTCATCGACGCTCCCGTCTCCGTAGCCGCCGGCGTCGCCGCCGTCGGCGCGGTCGCCGTCAGCCTCCGCGGCGCCCGCCGCGAGCTCGACGAGCGGACCGCCCCGCTCGCCGGACTCGTCGCCGCCTTCATCTTCGCCGTCCAGATGCTCAACTTCCCGGTCGCCGCCGGCACCAGCGGACACCTGCTGGGCGGGGCGCTCGCCGCGATACTCGTCGGCCCGTACACCGGCGTGCTGTGCATGTCCGTCGTCCTGCTGATGCAGGGCGTCCTCTTCGCGGACGGCGGCCTGACCGCCCTCGGCGTGAACATCACGGTCATGGGCGTGGTCACCGTCCTCGTCGCGTACGGGCTGTTCCGCGGCCTGCTCAAGGTGCTGCCGCGGAACCGGGCCTCGGTCACCGTCGCCTCCTTCACGGCCGCCCTGGTCTCCGTGCCGGCCGCGGCCGCCGCCTTCACCGGCATGTACGCCGTCGGCGGCACCACGGACGTGCCCGTCGGCAAGGTGCTGACCGCCATGGTCGGCGTCCACGTGCTCATCGGCATCGGCGAGGCCCTGATCACCGCCGCCACCGTGGGCGCCGTGATCGCCGTACGCCCGGACCTGGTCTTCGGCGCCCGCGGCCTGGCCGCCCCGCTCAAGCTCCGGGTGAACGGCGAACTCGTCGACGCCCCGGCCGCGGCAGCCGCGCCCGCCGCTGCGGCCACCGCCGGCTCCGCCCGCGGGGTGTGGGCCGCCGGCCTGGTCACCGCCCTGGTCCTGGCCGGATTCGTCTCCTTCTACGCCTCCGCGAACCCGGACGGCCTGGAGAAGGTCGCCGCCGACAAGGGCATCGACGCCAAGGTCAAGGCCGACGAGGAGAAGCCGGAGGGCGAGCGCGAGTACGAGCACGCCTCCGCGAACTCCCCCCTCGCCGACTACGGCGTGAAGGACGTCGACAACGAGCGCCTCTCCGGCGGCCTCGCCGGTGCCATCGGCGTCGGCGCGACCGTCGCCGTCGGCACCGGCGTGTTCTGGGTCGTGCGCAGCCGCCGCTCCGCCACCACCGCCGCCCCGTCGGCGTCCTCGACCACCCCGTCCGCGGCGGGCTGACATGGGTGCGGGCCACGCCCACCGGCTCTACGTGCACGGCCACTCGCCCGTGCACGGGCTCCCGCCGCACTGCAAGCTGGTCGCGACCTTCGCCTTCGTCCTGGTCGTCGTGTCCACACCGCGCGAAGCGGTGTGGGCCTTCGGGCTCTACGCCGTCCTGCTCGCCGCGGTCGCGGCGGTCGCCGGGGTGCCCGCGGGCCTGCTGTTGCGGCGGCTCCTGATCGAGATCCCCTTCGTGGCGTTCGCGGTGCTCATGCCCTTCGTCGCCGAGGGCGAGCGCGTCGACGTCCTGGGCCTGTCCCTGTCCGTCTCCGGCCTCTGGGGCGCCTGGAACGTGCTCGCCAAGGGCACGCTGGGGGTGGCCGCGTCCGTACTGCTCGCCTCCACCACCGAACTGCGCGAGCTGCTGCTCGGGCTGCAGCGGCTGCGCCTGCCCTCCCTGCTGGTGCAGATCGCCTCGTTCATGATCCGGTACGGCGACGTCATCACCGACGAGCTGCGCCGCATGTCGATCGCGCGGCGCTCACGCGGCTTCGAGGCGCGCGGCATCCGACACTGGGGGGTGCTGGCCAAGACCGCGGGGGCCCTGTTCATCCGCTCCTACGAGCGCGGTGAACGGGTCCACCTGGCGATGGTCAGCCGGGGGTACACCGGCTCCATGCCGGTGATCGACGAGGTGACCGCGAGCCGTGCGCAGTGGGCGTACGCGGCGGTGCTTCCGGCGGCGGCGCTCGCCGTCTGCGTGATGGGTTGGACGATATGACTTCCGCTGCTGCTCCCTCGCTCGAGGTCTCCGGCCTCGCCTACGCCTACCCCGACGGCCACCAGGCCCTCTTCGGCGTGGACCTGACCGTCGGCCGCGGCGAGCGGGTCGCCCTGCTCGGGCCCAACGGCGCCGGCAAGACCACCCTGGTCCTCCACCTCAACGGCATCCTCGCCGGCGGGGTCGGCACCGTGTCCGTCGCCGGCCTCCCCGTGGAGAAGCGGAACCTCGCCGAGATCCGGCGCCGGGTCGGCATCGTCTTCCAGGACCCCGACGACCAGCTGTTCATGCCGACCGTCCGGGAGGACGTGGCCTTCGGCCCGGCCGCGGCCGGAATGCGCGGACCCGAGCTGGAGCAGCGGGTCCGGGAAGCCCTGGAGCAGGTCGGCATGGCCGGCTTCGCCGACCGGCCCCCGCACCACCTGTCCTTCGGCCAGCGGCGGCGCGTCGCCGTGGCGACCGTCCTGGCCATGCGGCCCGAGATCCTCGTCCTCGACGAGCCCTCCTCCAACCTGGACCCGGCGTCGCGGCGCGAGCTCGCCGACATCCTGCGCTCGCTCGACGTGACCGTGCTCATGGTCACCCACGACCTGCCGTACGCGCTGGAGCTGTGCCCCCGCTCCGTCGTCCTCAGCGAGGGCGTCATCGCCGCCGACGGGCGCACCCAGGACCTGATGTGCGACGAAGGGCTGATGCGCGAGCACCGCCTGGAGCTGCCCTTCGGCTTCGACCCGCGCTCCGTGCCGGCGGCATAACCGGAAGCCCGAGGTGGTTGGACCGCTCGTGAACATCCAGGGTCAGGTGGCGGAGGGCTTCGAGGCCGTCCGGGACGCCTTCATACGCAATTTCGAGGTGCTCGGCGACCGGGGCGCGGCGGTCACCGTGTACCGGGACGGACGCCGGGTCGTCGACCTGTGGGCCGGCGTACGGGACGTCGACGCCGACACGGACGGCGACGCCGTACCGTGGACGGCCGGCACAGCGCAGGTCGTCCGTTCGGCCACCAAGGGCGTGGCCGCCGTCGTACCGCTGCTGCTGCACCAGCGCGGACTGCTGGACCTGAATGCGCCCGTCGGCGCGTACTGGCCGGAATTCAAGGCCGGCGGCAAGGAGCGGGCCCTCGTGCGGGACCTCCTCGCCCACCGGGCGGGCGTACCGGCCCTGGACGTGCCGCTCACGCCGCAGCAGGCCGCGGACGGGCTGACCGGAGCACGGGCCGTCGCCGAACAGCAGGCGTTCTGGGAGCCGGGCACCGCCCACGGTTACCACGCCCAGACCTACAGCTGGCTGCTGTCCGAGCTGGTGCTCCGGGTCACCGGTGCCTCGCTCGGCAAGTGGCTCGCCCAGGAAGTCACCGGGCCGCTCGGCCTCGACTTCTGGATCGGGCTGCCGGAGACCGAGGCGGCGTCCGGGCGGGTCGGGCGGGTCGGCGCCGTCGAGCCGCCGGAATCGGCGGGGGCCCTGCGGACCCGGCCGCGGCGGAACGTCTCCGAGGCCTACGCCGACCCCGCGTCGCTCACCCGCCGCGCCTTCGCCGCGATCACCCCGCTCGCCGACGAGAACGCCCCCGCATACCGGGCCGCCGAACTCCCCGCCTCCGCGGGCATCGGCACCGCCCGGGCCCTGGCCGGGCTGTACGCGGCACTGCTGGGCGACACGGAGGACGGACCCCGCCTGTTCACACCGCAGACCGCGGCCCTGGCGGGCCGGGAACTCTCGGCCGGCCCGGACCGGGTCCTGGTGGTGAACACCCGCTTCGGGCCGGGGTACATGCTGCACAGTCCGGCCTCGCCGATGCTGTCCCCGGCGTCGTTCGGCCACCCGGGCCGCGGCGGATCGCTCGCCTTCGCCGACCCGGAGGCCGGCGTCGGCTTCGGCTACGTCACCAACGCCCTGGCCAAGTCGGTCACCGCCGACCCCCGCGCCCAGGCGCTGCTCCGCGCCCTCCACACCTGCCTGTAGGCCCCCGCCGTGGCCCGCGCGGGTGGGGCGCGGGCCGTCAGACGGCCGTGGCTCCGGGGGCGGGGCTGGTGGTGGTGCGGGTGGCCCGGCAGGTGCCCGAGGCTTCGAGGGCCGCGGCGACCTTGGCCGCTGCTTCCTCGTCCCGTACCAGGAAGGCCGTGGTCGGGCCGGAGCCCGAGACCAGGCCGGCCAGGGCGCCGGCCTCCGTGCCGGCCGTCAGCGTGCGCTGGAGCTCCGGGCGGAGGGACAGTGCCGCGGGCTGGAGGTCGTTGGCCAGGGTCGCGGCCAGCGCGTCGGGGTCTCCGGAGGCGAGGGCCGCCAGCAGGGCGGGGGAGGCCTGTGGCTCGGGGACGTCCCGCCCCTCGGCCAGCCGGTCGAACTCGCGGAACACCGCCGGGGTGGACAGCCCGCCCTCGGCGACCGCGAAGACCCAGTGGAACGCGCCCGCCCCGACCGGAGTCAGCAGCTCCCCGCGCCCCGTGCCGAGCGCCGCGCCGCCGATCAGGCTGAACGGTACGTCGCTGCCCAGCTCCGCGCAGATGTCCAGGAGTTCCCCGGTCGGCGTGTCCAGCCCCCACAGCAGGTCGCAGGCCAGCAGCGCGCCGGCCCCGTCCGCGCTGCCGCCGGCCATGCCGCCCGCCACCGGGATGTTCTTCGCGATGTGGATGTGGACGGCGGAGTCGGGGCGGCCGGCCCGGGCCGCGAGGAGCTCCGCCGCCCGCGCCGCGAGGTTGGTGCGGTCCAGGGGGACCTGGTCCGCGTCGGGGCCCGAGCAGGTCACCGTCAGCTCGTCCGCCGGGGTGACCGTCACCTCGTCGAACAGCGACACCGCGAGGAAGACGTTCGCCAGGTCGTGGAACCCGTCCGGCCGGGCCGCGCCCACCGCCAACTGCACGTTCACCTTTGCGGGCACGCGTACCGTCACGCCCGCGTCCAGAGCAGCACTCACAGGGCCGGCCTCTCCGCGTGCGCCGGCTTGTTCTCGGCGATGGCCGCGAACTCCTCCACCGTCAGCGACTCGCCGCGCGCCTGCGGCGAGATCCCGGCGGCGACCAGTGCGGCCTCCGCTCCCGCCGCAGAGCCGGCCCAGCCGGACAGCGCGGCCCGCAGCGTCTTGCGGCGCTGCGCGAACGCCGCGTCCACGACCGCGAACACCTCCGCCTTCGAGGCGGTCGTCTTGATCGGCTCGGTGCGCCGGACGAGGGACACCAGGCCCGAATCCACGTTCGGCGCGGGCCAGAACACGTTGCGGCCGATCGCGCCGGCCCGCTTCACGTCCGCGTACCAGTTCGCCTTGACCGAGGGGACCCCGTACACCTTGTTGCCGGGCCGGGCGGCCAGCCGGTCGGCGACCTCGGACTGCACCATGACCAGGGTCCGCTCGATGCTGGGGAAGCGGTCCAGCATCGTCAGCAGCACCGGCACGGCCACGTTGTACGGCAGGTTCGCGACGAGCGCGGTGGGCGGCGGGCCGGGCAGTTCCTCGACGAGGAGGGCGTCGGAGTGGACGAGCGCGAAGCGGTCCTTGCGCTCCGGCATGCGCGCCGCGATCGTGGCGGGCAGCGCCGCGGCGAGGATGTCGTCGATCTCGACGGCGGTGACCCGGTCCGCGGCCTCCAGCAGCGCGAGCGTCAGCGAACCCAGCCCGGGCCCGACCTCGACGACCACGTCGTCGGGCCGGACGTCGGCGGTGCGCACGATGCGCCGCACCGTGTTGGCGTCGATGACGAAGTTCTGGCCCTTCTGCTTGGTCGGGCGCACGCCGAGGGCGTCGGCCAGTTCGCGGATGTCGGCCGCGCCGAGGAGGGCGTCAGGGGTTCTGTCGGGCTGCTGCTCTGCGGTGCTCACCGGTAAAGCCTACGGCCGCAGTGCGGCCACGGAGTCGCCCCCCGTTGCACGTACAGCTTCTTGGCCCGGTACGTCTGCTCCGCGCCCGAAGCGTCCTGCGGGCGGCCGCTGCCGCCGAGGGCCTGCCAGGTGCGGACGTCGAACTGGTACAGGCCGCCGTACGTGCCCGACGGGTCGGTCGCGTCGGGCCGCCCGCCCGACTCGCACTGGGCCAGCGCCGACCAGTCGAGGCCTTCCGCGCCCGCGACGGACGCCGGCAGCGGCTTGGTACCGACCTTGACGAGCTGGGTGACGGGCTCGCGGACGGTCTCCTCGGCGACCTGGCGGGGCGTCTGCCGGACGCCGTTGACGGTCCGCAGGACGTACGTGACGCGCCGCGTGCCGGTGCGGCCGGGCTGCTCGACGAGCTCGGTGCCGGCGAACAGGGTGTCGTCCTCGACGCGCTCGGTCTCGAAGGGGATGCGCTCCTCGCGGACCTCGCGGGTGCCGGTGATGCGCAGCACGGTGACGGTCTGGCCGTCGCGGGGGAAGGAGTCGGGCGGGACGGAGGTGGTGTCCTGGCCGTTCAGGGTGATGCCGGCCTGGCCGAGGGCCTCCTGGACGGTGGCGGCGTTGGTGCGGACGGTGATCTCGTCGCCGTCGGCCATGAACGTGACGCTGCGCTCGGTGCGGACGGCGAGGGTGAGGCCGGCGCGGGGGACGGCCGCGGTGCGCGGGACGGAGAGGTAGGCGCCCTCGACCCGGATCCCGAACTGGCGCAGGGCCGCCTCGACGGTGTCGGCGGTGGTCCAGACCTGGCGGCTCTGCCCGTCGAGGGTGAGCTGCAGGGGGCGGCCGTAGCGGACGACCACCTCGGCGCCGTCGTCGAGGGCGGCCCCGCGGGCCGGGGCGACGAGGTCGTGGGCGCCGACGCCGAGGCCTTCGGAGGCGAGGAGCTCGTCGACGTCGTCGGCGAAGGTGTGGAGGGTCCGGGACTGCCCGTCGACGGTGAGGCGGACGGACTTGTCGGCGGCGACGAACGCGGTGGTGCCGCCCGCGAGGAAGGCCACGACCAGCGCCTGCGGGACGATCCGCCGCCAGGAAGCGGGGGCCGCGACGCGCCCGGGCGGGGGCCCGGGGGCGGGGGCCGGTCCGGAGCCGGGGGCCACGGTGGCGGGATCGCCCCGCTCGCCCCGCTCGCCCCGCTCGCCCCGCTCGTCCGGGGCGGGGGCCC